>DATBTJ010000075.1:0-18534 GCA_036559305.1 Jatrophihabitans sp.
TCTATGTCAACTTCTGGGAGACCTTGACGGTGGGCAGTGCCGACGGCACCAAGGTCGAACCGTGGTTGGCGGAATCCTGGGAGCAGTCCGACGACAAGCTGACCTGGACGTTCCACCTGAAGGACGGCGTCAAATTCTCCGACGGCACACCGATGACCTCTGCCGACGTGAAGTTCTCCCTCGACGAGGCGAGCTCCACCAAGGGTGGCTGGGAGTTCATCAACTCAGCCTTCGAAACCATCACCACCCCGGACGCCAAGACCGTGGTGATCAAAACCAAGTACCCGTGGGCGCCGCTGCTGGCCGACCTCGCCTGCCCGAGCAACGGGATCCTGCCGAACAAGTACCAGGGCAAGGCAAAGGCGGCGTTCTACACCGCACCGGTAGGTACCGGGGCGTTCATGTGGGACACCTGGAGCACGGGCAAGAGCATCACGCTGAAGAAGAACCCGAACTACTGGCGCAAGGACTCCACCGGGCAGCAGCTGCCGTACCTGGAGTCGGTGACCTGGACCGTCGTCCCCGACGACAACACGAGGGGGCTGCAGGTCAAGGGCGGTCAGGCCCAGATCAACGAGAACCCGCCGTACTCGAGCCTCGATCAGTTCAAGGGCGACCCGGCGGCCGCGGTGGTGCTCTTCCCGTCCACCCGCACCGACTACATCCTGATGAACGAGAAGCGCGCCCCTTACGACGACGTGCACGTGCGCCGGGCGGTGTCCTACGCGATCGACCGCGAGGCCCTGATCAAGACCGTGCTGTTCGGCCACGGCACCGCGGCCAACTCGCTGTTGATGCCCACCGTGCCGTACTACGACAAGAACACGCCAGGCCAGACCTACGACATGGCCAAGGCCAAGGCGGAGCTGGCGAAGTCGAAGGTGCCGCACGGCTTCAAGACGACCTACCTGGCGTCGTCCGGTGACTCGACCGACGCCGCGATCGCGCAGATCCTGCAGGCCTCGCTGAAGCAGCTGGGCATCAGCATGGACATCCAGAACAGCGACCCGAGCGCGGTGCACGACCTGCAGAGCCAGCTCAACTACGACATCAGCCACTCCTACTGGACGATGGACATCGCCGATCCCGACGAACTGGTCCAGTTCGCGGTACTTCCGGCCGGTGGCGGGCACTCGTTCGAGACCAACTACACCAGCAAGCAGGCACAGCAGCTCGCGTCCGAGGCCGAGAAGACGTTCGACCCGGCCGAGCGGCAGAAGCTGTACAGCCAGCTGCAGACGCTGCTGGCCGAGGACGCCTTCCTGCCGCCCCTGTTCTACCAATCGCTGCCCTACGGCCTGCGCAGCACCGTCAAGGGCTTCTTCGTGAAGCCCACCGGGCTCTACGACATGGGTGTCGTGTCGCTCGGCTGATGGAGTACGCGGCCTACATCTTCAAGCGGCTGGTGACGCTGATCCCGGTCCTGTTCGGGATCAGCGTGCTGGTCTTCTTCCTGATCCACCTGGTCCCGGGCGACCCGGCCAAGACCCTGCTCGGGTCGCACGTGACCGACCAGGCGGTTGCCGAGTTGCACCACAAGCTCGGCCTGGACAAGCCGTTGTGGCAGCAGTACCTGACCTTCCTCGGCCGGCTGCTGCACGGTGACCTCGGCGAGTCCTACCAGTACAACACCAGCGTGTCCTCGCTCGTCTGGCACGACCTGGCGCCGACGCTGTGGCTGATCGTGGTCGGTGCGGTCTTCGCCGTGCTCATCAGCGTGCCGCTGGCGGTGTGGGCGGCGAGCCGGCAGAACAAGCTCGCCGACAACGCCATCCGCACGATCCCGCTGATCGGGCTGGGCATGCCGGCGTTCTGGCTCGGCATCATGCTGGTGCTGCTGCTGTCGCTGAAGGCGGGCGCGTTCCCCGCGTCGGGCTTCGGCGACGGGTTCGCCAACCACGTGAAGTCGATCATCCTGCCGGCGTTGACGGTCGCGCTCGCTCTTGTGCCGATCCTCGTACGCAGCCTGCGCGCCAGCATGCTGCGGGTGCTGCAGAGCGACTACGTGGTGACCGCCCGGTCGAAGGGCATCAGCACCTCACGGGTGGTGTTGCGGCACGCGCTGCGCAACGCAGCCATCTCCTCCATCACCGTCCTCGGTGTGAACATCGCCTACCTGATCGGTTCGACGCTCGTCGTCGAGAAGGTGTTCGCCCTCAACGGCATCGGGTTCCTCATGATCACCGCGATCTTCAACCGCGACTTCCCCATCGTGCAGGGCGTGACCCTGACCTTCGCGGTCATGGTCGTCGTCGTGAACCTCATGACCGACCTGGCGCACGCCGCGCTCGACCCCCGGGTGCGGCTGACATGACCGCGGTGCCGTTCCCGGGACGGACGACGACCCTGCAGGCGCGCCGGTCGCGCCGCAAGCACAACGTGCCGCTGATCCTCGGTCTCGCGCTGTTCGGGCTGATCGTGCTGGCCGCCGTGCTGGCGCCCGTGCTCACCTCCTACGACCCGATCCAGCAGGACCTGCTGCACCCGCGACTCGCGCCGGGTTCGCCCGGCCACCTGCTGGGCACCGACCAGTTCGGCCGCGACGTGCTGTCGAGGCTGCTCTACGGCGCGCGCATCGACCTGCGCGTCGGCGTCCTCGCCGTCGTCACCCCGTTCATCATCGGCACCCTGCTGGGGCTGGTGGCCGGTTGGTTCGGCGGCTGGTCCGACACGCTGATCATGCGGGTCGTCGACGTGGTGGTCGCCTTCCCGTTCTTCGTCCTGGTCATTGCGCTGGTCTTCGCCCTCGGCGCCGGCACCGGCAGCATCTACGTCGCCATCACGATGGTCGGCTGGGTGGCCTACTGCCGCATCGTGCGCGGCGAGACGCTGGTCGCCAAGGAGCAGGAGTACATCCTTGCCGCCCGGGCGAGCGGGCTGCCGACCTGGCGCATCCTGCTGCGGCACCTGCTGCCCAACGTGGTGCTGCAGGCGATCGTCTACTCGATGAGCGACATCGTGCTGACGATCCTTGCGATCGTGACGCTCGGCTACCTCGGCCTCGGCGTCCCGCCGCCCACGCCGGACTGGGGCTCGATGATCCAGGACGGCCAGCAGTTCCTGCTCACGCAGTGGTACCTGACCACCATCCCCGGTCTCGCCGTCGTGGTCACCGGTCTCGCGCTCGCGCTGATCGCGGACGGCCTGGTCGAGAGGTTCAGCCGAAAATGACCCTGCTCGAGGCCCACGACCTCCGGGTCGACATCCCGTTGCCGCACGGTGATCTCCAGGCCGTCCGGGGCGTGTCGCTCACCCTTGACGAGGGCGAGGCCATCGGTCTGGTCGGTGAGTCCGGATCGGGCAAGTCGATCACCCTGCGCGCCCTGCTCGGTCTGCTGCCCTACCCGGCCGAGATCACCGGCGGCACGATCCTGCTCGACGGCAAGGACGTCACCGGCCTGCCGGAGCGGCGCCGCCGCAAGCTGCTCACCGAGTCGATGAGCATGGTGTTCCAGGACTCGCTGACCGCGCTCAACCCGGTGATGCGCATCGGCGAACAGATCACCGAGACCCCTCGGCACCGGCTGGGCATGTCCAGCTCGGCGGCCCATGCCCGGGCGATCGAACTGATGCACCAGGTCGGCATCCCCGAGCCGGAGCGCCGCTTCCGCGCCTACCCGCACGAGCTGTCCGGCGGAATGCGGCAGCGGGTGTGCATCGCGATCGCGTTGTCGGCCGAGCCGCGCGTCATCCTGGCCGACGAGCCGACCACCGCCCTGGACGTCACCATCCAGGCGCAGGTGCTCGCGCTGATCGACGGCCTGCGCCGCGAGCAGCGGCTCGGCCTGGTGCTGGTCAGCCACGACCTCGCGGTGGTCAGCCAGACCTGCTCGCGGGTGTACGTCATGTACGCCGGCCGGGTCGTCGAGGACGGCGACGTGCACGACCTGCTGGAGCGCACCCGGCATCCGTACACCTTCGCGCTGCTGCGCTCGGTGCCCGACCCCGATCAGCCGATGCACCGGCTGCTGACCATCACCGGCCAGCCCCCGGATCTCACCGATCCGCCGCAGGGTTGCGCGTTCGCGCCCCGCTGCCTGTTTGCCGAGGCGGAGTGCGAGCAGCAGGACCCGGACCGGGTGCAGGTCGGTCCGCGCGACCACCACTCGGCCTGCCTGCGGCACGCGACGGCGGCGCAGTGGCCGGAATGGTCCGAGCAGCCCGACGCCGCGGCGAACGTCGAGTCGAATCTGGAGACGGCACCGTGACCGCGCTTTTCATCGACAAGCAGACCGCGCCCACGGACGTGCTGGCCATCGAGGGGCTGAAGCAGTACTTCCCGGGCCGACGCAGCTGGGCCGACCGGCTGCGCGGTGTCCCGGCGCACGTCGTCAAGGCGGTCGACGGCGTCGACCTGGTGTTGCGCAAGGGCGAGACGCTCGGCCTGGTCGGCGAGTCCGGGTGCGGCAAGTCGACGCTGAGCCGGTGCGTCATGGGCCTGTACAGCCCGACCGCCGGCGCGATCCGCTACGGCGCCGACGACGTCTCGACCGGACCCACGCGCGAGCAGCGCCGCCGGGTGCAGATGGTGTTCCAGGACCCGTACAGCTCGCTCAACCCGCGGATGACGGTCGGTCAGACGCTGACGGAGTTGCTGCGCTACCACCGGGTCGTGCCGCGCGAGCGGGTCGGTGAGCGCTGCCGCGAACTGCTCGACCTGGTCGGCCTGCCGCACGACGCGTTGCGGCGTACGCCCCGGCAGTTCAGCGGCGGGCAGCGGCAGCGCATCGGCATCGCCCGCGCCCTCGCCCTCGAGCCCGAGGTGCTGATCGCCGACGAGCCGGTCTCGGCCCTCGACGTGTCGGTGCAGGCGACGATCATCAACCTGCTGCTCGACCTCAAGGACTCCCTCGGACTGTCGATGATCTTCGTCTCGCACAACATGGCGGTGGTGCGGCAGGTCAGCGACCGGATCGCGGTGATGTACCGCGGCCGCATCGTCGAGACCGGCGACACCACCTCGGTGTTCACCGACGCGCAGCACCCGTACACCCGGCTGCTGCTCGATTCGGTGCCGCGCATGCTCGCCCCGGCGCGCGGCGCCGAACCCACCGGCACCGCCGACCCGCTCGCGGTCGTCGACGGCGAGCCGGAGGCCGACGAGTCGCCGTTCGGCGCAGCAGCGGTCGAGGGCGAGCCGGTCGGCTGCAGGTTCCGCCCGCGCTGCCCGGTGGCGATGGACGCCTGTGTGGAGGAGCCGGCGTTGCTGCGCGTCGCGAACGGCACCTCGCGCGCCGCAGCGTGTTGGCACGTCCGAGACGAGGACATGAGATGACCGCGGCGGCCCGTGAGCCCGTCATCATCGGCAGTGAGCGCAGCGAGATCGGCCTGCCCGCCGGCATGGCGATCTTGCGCGACGGCGGCAGCGCGCTCGACGCGGTCGAGGCGGCGCTGCGCCGCTGCGAGGACAACCTCGCCGACCACTACGTCGGGACCGGCGGACTGCCGAACGCGCAGGGCGTGGTCGAACTCGACGCCTCGGTGATGATCGGCTCGTCGCGCGCCTTCGGTGCCGTCGCCGCCGTGCGGGGGTACCCGAACCCCATCTCGATCGCCCGCGCCGTGCTGGAACGGCTGCCGCAGCACGCGCTGCTGGTCGGCGCCGGCGCCGAACTGTTCGCCGCCGAGTGCGGCTTCGAGCAGGCCGAGCTGCTCACCCCCGAGTCGCGGGCCGAGTGGCAGACGGTGCTGCACGGCGCCGAGGAATCGGTCGAGGGCGAGAACACCGCCGCGACCGACGGCGACCGCGCCTACCGCGAGTCGGCGCGCGCGCTGGTGCAGCGGCTCACCCCGCACGAGGGCCTGTGGGGGACGATCAACGTCATCGCCCTGGACGCCTCCGGCGAGCTGGTGGCCGGCGTGTCGACCAGCGGCTACCCGTTCAAGCACCCGGGCCGCGTCGGCGACTCGGCCGTGCCCGGCGCCGGCAACTACTGCGACCTGCGCTTCGGCGCCGCGGCCTGCACCGGCCGCGGCGAGCTGAGCATGCGCGCCACCGGCGCGCGCCACATCGTCGACCGGCTCGCGGCGGGCGACGACCCCGAGGCGGCGTGCGCGGCGATGCTCGCCGAGGCGGCCGGGCTGCCCGACCCGTTCCGCGCCGAGCTGCGAGCGCTGGCCCTCACCCCGGACGGCCGCCACGGTGGCGCCGCCGGGCAGCACGGTTCGACCTATGCGGTGCTCACCCCGGCGAGCACCGAACCCGAGATCCGGCCGAGGAGGCACGCGTGAAGATCTTCATCTCCTCCGACATGGAGGGCACGGCGGGGGTGGTCGACTGGGGGCAGTGCCTGCTCGGCGAGCCCGAGTACGAGCACTACCGGCTGCTGCTGCAGAACGAGGTCAACGCCGCGATCGAGGGTGCGCAGTCGGCGGGTGCCGACACGTTCGTGGTCAACGACTCGCACTCGAAGATGCAGAACCTGCGGCCCGAGCAGCTCGCCGCCCGCGCCCGGTACCTGTCCGGACGGCACAAGCCGATGTACATGATGCAGGGCCTCGACGACAGCTTCGACGCGATCTTCTTCGTGTCCTACCACGGGTCGATGTCCAGTTCCGCGCCCTTGTCGCACACCTACAACCCGCGCGCGATCGCGGAGGTGCGGCTCAACGGCACGGTCGTCGGCGAGTCGGGCATCAACGCGCTCGTCGCGCTCGGTCACGGCGTCCCGATCGTGCTCGTGACCGGCGACGACATCACCGCCGCCGAGGCGGCCAAGGTCAGTCCGGGCATCCACGCCGCGGTGGTCAAGACCGCGATCTCACGCTTCGCCGCCGACAGCCTGCACCCGGACGAGGCGTGCGAGCTGATCCGCGACCGGGCCGCCGACGCCGTCCGCTCGCTCGAGTCGGCCGCGCCGCCGGCGATCGAGCTTCCTGCCACGCTCGAGGTGGACTTCCGCAACGCCGATCTCGCCGACATGGCCACCTGGGTCACCGGCGTCGAGCGCTCCGGGACAGCGACCGTCCGGTTGAGTTCGGACGACCCGGTCCGGTTGTTCCGCATGTTCATCAACACGGTGATCCTCACCCGCGACATCGCCGAGTGACGACCGTGACCGGTATCGAGCGCGTCCTGTGCGTGCCGGGCGAAGGCGGCTTCTTCGTCGACGACCAGGCGGCGATCCGGGCCGGTGCGAAACACGACGGGTTCACCTACGTCGGCCGGCCCGTCACGCCCGGCTTCACCGCGATCCGCCAGCCTGCCCCGGCGGTGTCGGTGCTGCTGGTGCTCGACGACGGCCAGGTCGCGGTCGGCGACTGCGTCACCGTGCAGTACGCCGGTGTGACCGGACGTGACCCGGTGCTCGACGCCGGCCTCGCGAGCGCCGCCGTCGAGCAGCACGTCGCCCCGCTGCTCACGGGCCGCCCGCTCAAGTCTTTCCGCGCGCTCGCCGAGCAGGTCGAGGCGGTCCGCGTCGACGGCGCGCCGCTGCACACCGCGGTGCGGTACGGGGTCAGCCAGGCGCTGCTCGACGCCGCCGCCCGGGCCCGGCGCAGCACGATGGCCGAGGTGGTGCGCGATGAGTACGCGACCGGCACGGAGCTGGTGCCGCGCCCGGTGTTCGCGCAGTCCGGTGACGACCGCTACGGCGCGGTGGACAAGATGATTCTCAAGCGGATCGACTCGATGCCGCACGGGCTGATCAACAGCGTCGCGGACAAGCTCGGTGCCGACGGCCGGCTGCTCGGTGAGTACGTCACGTTCCTGCGCCGTCGCGTGCTCGAACTGCGCGGCGACCCCACGTACGTGCCCCGGCTGCACATCGACACCTACGGCACGGTCGGGCTCGCCCTGGGCCACGACGTCGACACCGTGGCCGACTACCTGGCGGGGCTGGGCAGGCTGGCCGATCCGTTCTCGCTGCGCATCGAGCACCCGGTCGACGCCGGCTCCCGCGAGGCGCAGGTCGAGTTCTACGCGAAGCTGCGGGCGGCCCTGGCCGACCGCACCCCGCGGGTGGAACTGGTCGTGGACGAATGGTGCAACACCCTCGAAGACATCGAGCTGTTCTGCGCGGCGGGTGCCGCCGACGTCATCCACGTCAAGACCCCGGACCTCGGCGGCATCGGCAACACCGTCGAGGCGTTGCTGCTCGCCCGGCGCAGCGGGCTGGCGGCCTACTGCGGCGGAAGCTGCAACGACACCGACATCTCGGCCCGGGTGTGCGCCCAGGTCGCGATGGCCTGCGCGGCCGACCAGGTGCTGGCCCGTCCCGGCATGGGCCTCGACGAGGGCGTGATGATCGTGCGCAACGAGATGCGCCGCACGGCGGTGCTGGCTCAGCGCTCGTAGGGCCGGGTCTGGTTCTGCCAGGCGCGCGTTAGCGACACTGCACCAGCTCGTAGTACGGGTTGGCCAGCGCGAGATGGCCCTTGTACTCGCCGACCCGCCCGGTCGCCCGCACCACCGTGCCCGGCTCGATGCCGGCGATGCTCGTCCGTCCGAAGAACAGCAGGCGCACCCCACCGGTGCCGTCGAAGACCTGCACCTCCAGCGAGCGGCCCGCGGTGGTGCCGACCTGCATGGCCTTGATGCGGCCCTCGACGGTCACCTTCTGCCTCCAGCTCACCTGACCGATCGGGGTCACCCCGTCGGCGGGACGCAGCGCGTCCTCGCCGGGCCCGCACGGGTCGCTCAGCGCGGGTTCGCGGGCGGCTTCCTGCTGGCGCGATTCGAGCCGCTCGATCTGCTCGTGCGGCAGCATGGTGTCGAAGGGGACGATCGTCGCCGCCACGTGCGCGATGCGGCTCACCGCCTCGGCGATGCGGTCGGCGGTGCGGTCGTGCAGCAGCCGTTGCGAGACCCGTCCGAACGTCCGGCGCGGCAGCAGCACGGTGACCTCGGCGCGGTCGGCGACCACGGTGTTCATGGCGTACTCGCCGACGCTGCGGACCAGGCGCCGGTCCTCGCACTCGACCATGACCAGCGGCATCCGGTCACCGAGCCCACGATCGATCCAGTCGCGCCGCAGCTGCTCGGCGACCTGGTCGTCGAGCATGAAGTGCACCGCGTGGACCGACGTCGGGCGCAGGCTGCCGGCGTAGCGCAACGCGCGCAGCACGGCGAGGTCGAGCCGGTCGACGAGCACGAGCACGGTGTGCCGCGCGTAGTGCGGCGCCTCCGCCTGGTCGGCCCGGATCCAGGTGACGAGGTCGAGCGCATGCGCCTCGGCGCGGTAGCGGCGGTTGAGCCGCATCAGCACCAGCCAGAGCACCGGGAAGAGCACGACGACCAGCCAGGCGCCCTGGTTGAACTTCACGACGGCGAAGATCAGCACGACCAGCGTCGAGACCACGCCGCCGGTCAGGCACACCGCGACCCGCCGCCGCCAGCCGGCCACCCGACGGGTGCGGTAGTACTGCGCCATGCCGTAGCCCGCCATCGAGAAACCGGTGAACACCCCGATCGCGTAGAACGGGATCAGGGCGTCGACCTTGGTGCCCACGACGAGGATCAGCGTGAGCGCCGCGACCGTGAGCACGGCGATGCCGTTGCTGAAGGCCAGCCGGTGCCCGCGCCGGGTCAGCTGACGCGGCAGGAACGAGTCCTCGGCGATGAAGCTGGCGAGGAACGGGAAGCCGGTGAACGGCGTGTTGGCACCGGTGATCAGGATCAGCGCCGTGGCGATCTGGACGAGGTCGAAGCCGACGTTGCCGTACCAGCTGTGGCCGAACACGGCGTGCGCGACCTGGCCGATGACCGTCGGTGTGCCGCTCTCGTACGGGGTCGCGTGCGTCTGGAACGACAGGTAGGAGATGCCGAGCACCAGGCTGCCGAGCATGACGCTCATGACGGTCAGCGTCTTGCGCGCGTTGCGCCCGACCGGCTTCTTGAAGGCGCTGACCCCGTTCGAGATCGCCTCGAGCCCGGTCAGTGACGCACCGCCGTTCGCGAACGCCTTCAGCAGGACGAAGATCGCCGCGCCGGTGAAGATCGCGCTGTGACTGTCGTGGACACCGATCATTCCCGACACGTGCGGCAGCACCGGCAGGTCACCGACGATCGAGCGCAGTACGCCGATGACCACGACCAGCCCTGCCGTTGCGACGAAGAAGTAGGTCGGGAACGCGAACGCCCGGCCCGCCTCGCGGACGCCCCGCAGGTTGCCATAGGCGAGGCCGAGCACCACGGCCACCGTGATCGGCTCGCTGAACGCGTGCAGGGTGGGAACCAGGGTGACCAGCGCCGCCGTGCCGGCAGCGGATTGCACCGCAACCGTGACGATGTAGTCGATGAGCAGCGCGACCGAGGCGATCTGGGCAACCTTCGGGCCGAAGTTCTCGCGGGCGACGACGTACGACCCACCGGCCTGGGTGTAGATCATCACGACCTGCCGGTACAGCGCGGTCATGACGAGCAGGACTGCCAACACGACGAACGTGAGCGGCATCAGGATGTGGAAGCCCGCCAGCCCGAATGCCGGCAACAGGAAGATGAGCATCTCCTCGGTGCCGTACGCCGAGCTGGAGATGCAGTCGCTCGACAGCACGCCGAGCGCGGTCTTCTTCGACAGCCGCTCCTCGTGCAGCTGCGAGGTGACGAGCGGTTTACCCAGCGCCACGCGTTTGAGCCGATAGGCCATCCGCTCCGGGACGTCGACGGTGGCCGGGGCCGCGGTCACCGGCGGTGGTGCTCGCGACGGTCGTGCTGATCCCACAGCGCGAGCAGCTCCACCACCAGCACCCAGGCCACGGCGACCAGCACCACGGCGATAGCAAAGTTGACGAGCTCCACGATTCGATCGAACCTCGCTCGCTCCCTCGTGTCCGCCGTTGCTACGCGGCCGTCACGGGCCACTCACGACTTCCTCACGCCTACCCGGCGACGGGGTACTTCGCGTCAAGTGCGAGGTTGAGCTGCAGCACGTTCACCCGCGGCTCGCCCAGGAAGCCGAGATCGCGGCCCTTCTCGTACTGCCCGACAAGCGCCGCTACCTGCGCCACGCCGATTCCGCGCGCCCTTGCGACGATGGGCTCCTGCAGCCTCGCGTAGGCCGGGCTGATCTCCGGGTCCAGTCCCGACCCGGACGCGGTCACCGCGTCGGCGGGGACGGCCGGGTGCGCCGGCGCGTCCCCGCGGATCGGCACGACCTTCCCGCGCGAGTAGTCCGCTTTCTTCACGGCGCACTGCACCGGCACGCCCTGGTAGGTGGTCAGGAACGGCCGGGCCGGGCACGGCTGATTCAGGCTGACGACCCGGGTCACCGCCCCGTGATAGCCCGGCCCGGCGTAGAAGACCGCGAGCACGGCGCCGACGCCGTCGGCGCAGAACGGACGTGAACCGTCCACCCCGTAGGTCTTGCCGATCGCCGCGCTGCGCGCGCAGACCTGGGTGAGCAGGCTCGGGGCGCCGGGTGCGTCGACGATCGACTCGGGCCCGAGGTTGCTCGCACTCGTCGCGGTCGGGTCGTAGCCCTTCCCGGCGGCGGACGGGCGGGACTGGAAGTACTTGAGGATCGGACGGCCCCGGGCGTCGGTGAAGCTCTGGCCGATCAACCCCGAGCCGACGACCGCGCCGTCGCGGTGCAGCAGCGACCCGTTCGCGCGGGACTGCAGTCCCGGCACCTGCGCGATCGCGGTGATCACGAGCGGGTACAGCACGCCGAACAAGACCGACAGCACGACGAACATACGCACGGCCGATACGGACTGACGAAGGTAGGCATGCATGCGAGGTCACCCGATCCCGGGAATGAGTGTCACGACGAGGTCGATGAGTTTGATGCCGATGAACGGCGCAATGACCCCGCCGAGGCCGTAGATCAGCAGGTTGCGGCGCAGCATCGCGCTCGCGCTCGACGGCGTGTAACGCACACCGCGCAGCGCGAGCGGGATCAGCGCGACGATGACCAGCGCGTTGAACACGACCGCGGACAGGATGGCCGACTCGGGCGAGTGCAGCCGCATGACGTTGAGCTTGTCGAGGCCGGGATACACCGCGGCGAACATCGCCGGGATGATCGCGAAGTACTTCGCGACGTCGTTGGCGATGGAGAACGTGGTCAGCGCACCACGGGTGATGAGCAGCTGTTTGCCGATCTCGACGACCTCGATCAGCTTCGTCGGGTCGGAGTCGAGGTCGACCATGTTGCCGGCCTCCTTGGCCGCCGACGTCCCGCTGTTCATCGCGACCCCGACGTCGGCCTGCGCGAGCGCGGGCGCGTCGTTGGTGCCGTCGCCGGTCATCGCGACGAGCTTGCCGCCCTCCTGCTCGCGCTTGATCAGAGCCATCTTGTCTTCCGGCTTCGCCTCGGCCAGGTAGTCGTCGACCCCCGCTTCGTCGGCGATCGCCTTGGCTGTCAGTGGATTGTCTCCAGTGATCATCACGGTGCGGATGCCCATGCGGCGCAGCTCGTCGAAGCGTTCGGCCATGCCCTGCTTGACGATGTCCTTGAGCGCGACCACGCCGAGCACCCGGGCCGAGCCGTCGCAGCGCTCGGCGACGACGAGCGGCGTGCCGCCACCGGCACTGATCGCGTCGACCGCCTCGCCCGCGTCAGGCGGGATCGTGCCGCCGTGCTCCACCACCCACCTGATCACTGCCGAAGCCGCCCCCTTGCGGATCTCCCGGCCGTCGACGTCGACCCCGCTCATCCGCGTCTGCGCGGTGAAGGGGACGAAGTGCGCGTCGTGCACCTCGCGCTCACGCAAGCCGTACTCGTTCTTGGCCAGCACGACGATCGATCTGCCCTCGGGCGTCTCGTCGGCCAGCGAGGACAACTGGGCAGCCCCGGCCAGCTCGGCGAGCGCCACGCCCGGGACCGGCACGAAGTCGGTCGCCTGTCGGTTGCCGAGTGTGATCGTGCCGGTCTTGTCGAGCAGCAGCGTGTTGACGTCGCCGGCGGCCTCGACCGCCCGTCCGCTCATCGCCAGCACGTTGCGCTGGACCAGCCGGTCCATGCCGGCGATGCCGATGGCCGACAGCAGCGCGCCGATCGTGGTCGGGATCAAGCAGACCAGCAGTGACACCAGGACGATGCCGGTGATGCCCTGCCCGTTCAGTGCGGCGGAGTCGGGGATTCCGGGCTGGTTCGCCTTCGAGAAGATGGCGAGTGGCTGCAGGGTCACCGTGGCGAGCAGGAAGATGATCGTCAGCGAGGCGAGCAGGATGTTCAGCGCGATCTCGTTCGGCGTCTTCTGCCGGCTGGCGCCCTCGACGAGCGCGATCATCCGGTCGATGAAGCTCTCGCCGGGTTTCTGGGTGATCTCGACGACGATCCGGTCGCTGAGGACGCGCGTGCCGCCGGTGACCGAACTGCGGTCGCCGCCGCTCTCGCGGATGACCGGTGCGCTCTCGCCGGTGATCGCGCTCTCGTCGACGCTGGCGATGCCCTCGACGACGTCGCCGTCGCCGGGAATGACGTCGCCGGCCTGGCACACGACGCGATCGCCCTGGCGCAGGTCCGGCGCGGGCACCTGCTCCTCGCTGCCGTCGGCGCGCAGGCGCCGGGCGATGGTGTCGGTCTTGGCCCGTCGTAACGCGTCGGCCTGGGCCTTGCCGCGTCCTTCGGCGACCGCCTCGGCCAGGTTGGCGAACAGCACGGTCAGCCAGAGCCAGACCACGATCAGCCACGCGAACAGCGAGGGGTCGGCGATCGCGATGACGGTCGTGAACACTGCGCCTGCTTCGACCAGCAGCATCACCGGGTTGTGCCACAGGGTGCGGGGATCGAGCTTCGCGAACGCCGCGGGGGTCGACGTCGCGAGCATCTTCGGGTCCAGCAACCCGGCCTTCACAGACATCTAGTGGAGTCCTTCTGCGAGTGGTCCCAGCGCGAGCGCCGGGAAGTAGGTGAGCGCGACGACGATGACGGTCACGCCGGTGACCATGCCGACGAACAGCGAGCGGTGGGTGGGCAAGGTGCCGGCCGAGGCCGGGGTGGGTTTCTGCAACGCGAGCGAGCGGGCCAGGCCGATCACGAAGACCATGGGCAGGAAGCGCCCGAACAGCATCGCCAGCCCGAGTGCGGTGTTGTACCACTGGGTGTTCACCGAGATGCCGGCGAACGCGCTGCCGTTGTTGTTCGCGGCCGAGGTGAACGCGTACAGCACCTCGGACAGCCCGTGCGGGCCGGTGTTCAGCATCGACGCACGCTCGCCCGGCAGCGCCATCGCCACCGCCGTCCCGATGAGGACGACCGCAGGCGTGGTCAGCAGGTAGAGCGAGGCGAACTTCACCTCACGGGCGCCGAGCTTCTTGCCGAGGTACTCGGGCGTTCGGCCCACCATCAGACCGGCCACGAAGACCGTCAGGACGGCCAGGATCAGAATTCCGTACAGGCCCGATCCGGTGCCGCCGGGCGCGACCTCGCCGAGCATCATGTTCAGCAACGTCATCGCGCCGCCGAGGCTGGTGTAGGAGTCGTGGAAGCTGTCCACCGCGCCGGTCGAGGTCAGCGTCGTCCCGGTCGCGAACACCGCCGAGTTCGGGACGCCGAAGCGCGTCTCGGTCCCTTCGGTCGAGGCGCCGACCGCGGTCGGCACCGTCCCGTGGTGGGCTAGCTGGAAGCCCAGCATCAGCACCACGCTGAGCACGGCCAACGACGCCATGACCAGGACGATGGCTCGGCCCTGCCGCTTGTCACCCACCAGCAGGCCGAAGGTGCGCGGCAGCGAGAACGGGATGCACAACAACAGGAAGATCTCGAGCCAGTTCGTCCAGGTCGTCGGGTTCTCGAACGGGTGCGCGGAGTTGGCGTTGTAGAAGCCGCCGCCGTTCGTCCCCAATTCCTTGATCACTTCCTGGGAGGCGACCGGGCCGCCGGTGATGGTCTGCGTGCCACCGGCGAGGGTGTGCACGGTCTGGTAGTCGTGGAAGTTCTGCACCATGCCGGCGCCGATGAACACGATCGCGAACACGATCGAGATCGGCAGCAACACGCGCAGGCACAGGCGGGTCAGGTCGACCCAGAAGTTGCCCAGCCGATCAGTGCGGTTCCGCGCGAACCCGCGCACCAGCGCCATCGCCACCGCGATGCCGACGGCGGCCGAGAGGAAGTTCTGCACCGCGAGGCCGGCCGTCTGGACGACGTAGCCGAGCGCGTTCTCGCCCGAGTAGGACTGCCAGTTGGTGTTGGTGACGAAGCTGGCGGCCGTGTTCCACGACTGGTCGGCCGACATCTGCGGTACGGCGTACGGATGGCCGAGTTGCTGCTGCACGCGCAGGAACGCGTAGAGCAGCAGCACCGACACCGCGCTGAACGAGAGCACCGAACGCAGGTACGCACCGGCGGGTTGGTCAGCGTCCGGGTCGACACCGCCGAGGCGGTAGAGGACGCGTTCGAGGCGCAGGTGCCGCGGAGTGGACACGACGTGCGCGAGGTAGCCGCCGAGCGGTCGGTGCACCAGGCCGAGGGCCAGGATCAGCGTGCCGAGGAACAGCACCCCGGCCACGGTGTCACTCATCAGAACTTCTCGGGAAACAGCAGCGCGAACACCAGGAAGCCGGTGAACAGCACGGCGAGGACGAGCCCGACGGCGTTGGTCACAGCGTCACCGCCGGCGAACAGCGTGGCCCCGCGAAGCGTTGATCAGCGTTCACTCCGGTTGTCACAGCTTCTCGACCGCCTTGCCGATCAGCGCGAGCAGTGCGAACGCGGCGAGCGTGAGCAGCACGAACACGAAATCAGTCACGGATCGAATGTTGGGCCGCCGCACGCCCTCGACAACCCTCGCAGCGGACGATTTCACGACATCGACACGCCGTTCTCGCGCATCGCGCACGGCGCATGCTGTTGTGTGTGACTGTGAGCACCCGCGGCAGCCTGCGCATCTACCTCGGTGCGGCTCCTGGCGTGGGCAAGACGGTCGACATGCTCGACGAGGCGCACCGGCGCGCGGGCCGCGGGACGGACGTGGTGGTCGGCTTCGTCGAGCCCCACGGCCGGGCACTCACCGCCGAGCGCATCGAGGGTCTCGAGGTGGTGCCACGCAAGCGGGTCGTCTACCGCGGCGCGCAGTTCGAAGAGATGGATCTGGACGCGATCCTACGGCGGCGCCCGCAGCTCGCGCTCGTCGACGAACTCGCGCACACCAACGTGCCGGGTTCGGGCCCGCACGAGAAGCGCTGGCAGGACGTCGAAACGCTGCTCGAGGCAGGCATCGACGTGCTGAGCACCGTCAATGTGCAGCACCTGGAGTCGTTGAACGACGTGGTCGAGACGATCACCGGAGTGCCGCAACGCGAGACCATCCCGGACGCGGTGGTACGCGCCGCCGCTCAGGTGCAGCTGGTCGACATGACGCCCGAAGCGCTGCGCCGACGGATGGCGCACGGCAACATCTACCCGCCGGAGAAGATCGACGCGGCGCTGGGCAACTACTTCCGGCCGGGCAACCTGACCGCCCTGCGCGAGCTCGCCCTGCTCTGGCTCGCCGACCGCGTCGAGGAGGGGATGCAGCGTTATCGCGAGCAGCACGGCATCACCGGCCGGTGGGAAACGCGCGAGCGGATCGTCGTGGCCGTCACCGGCGGCCCGGAGGGGGACGCGCTGATCCGCCGGGCGGCGCGTATCGCGGCGCGCAGCGCCGGCGGCGACCTCATGGCGGTGCACGTCTCGCGCAGCGACGGCGTCGCCGGGGTCGGCCCGGCCGGGCTGGAGTCGCAGCGCCTGCTCGTCGAGTCACTCGGCGGCAGCTATCACTCCCTGGTCGCCGAGGACATCGCCCGCGCGATCCTGGACTTCGCGCGCAGCGTCGACGCGACCCAGGTCGTGCTGGGCGCGTCGCGCCGCCGGCCCTGGGCTGCGGCGATCGCCGGTCCCGGGACGGGGCACACCGTCACCCGGCTGTCCGGCCCGATCGATGTGCACATCGTCAGCCACGACTACGCCGGCCGCGGGCTGCGGCTGCCGCGCCTCGGCTACGGCCTCACGGCGCGCCGCCGGCTGACCGGGCTCGGCGTCGCGGCCGCCCTACTGGCAATCGCCACGCCGGTGCTCATCGGGCTGCGCAGCAACGTGGGACTCGCCACCGATCTGTCGGTCTACCTGCTGATCATCGTCGTCACCAGCCTGATCGGCGGGTTCTGGCCGGCGCTGGGCACGGCCATCGTCGGCATCCTGGTGCTCAACTTCTTCTTCACCCCACCGCTGCACACCTTCACCATCACCGACGCGCAGAACATCATCGCGCTGATCGTGTTCCTCGCCGTCGCGATGCTGGTGTCGCGCGTGGTCGACCTGTCCGCGCGCCGCTCGTCGCTCGCGTCCCGACGCAGCGCCGAGGCCGAGACCCTGTCGACGCTCGCGGGCAGCCTGCTCCGCGGCGAGCAGGCGCTGGACGCGTTGCTCACCCGCGTGCAAGAGACCTTCGGCATGCAGAGCGTCAGCCTTCTGCAGCGCGAGCCCGGTGCGTCGTGGCGCGTGCTCGCCTCGCGGGGGCCGTCCGCACCGCGTCAGCCGTCCGACGGAGAGGCGCTGGCCGAGATCGACGAGAACACCAAGCTGGCGCTGCGCGGACGGCAGCTGTCCGGCGACGACCAGCGCATCCTGTCCGCTTTTGCCGCGCAGGTTGCCGTGGCGTATCGGCAACGTCAACTTGTCGAAGCGGCAAGCGCCGTCGAGCCGCTCGCCGAGTCCGAGCGCGCGCGCACCGCGCTGCTGAACGCGGTCAGTCACGATCTGCGCACGCCGATCGCGGCAGCCAAGGCAGCGGTGTCGAGCCTCTTGGCCGAGGACGTCGAGTGGTCCGAGGCCGACCGCCACGAGCTGCTCGCCAATGCCGACACCTCGCTGGACCGGTTGACCGATCTCGTCACGAACCTGCTGGATCTGTCCCGGCTCCAGGCCGGCGTCCTGCCGGTGCTCATGGCACCGGTCGCCCTCGACGACGTCGTGCTGCGCGCGCTCGACCATGCCGCGCCGCCGGACGCACCACTCGACCTCGACGTGCCCGCCGATCTGCCGCTCGTCGACGCCGACGCCGGCCTGCTCGAGCGGGTGGCAGCGAACCTCGTCCAGAACGCCCTGCGCTACTCGCCGTCCGACGCGCGGGTCGCGATCACCGGCAGCGCGCATGCCGGACGGGTCGAACTGCGGGTGATCGACCGCGGTCCGGGCATCCCCGCCGGCGACGCCGACGCGGTGTTCGCCGCCTTCCAACGCAAGGGCGATGCACCCAGCAACGGCGCGGGCGTCGGGCTCGGCCTGGCGATCGCGCGCGGGTTCACCGAGGCGATGGGCGGCCGGGTGTTCGCCGAGGAGACTCCCGGTGGCGGGGCGACGCTGGTCGTCGAACTCACGGAGAGCACGTCATGACGAGGGTGCTGGTGGTCGAGGACGAGCGGTCGCTGCTGCGCGCGCTCGCGATGAACCTCACCGCCCGCGGCTATGACGTCACGGAGGCCGAGACGGGTACCCGGGCGCTGAGCGCCGCCGCGGCCGAGGAGCCCGACGTGATCCTGCTCGACCTCGGGCTGCCCGACATCAGCGGGATGGACGTGATCAAGGGCGTGCGCGCCTACGCGAGCACGCCGATCATCGTGCTGTCCGCGCGCACGGCGACCACCGAGAAGGTGACCGCGCTCGACCT
>DATBTJ010000076.1:0-13431 GCA_036559305.1 Jatrophihabitans sp.
GGTGCCGCGGGCGCTGCGCGGCGCGGTGACCGACGTCGGATCCATCCTGAGCTACACCCCGAAGGTGACCACGGCGTTGCCGCCCGGCGGCTTCCACGCGGACGTACCGGCCGGCGGGCTGATGCCGAACACGCTGCTGCGCGCCTACGACGCCGCCCCGCTCGCGCAGTCCGGCTACACCGGTAAAGGGAAGACGATCGTGTTCTTCGAGATCGACGGCTACACCCAGGCCGACATGGACCGGTACGCCCGGCTGAGCGGCACGAGCCGGTTCACACCCGTGCTCGACTCGAGCATGCCGGGCAAGGTCGAGGGCGAGACCGAGATGGATCTCGAGGTCGCCCACGCGATCGTGCCGGACGCCAAGCTCGTCGTGTTCAACGCCGGCGCCGCCTGGCACGGACAGTCACTGGCCGACTACATGAGCAGCATCGCCGGCTCCTACAAGACGGTGGCGCAGAAGTATCCCGGCGCGGTGTGGAGCCTGTCCCTCGGCGTGCTCTGCGACCGGCTGTTCAGCGCGGCCGACCTGCAGCCGATGCAGGACGCCCTCCAGCAGGCCGCCGCGCAGGGCTCGTCGGCGTTCATGTCCTCCGGCGACACCGGCGGCCTCGAGTGCAAGGGCAACCCGCGTGACAACGACTTCGGCAGCGCGCCCTCCCAGCTCGACGTCGGCGTCAACACGATCAGCACCCCGCCGAGCATGACCGTGGTCGGCGGCACGCAGCTCGACACCGACGCCGGCGGCGGCTGGGTGTCGGAGGAAGCGTGGTCCAGCTTTGCCCTGCAGCAGGGCACCAGCGGCGGTCCGAGCACGACGTTCGCGCGGCCGTCCTGGCAGCAAGGACCGGCCTTGAGCTCGGTCACCGACACCACCCATCGGCTCACCCCGGACGTCGCCGCCGACGCCGACCCGGTGACCGGCGTCAAGGTCGTGATCGACGGCCACGTCGTCCAGGGCGGCGGCACCTCGCAGGCGGCGCCGATCTGGTCGGCGCTGACGGTCATGATGAACCAGTACCTCGACGCGCACGGCGGCAAGCCCCTCGGTGACATCAATCCGCTGCTGTACCAGGCCGCGCGGACCACCCCGTCCGCCTTCCACGACGTCACCCTGGGCGGCAACTTCCCCTACGTCGCGAGCAAGGGCTTCGACTACCTGACCGGGCTCGGCACACCCGACACGGCGACGCTGGTCAAGGCGCTGCAGGCTGCTCAGAAGGCGGGATCATGACCGACCGGACGCCGGACGCGACCGCCGGGCCGACCGGCGCCGGGGTGCCCACGGCGCAGTGCCCCACGTGCGGCAACGACGTGCCCGACGGCGTGTTCTGCGGCGCGTGCGGCCGCCACCTCGCGCTGCACCAGGACGGCGCGGGCAAGACGTTCCGCGCACACTCCTACGCCGCAGCGCCCGGCGAGCACGTGCTGCGCCTCAGCCTCGTCTCCTCGCTGTTCCCCCACCTGCCGCACCGCTCACGCGCGCCGTTCCGGATCGCGGTCGTGCTGCTCGTGGTGGCGCTGGTGGTGCTCGCAGCACTGCGGCTGCAGGCACCGATGATCGCGGTGGCCGCCCTCGGCGTTCCCGTGGTGTTCCAGCTGTACCTGCAGGAATCGGACGTCTACGAGGACCTGCCGCTCAAGCTGCTCGCGGTCGCCGCCGTCCTCGGCGCCCTGCTCGGCTGGGGCTGGGCCGCGCTGACCGCCAACCGGGTCGCGCACTCGATCGGGCCGAGCCTGCTCGGCGAGGGCGGCGCGGGCAACTTCTGGCAGGACGGCGTGCTGATCCCCGCCGCGGCCGGGCTGTTGCTGCTCGTGCCGGCCGCCGTGGCGTTCGCGATGAAGCCGCCGCACATCGACGAGTCGCTGGACGGTTACCTGATCGGCTCGCTCGGCGCCGTCGCCTTCACCGCCGCGGCCACCATCACCCGGCTCGAACCCCAGCTGCGGACGGGCATCGTGGCCCACGACCGTCCGGTCGAGAACATCGTGATCGAGGCGTTGCTGCAGGGCGGGACGGTGCCGGTGACCGCGGCGAGCATCGGCGGCCTGGTCGGTGCGGCGCTGTGGGTGCGGCGGCGTTCGCAGTCCGGCCACGTAGGCCGATGGCTCGCGACGGCGCGGCTGATGGTGCCAGTCGCGATCGTCGGCTACGCGGTGCTGGGCGTCATCGACTACGAGCAGCCGCCGCAGGTCACGTTGCTGGCGCTGCACGTCGTGGTCGCGATCGCCGCGCTGCTGGTTCTGCGGTACGGGCTGCACGCGGTGCTGCTGCACGAGGAACACGAGGTGGGAATCGGCGCGCCCCGGGTCTGCCCGCACTGCGAGCAACTCGTGCCGTCGATGCCGTTCTGCCCGCACTGCGGGTACGCGCACCGGGCCGCCTCACGCGCCTCGCGGGCGCGCCTGCACCTGGGGACGACCGCACCGGCCGCGGGCAGCCAGGAGGGATCGGCGTGACCTATCCGCAGGGACCGCAGGGCGCGCGACCGCCGGCGCCACCGCCGCCCGGCTACCAGCCGGGCTATCCGCAGCAGCCGGGCTATCCGCAGCACGGCGCACCCGGCTACGGCTACGGCTACCCGGGCAACGGTGCCTCGGCCGCGCCGCGGCCGGCCGTCCGGCACAGCTCGCACACCAAGGTGATCGCGATCCTGGCGCTCGCCCTGGTGGTGGCCGCCGGAGCGTTCGTCCTGATCTCCACAGCGTTGACCCCGTCGCCCAGGACCGCCACCAACTGCCCACCGAGCTGCGGCGCCCCGCCGCCGGTCGGGCCGGCGGTCGCCGCCCGACCGCGGTTCACCGCCTCGGACGGGTCGTGGAGCGTCGAGTACCCGCAGAGCAGCTCGGTGTTCACCAGCTTCAGCAAGAGCAGCGACCAGTTCTACGCCGAGCTGGCGAACGGTGCCGCCGGCATCGTCGTCCGCGGCGCCGTCGCGAGCGGCCACACCCCCCAGCAGATCATGCAGAGCTACCTGTCCGCGCACTTCCCGGACGCCCGTCCGGCGTATGAGATCGCGCACGCGCAGGTCGGGTACACCCCCGGTTACGGGGCGGTCTACGACACCTACCCGCAGTCGACGTCGGGATCGTCGCAGCACTACCGGCTGGTGCTGCTCGCGGCGGTCAAGAACGACACCTACGTGCTGGTCGTCGGGTTCGGGGTCTATCGGGTCTTCGAACCGGGCGGGCCGACCCCGCATGCGAGCGGGGCAGCGACGGGGGTCGCGCTGTTCATGGACCCGATCGTGAACAGCGTGCTGTGGAAGGGCGATTCCGCGCGGTAGCGCTCAGCTGCCCCCGGCGAGGCCCGCGAGCACGAGGTCGCAGATCTCGCCGAGCTGGTCGATCTGCTCGCGGCTGAGCCGGTCGATGACGTGGCTGCGCACCGCCGCGACGTGGCCCGGCGCGGCCCGGCCCAGCGCGGCGTAGCCGGCGTCGGTCAGGGTGGCGAGCTGGCCGCGGCGATCGGTCTCGCAGTCCTGCCGCCGGATCCAGCCGCGCTCCTCGAGCCGGGCGACGGCGTGCGACAGGCGGCTGCGCGAGGAGCGCGTCGCGTCGGCGAGCTCGCTCATCCGCATCGTGTGGTCGGCCGGCTCGGACAGCCGGACCAGGATCTCGTAGTAGCCGTGCGGGATGCCGGCGTCGTGCTGCAGCTGCCGGTCCAGCGCGTCCAGCAGCAAGGTGGTGGCCTCGATGTAGCTGCGCCAGGCGTGCTGCTCCTGCGCGTCGAGCCAGCGCGGCGTGGGGGTGCTCACTCCGATGACTGTAGCGCCCTCAAGATCGCTAGTTGAACGTTCAACTGAATCCTGGTACGGTGATGCCATGCCCATCCACCGCCTGAACCACGCTGTTCTCTACGTCCGCGACACCGCGCGCAGCGTCGCGTTCTACCGCGACGTGCTCGGCTTCGGGGTCGTCGGCGAGATGGGCGCCGGCGCGGCCGTGTTCCTGCGCGCCGCCGGTTCGCAGAACGACCACGATCTCGGGCTGTTCGCGGTCGGCGGCGCGGCCGGCCCCTCCGCGGCCGGGCGCAGCACGGTCGGGCTCTACCACCTCGCCTGGGAGGTGGACACGCTGCGCGACCTCGAGCACCTCAGCGCGGCGCTCGCCGACGCCGGCGCGCTCGCCGGGGCCTCGGACCACAGCACGACCAAGTCGCTCTACGGCCACGACCCGGACGGGCTGGAGTTCGAGATCGCCTGGGTCGTCCCGGCCGACCGGCTGGACGAAGCGGCCCTGGCCGGTCGCGCCGAGATCCGTCCGCTGGAGCTCGCCCGTGAGATGGAGCGCTACGGCGCCGACACCCCGGGTGGGATCGGTGTCAGTCGCCCGGCCGGCGCGCGAGATCACCACAGTTAGTCCCAAAACGGGCGCGGGTAGGCCTTCGGCACAGCCGGTTACTAGGAGGACCCACTCATGCTCTGGACCATCATCGTGATGTTGATCGTCGGCTTGATCGCCGGCGCACTCGCCCGATTGCTCGTACCCGGGAAGGACCCGATGGGCATCGGCGCCACCATCCTGCTCGGGCTGGTCGGCTCGTTCATCGGAGGTTTTCTCGGTTACGTGCTGTTCCACCACGACGCCAAACAGGGCGCCCTGCAGCCGTCCGGCCTGATCGGCTCGGTGATCGGCGCGATCATCGCGCTGCTGATCTACCGCGCCGTGAGCGGTCGCAACCGCCGGCACGGCATGCTGCGCACCTGATCGCAGGTCCACCCGCAACTTCGACCCCGCACCGGCCCGTCGGCCGTTGCGGGGTCGAATGCTGTTCGGGCCCGGTCCGTACGATTGCCGGGTGACGTCGGTGACCCAACGCGCCCTCTTGCTCGAGCAGATCCATCCCGACGCCGAGGCCCTGCTGCAATCGGCGGGCTTCGAGGTCCAGACCCTCGGCAAGGCGCTGGACGAGCACGAGCTCGCCGCCGCCGTCGAGGGCGTCGCGCTGCTCGGCATCCGGTCGAAGACGCACGTGACCGAGCGGGTGCTGGACGCCGCGGCCGACCTCGTCGCGGTCGGCGCCTTCTGCATCGGCACGAACCAGATCGATCTGAACGCCGCGTCCGAACGCGGGGTGACGGTGTTCAACGCGCCGTTCTCGAACACCCGCTCGGTGGTGGAGCTCGCGATCGCCGAGATCATCGCGATGACCCGGCGGCTCACCGAGAAGAACCAGCTGATGCACGCCGGCGTGTGGGACAAGTCCGCCGACGGTGCGCACGAGGTG
This sequence comes from Jatrophihabitans sp., assembly GCA_036559305.1. Taxonomy (GTDB): domain Bacteria; phylum Actinomycetota; class Actinomycetes; order Mycobacteriales; family Jatrophihabitantaceae; genus RYN-133. Next base: position 5,231 of record DATBTJ010000076.1, read on the forward strand.
CGCGGCCGCACGCTGGGCATCGTGGGCTACGGCAACATCGGCACCCAGCTGTCCGTCCTGGCCGAGAACCTCGGCATGAAGGTGCTCTTCTACGACACCGCGGACCGGCTCGCGCTCGGCAACGCGCGCAGCTGCGGCTCGCTCGCCGAGCTGCTCGGCGCGGCCGACGTCGTGACCCTGCACGTCGACGGGCGGGCGTCCAACCGCAGCATGTTCGGCGAGCGCGAGTTCGCGCGGATGAAGCCGGGCGCGCTGTTCCTGAACCTGTCCCGGGGGTTCGTGGTCGACTACGCCGCGCTGCGGACCCGCATCCTGTCCGGGGCGATCGCGGGCGCGGCAGTGGACGTGTTTCCCGTGGAACCAAAGGGCCGCGGCGATGAGTTCGTGTCCGAGCTGCGCGGGCTGCCGAACGTGATCCTGACCCCGCACATCGGCGGGTCGACCGAGGAGGCGCAGCAGGACATCGGCCGCTTCGTCGCCGGCAAGTTGCGCGACTTCGTGCTGGACGGCACGAGCGCGATGAGCGTGAACCTGCCCGGGCTCGCCCTGCCGCAGCCGCCCGGCACGAACCGGATCATCCTCATCCACCGCAACGTCCCGGGTGTCATGGCGACGGTCAACCAGGTGTTCGCCGAGCACAAGGCCAACGTCGAGGCGCAGCTGCTGGGCACCCGCGGCGAACTGGGTTACGTCGTCACGGACACCAGTGCCGCGATCACCGACGAGATGCTGGCGCAACTGCGTGAATTGCCCGAAACGGTGCGATTGCGGCTGCCGGCGGCCTGATCCGGAACCCGGAGATCTTGCTTACCTTGATCACACAAGGCATGGTGGTCAAGGCGGGGGCAACACACGCCATCTAGTGCGGGGGACACCTAGTCAAGGAAGTTCTCCCGGAGATGATCCGACGCCTCGTCACATTCCTCACCGTTGCCAGCATCGCGCTGGCCGGCGTTCTCGGCACCGGCGCCGCCGGCCCCACCGCGTCCGCGGCGGTGCCGCACCCGGCCCGGCACTTCAGCGTCGCGATCGAGGACTACACCGCCTACGTACCGCAGGACTCCTGCGACCCGCGGCCCAAGCGCGGCACCACCTTGTTCGGCGACATGCTGGCCCGCAACTATCGCGGCATCGCCTGGTCGACCTACCGGCCGTGCGACGGCTCGGTCAGCGAGCACCACGACGGACGCGCCATCGACTGGATGGTGTCCAGCCGAAACGGGGCCCAGCACCAGATGGGCATCGACTTCTGGCACTGGCTGCTGGCCACGGACCGCTACGGCAACCAGTACGCGATGGCCCGCCGGCTCGGCGTCATGTACATCATCTTCAACGGCCGGATGTGGGGCATGTGGGACCAGAAGTGGAGCGAGTACCTGCACTGCCGCACCACCCAGAAGGGCGCGGCCTACGACAACCTCTGTCACCGCACCCACATGCACATCTCGCTGTCGTGGAACGGCGCGCGCGGGCTGACCTCGTACTGGACGGGCCGCGAATACCCCACCGACTACGGCCCGTGCGTCCCGAAGCACCACACGTACGCGCCGCGCTGGGCGCGCCGGAACCTCACGCCCTGCGGCTGATCCGCCGGGGTTCGCGGGCTCTCGCCGACCTGCATGTTGCGAAGGCTACTGGTCGGTAATATCCTTGTGTTACTCGTCAGTAACATCTGCGGTTCAGGAGCGTCACCAGCGATGAGTCATTTCAAGAGCAACGTCCGCGACATCGAGTTCAACCTCTTCGAGGTGTTCGGCACCGAGGCCGTCCTCGAGAAGGCGCCGTTCGACGATCTCGACGTCGACACCGCCCGCGGCATGATCGCCGAGGTCGCGAAGCTCGCCGAGGGCCCGCTCGCGGCGTCCTTCGCCGATGCCGACCGCAACCCACCGGTGTACGACCCGGACACCTACTCGGTGACCATCCCCGACTCCTTCAAGAAGTCGTTCAAGGCGCTGCACGACAGCGAGTGGTGGCGCACCGAGACCGTGCCCGAGCTGGGCGGTCAGCTGGTGCCGCGCACGCTGGTGTGGGCGATCGCCGAGCAGGTGCTCGGCTCGAACCCGGCGCTGCACATGTACATGGCCGGCGCGCCGTTCGCCGGGATCCTCTACCGCAACGGCAACGAGACGCAGAAGAAGCTCGCGCAGCTGATGATCGACCGCGGCTGGGGCGCCACGATGGTGCTCACCGAGCCCGATGCGGGTTCCGATGTGGGCGCCGGGCGCACCAAGGCGGTCGAGCAGCCGGACGGCTCGTGGCACCTGGAGGGGGTCAAGCGCTTCATCACCTCCGGGGAGCACGACATGAGCGAGAACATCGTGCACCTGGTGCTGGCCCGTCCCGAGGGTGCCGGGCCCGGCACGAAGGGCCTGTCGCTGTTCGTCGTGCCGAAGTACCACGTGGACGTCGAGACCGGTGAGCTCGGCGAGCGCAACGGCGCCTTCGTCACCAACGTCGAGCACAAGATGGGCCTCAAGGCGTCGACGACCTGCGAGCTGCGCTTCGGCGAGATCGACAACATCCCGGCCGTGGGGTGGCTGGTGGGCGACGTGCACAACGGCATCGCGCAGATGTTCCAGGTGATCGAGCACGCGCGCATGATGGTCGGCACCAAGGCCATCGCCACGCTGTCGACCGGCTACCTGAACGCGCTCGACTACGCCAAGACCCGCGTCCAGTCCGCCGACCTCACCCAGGCGGCCGACAAGACCGCGCCGCGCGTGCCGATCATCAACCACCCGGACGTGCGCCGCAGCCTGATGCTGAACAAGGCCTACGCCGAGGGCCTGCGCGCGCTGGTCTACTACACCGCCACGGTCCAGGACCGCATCCTGATCGCCGAGACCGCCGGTGCCGAGGCCGACGCGCTCGACATCGCGATCAACGACCTGCTGCTGCCGATCGTGAAGGGCGCCGGTTCCGAGCGCTCCTACGACCAGCTCGCCCAGGCGCTGCAGACCTTCGGCGGCTCGGGCTACCTGCAGGACTACCCGCTCGAGCAGTACATCCGCGACGCCAAGATCGACACCCTGTACGAGGGCACGACGGCGATCCAGGGCCAGGACTTCTTCTTCCGCAAGATCGTGAAGAACAAGGGTGCCGCCCTCGGCGCGCTGTCCGGTGAGATCACCGCGTTCCTCGCCTCGCTCGAGGACGAGTCGCGGCTGAAGGAGGAGCGGGCCGCGCTGCAGAAGGGCCTCGAGGACTTCGGCGGCATGGTCGCGGCGATGTTCGGCCAGCTGATGAGCGGCCAGGAGGACGTCCGCAACGTCTACAAGGTCGGCCAGAACGCGACCCGGCTGCTGCTCTCGGCGGGTGACCTGATGGTCGGCTACCTGCTGTTGCGCCAGGCCAAGGTCGCGCTCGAGAAGCTCGACGCCAACGGCGTGTCCGCATCCGATCGCGCCTTCTACGAGGGCAAGCCCGCCGTCGCCCGGTTCTTCGTCACGACCGTGCTGCCCGAGCTCACCGCCCGGCGCCAGGTCACCGAGACGATGGACAACGCGCTGATGGACGTCGCGGAGGCGTCCTTCTGAGTTCATCCGATGTGGCTAGGGTTCGGGGTGTGAGTCAGGCGCGCTGGATCGAGCTGGACGGGGCGGTCAACGTCCGTGACGTAGGCGGGTTGCCGACCTCGGACGGGGGTGCCGTGCAGCCCGGCCGGTTGATCCGCTCGGACAACCTGCAGGAGCTCTCGCCGCGCGATGTCGACCTGCTCGTCAACGAGCTCGGGGTGCGCACCGTCGCCGACCTGCGTACCGGCGTCGAGGTGCACCACGAGGGCCCCGGCCCGCTGACCGAGGTCGACGACGTCGAGGTGCGCAACCTGTCGCTGCTGCCCGAGGCCGGCGACCACACCGACGTGGCGGCCGACGGCAAGGTGATCCTGCCGTGGGAGAAGCGCAACACCGAGCAGTCGAGCGAGCGGCACGGCACGTCCGCGGTGTACCTCGGTTACCTCGACGACCGCGCCGACTCGATCATCGCGGCGCTGCGCCTGGTCGCGCATTCAGAGGGCGCGACGATCGTCCACTGCGCTGCCGGCAAGGACCGCACCGGCACCGTCGTCGCGCTCGCGCTGGCCGAGGTCGGCGTCGAACGCGAGGCGATCATCACCGACTACGCGCGCTCCAGCGAGCGGATCGAGGCGATCTTCGATCGGCTGCGGGCCACGCGTACCTACGCCCGCGACCTGACCGACACCGAGCCGCACGAGCACGCCCCGCGCGAGTCGACGATGCAGCGCCTGCTCGACGGCATCGACGCCGAGTTCGGTGGCCCGGCGGCGTGGCTGCGCGCGCACGGCTGGACCGACGAGGACGCCGCGGCGCTGCGCCACAAACTGCTCGACGACTAGCGCGCGGGGCAGCAGCAAGGCGGGTCGGGAGCCGGCCGGTCAGCCGCGCCAGTCGGGGACGGACGCACCCGGCGCCCAGGTCGAGTGGGTGCCGCTGCTGACCCGCTCGGGCAGGCGCACGCGCGCGAGCGGCCCGTCGGACAGCCGCCGCGCGTCGAAGACCAGGCACTCGGACAGGTCGCGGTTGACGTCGGAGGTGATGGTGACCAGGTAGCCGTCGTCCTCGCCGGTCGAGCCGATGCGGGGTGCCATCGCGGTCTCGCTGGCGAACACGCCGTTCTCGAGCCGGAAGTGCTCCTCGGCGCCGGTGACCACATCGTGCTTGACGATGCCGCTGAACAGGAACCAGCCGGGCACGGCGGTCGCGGCGTAGCTGTAGCGATAGGCGTTGCCGGCGTGCTGCTGGTTGATCATCCCGAACTCACTGACGGTGTCGGTGAGGCGTTCCTCCTTGACGAGCCCGGTAGTCAGGTTCAACCGCCACCGGCGCAGGTGCGTCTGCAGTTGCTCGCTGTCCAGGAACCGGAACATCCGCTGGTAGAGGGTGCCGCCGGTCGAGCGCGGTTCCGGGTCGTCCTGGAAGAACCCGTCGAGGACGATCTCGTCGCAGTCCTCGTAGGCGTTCACCCAGTGCAGGACGTACGTCGGCTCGGCCTCGAACCAGCGCACGTCCTCGGTGTCACCGCGGCGCGGGATCACTGCGAACCGCGACGGCAGCTCGGGATGGAAGCGCGCGGCGTACTTGCCGGCCTCGAGACCGCGCGGATCCCAGAACAGCGGCAGGTCGTTCAGGATCGTGTAGTTCGGGGTGAATGCCATGTCGTGCGGCAGGCGCGGCCCCGGCAGCGGCACGTCGACGTAGTGCACGAGTTCGTCGGCGGCATCGACCACGCCGTAATGCAGGTACGGGGCCTGGGTCGAGTAGTTGAAGAACAGCAGCTCACCGGTGCGCCCGTCGAGCTTCGGGTGCGCGGAAACGCCTATGTCAGAGGGGAATCGTCCGTTCCAGGTGGCCTTGCCGAGCGTCTCGAGCGTGGTCGGGCTGAGCCGGTACAGATCGCCGCACTGGTAGAAGCTGGTCAGGGCGACGCCGTTGTGCATCACGACGTCGGTGCTCGACGCGTCCTTCATGCGGGTGCGTGCCCCCCAGCCGGTCGGCGACGGCGAGATCGCCGGGTCCTCGGCCAGCCCGGCCCACAGCGGGCCGCCGGCAGCCTGTTCCGCCAGGAACCCGTCGGTACGCACGAATCGGTTGCGATAGAAGGCTTTCCCGTCGCGGAACCCGACTGCGTGCACCATCGCGTCGCCGTCGAACGGGTGGTAGATCTGCAGCGCCGGGTGCACCGGGTTCTCGGTGTTACGCAGGTACACGCCGTCGAGATCATCAGGAATCCTGCCGATCACGTCACAGTCGTCGCGGTCGTAGGTGGCGCTGCGCTCGATGGTTTGCGGACGCCACGGCCCGGTGCGGTACGGATGATCGTCGTCGGCGGGCAGCGTCGAGATCGCCCGGCCGAGCACCTCCACGTCCATGGGTCTTTGGTACGCGTATCGCCGGAGCCGGTCAATCGCCATGATGTGCATATGACGAACGCGGCCGACCTCGTGCTGATCGACACGAAGATCTGGGTCGGCGACGGCACGACCACCGACGCCCTCGCCGTGCGGGCCGGGGCGGTCGTCGCGCTCGGCGACGAGCACGTGCGCGCGCTGATCGGCCCGCGCACCGAGGTGCTCGACCGGGCCGGTGGGCTCGTCGTCCCCGGCTTCCAGGACTGCCACGTGCACGCCCCGCCCGCGGCGCGCGAACTGCTCACGATCGACCTGCACGAGCTGCCCGAGGGCCGCCCGGCCTATCTCGCCCGGATCGCCGAGTACTGCGCAACCCATCCCGACGCCGGATGGATCACCGGCGGCGGCTGGGCGCTCGACCACTTCCCGGAGTCCGGCCCGCGCAAGGAGGATCTCGACGCCATCACCGGCGCTCGCCCGGCGTTCCTGTTCAACCGCGACGTCCACGGCGCGTGGGTCAACAGCGCCGCGCTGGAGCTGGCGGGCATCGACGCGAGTACGCCCGACCCGTCCGACGGCTATTTCGTGCGCGACCCCGACGGCACGCCCACCGGCATGCTGCACGAGGGCGCCGCCTACACCTTCGACGAGCGGTGGGTGCCCGCGCCGTCGCACCAGCAGTGGGAACACGCCGTGCTGCACGCACAGCGCCACCTCTACTCGCTCGGGATCACCGGCTGGCAGGACGCCTGGGTCACCCCGCAGACTTTCGCCGCCTACCGCTCGCTCGCGGCGGACGGCCGGCTCACGGCCCAGGTCGTCGGGGCGCTGTGGTGGGACCGTCATCGCGGCCTGGATCAGATCGGGGAATTCCGCGAGCGGCGCGAGGGCGCCGTCGGCACGTTCCGTCCGACGTCGGTCAAGATCATGATCGACGGGATCATCGAGAACCAGACCGCATCGATGCTGCAGCCGTACTGCACTGGCTGCAACAACCATGGCGGTGACGACAACCACGGCCTGGACTACGTGTCGCGCGAGCTGCTGATCACCGCGCTGACCGAGCTCGACGCGCTCGGGTTCCAGGTGCACATGCACGCGATCGGCGATCGCGCGATCCGCAATGCCCTGGATGCCGTCGAGGCCGCGCAGCAGGCCAACGGGCGCGCTGACCGGCGCCATCACATCGCCCACCTGCAGGTGATCCAGCCGGCCGACCTCGCGCGGTTCGGCCGGCTCGGCGTCGTCGCGAACTGTCAGGCGTACTGGGCGCAGAACGAACCGCAGATGGACGAGCTGACCGTGCCCAACATCGGCGCGGAGCGCGGCGCGCTGCAGTACCCCTTCGAGGGCCTGCGCAGGGCCGGCGCCCGGCTGGCGATGGGCAGCGACTGGCCGGTCACCACCCCGGACCCGCTCGAGCAGCTCGAGGTCGCGGTACGGCGCATCGACCCGGAGCGCCGTGACAACGCGCCGTTCCTTCCCGGCGAACGGCTCGCCGTCGACGATGCGCTGGCCGCGTTCACGTCCGGCTCGGCCTACGTGAACCACGACGACGCGGCCGACGCAGCCGGCATGCTCGCGCTCGGCAAGCGCGCGGACCTGGCCGTGCTCGACCAGGACCTGTTCGCACTCGACGGCCGGCTCGCCGACGCGTCCGTTGTCACGACCGTCGCATCGGGTTCCGTGGTGTACCGCTCAGGCGGATAGCGCGACCCGCTCGGCGAAACTGCCGGGGACGGGCGGCTCGGGCATCGCCGCGCCGTCGGGCCGCAGTCCCTGCAGCAACGTCGGCAGGTACCGCCGCCACAACCGCGGGCTGCGGCCGTTGCCGGGCTCGGCCAGGGTGCACAGCATGACCACCATCGCCGCGACGTCGGACACCTCGGCGTCGGCGCGGATCGCGCCCGCGGCCTTGGCCCGCTCGAACGGTTCGACGAACGCGGCTGTCATGCTGCGGTGCCGTTCCGGGTCGTCCTGGTGCTGGCCGAGCAGGATCTCGCGGATCGCGCGGTTGTCGCTCTGCGCCTCCAGGGTGCGCTCGATCAGCCCGACGAGGGCATCCCACGGGTCGGGTTCGGTGAGCACCGCGTGCGCGGCGTTCACGAACGCCGCGACCGCGTCGTCGAAGATCGCGTCGGCGAGGGCGTACTTGTTGGGGAAGTGCCGGTAGGCCGTGCCGACACCGAGGCCGGCATGGTCGGCGATGTCGTCCATGCTCGCCTCGAAGCCGCGTTCGGCGAAGATCTCACGAGCAGCCTGGATGAGCAGTGCACGATTGCGCACTGCGTCCTTACGCTGCGGCTTTCCGTCGGGGTGGGACACCGCT
>DATBTJ010000077.1:0-33002 GCA_036559305.1 Jatrophihabitans sp.
GTACCCGGCCGAGTACATGGCCGCGCTGCTCACGTCCGTCAAGGACGACAAGGACAAGATGGCGATCTACCTCGCCGAGTGCCGGCGGATGGGCATCAAGGTGCTGCCGCCGTGCGTCAACTCCAGCGACGCCAACTTCACCCCGGTCGACAAGGACATCCGGTTCGGCATGACCGCGGTGCGCAACGTCGGCGCGAACGTCGTCGCCTCGATCGTCGCGACCCGCGCGGAGAAGGGCGAGTTCGTCGACTTCGCCGACTTCCTGCGCAAAGTCGAGGCCGTGGTCTGCAACAAGCGCACGATCGAGGCGCTGATCAAGGGCGGCGCGTTCGACTCGCTCGACCATCCCCGGCGCGGGCTGATCAACGTCTACGAGCCGGCCGTAGACGCGGTGCTCGACACCAAGCGCGCCGAGGCGATCGGTCAGTTCGACCTGTTCGGCTCGTTCGGGGCCGAGGACACCGGCGCCGAGATCGACGTGTTCGCGGTGCGGGTGCCCGAGGGGGAGTGGGACAAGAAGGTCCTGCTGCAGTTCGAGCGCGAGATGCTCGGGCTCTACGTGTCCGACCACCCGCTGCTCGGCCTCGAACACGTGCTCGGTGCGGCCGCCGACGACTCGATCGCCAACGTGATGGCCGAGGCGAGCGAGGAACCGAAGTCGATCACGCTGGCCGGCATCTTGTCCTCGGTGAACCGGCGGGTGACCAAGGCCGGCGCGCCGTGGGCGAACGCGGTGCTCGAGGACCTCGAGGGTTCGATCGAGGTGATGTTCTTCCCGGCCACCTACGCGCAGGTGGCCCTGACGATCACCGAGGACGCCGTGGTCGCGATCAAGGGACGCACCGACGCCCGCGACGACACCGTCAAGCTGATCGCCTCCGACATCTCGATCCTCAACACCGATGTCGACGCAGCGCGCGGGCCGGTGGTGGTGACCATGCCGCTGATGCGGTGCACCCCGCCGATGATCGAGCGGCTCACCGACGTGTTGGCCACGCACCGCGGCACGACCGAGGTGCACCTGCGCCTGACCGGCGGCCCCGAGCCGCGCGTGCTCAGGGTCGCCGACCAGTTCCGCGTCCAGCCGTCGGCGGCGTTGATGGGTGATCTGAAGGCGCTGCTCGGCCCGACCGCCATCTCCGCCTAGACTTCAGGCCGAGCGCTGGTAGGTGCGGAAGGCGCGGATCGCCGCCCACGCCATGACCACCGCGGACAGGAACTGCAGGGGCAGCACGAAGAGCCGCCGGGAATGCGCCCGGCCCTCGCTGCGGGCGTCAAGCGGTTGCGGTCAATTACTGTCGACTCGTGGAACCCGATCAGGCCGACGTCCCCGACCTGCTGCGCAAGCGGCCCGCGCCACCGCGCGCCGAGCCGCAGGTGGGCGAGTTCCGGCAGGGCTCGGCGGCCAGCCAGTGGGCGCTCGGCCGCTACCTCGTCGGCCGGGCGATCACCGATTCGGCCGGGTGGGCGCTGCTGCTGGTGGGCATCGTGGTGCTGGTGCTCGGGGCGCTGGCCGAGTTCGCCTCGCACCTGACCTTCCTTGCGGTCGTGCTCGTCGTGCTCGGCCTCGGGGTGCTCGTCCTGCGCTGGGCGCTGCTCGCGACGGTGCGGCGGTTGACCGGTTTCGAGCGGTTCGGCCCGCTGGAGGGCCGGATGCGCGCGCTGGTCGACGACACCAGCTCCGACGTGCTCCGGGAGCTGCGGCGGATCGGGCTGCCCGGCCACCTGCTGACGCTGACGCTGCTCGCGTTCCGGTTCTTCGGCCGCCGGCGGCGCAAGGACACCGTCGCCCGGCTGCGCGAGTTCGACACCACCCGCGCCGTGCCCCGGGCCCGCCTGGACGAGGTGCACCTGCTGCTGCGCGAGGCGTTCGGTAGGCGCGTCGGGCCACGCCGCGACTGGCAGACTGGCGGCCATGACTGATCCGGCCGTTGCCGCTTCGTCGGAGCGGCGCCGGCAGCTGCGCGCGGCCGGCCTGGCCGCCGGCGCGCTGGCGGTGCTCGGTGCGCTGCTCGGGCCGGTGTGGGCGGCGTGGAGCCCGCCCGGGCCGATCGGCATCCAGCTCACCCAGGGCGTGCAGCCGGACGAGACCGAGGCCTGGGCTGCGGGGGACGGCCGGTACGCGCTGATCGCGATCGTGCTCGGCGTGCTCGCGGCGGTGCTCGCCTGGTATCTGCCGGTGCTGCGCCGCGCCCGTGGGCCCTACATTGCTGCCGGGCTCGCGGTCGGCGCGCTCGCCGGCGCCGCGCTCACCGACCTGGTCGGCTGGGCCGTGCGCGGCGACGGTCCCAGCTACCACTGCGGCGCGGGCACGTGCATCGCGCACCTGCCGCTCACCGTCCACATGCACGGGCTGTGGTTCCTCGAGGCGTTCATCGCCGTGCTCGGCTACGGCCTGTTCGTCGCGTTCGCGGTCGCCGACGACCTCGGCCGTCCCGACCACCGGCCGGTCCGGTCGACCGAGCCTGCCAGTGCGGTGTCAGTTGGCCCGCAGCACCAGCCGCAGGACGGCGGGCGACACGGCGATGCTGCGGGTGTGCCGCAGTAGCGCCACCTCGCGCCGCAACACGCGCTGCACGTGCAGCAGCCGCGCCGCCGCAGTGGGGTCCTCGAGCAGTTCGAGGTGGTCGTGCTGGGACAGCGGCGCCTCGGTGGCCAGGCGGTAGGACAGCAGGATCGCGTCGTCCGGATACGGGTCGCGCAGCTCGCTCGCCTCGCCGGTCAGCTCGCAGATCAGGCGCCGGTACTCCGTCGCCAGGGCCTGTGCCTGGGCGGGCAGGTGCTCGGGCAGGTCGCCCTCGACCTCGTCGAGCAGCGTCACCTCGGCCTGCAGGTAGGGCGTGGCGGTGTCGAGCAGCTTGTCGATGCGAAACCGGCTGCTGCCGCCGGTGAGCACCTCGAAGGTGCCGTCCGGTTGGGGGTGCACCTCGAGGATCTCGGCGATCGTGCCGACGTCGGCCAGCTGCGGCGCCGCCTGGTCGAAACCGGAGTCGACCTCGGGGCCGGCCAGCAGGGCCGGCACGCCGAAGCACCGCAGCCCGTCCTCGCCGGTGACGTCCTCGAGCAGGCGCCGGTAGCGCGCCTCGAACACCCGCAGCGGCAAGGCGCAGCCGGGCATGAGCACATGCCCCAGTGGGAACAGCGGCACTACCTTCGCGGCCACGCGTCCAGCCTAGGCGCTGGCTGCGACAGGAACGGCGATCAGGACGGGATGGCCTTGATGAGCTGCAACGGGGGAGCGAGGGGCGGGTGCGCGGCCCAGTCCATGAACTCCAGCGCGGGCATCGGCCGCGCGATCGCGTAGCCCTGGACGACGTCGCAGCCCAGCTCGGCGAGGGTGTCCACGATCTCCATCGTCTCGGCGCCCTCGGCGACCACCCGGAGGTCCAGTGCCGAGCACAGCGAGGCGACGCCCTCGATCAGCGCTCGGCTCGCTTCCGGGGTGGTGGTCAGCCCGAACACGAACGACCGGTCGATCTTGACCTCCTGGACGGCGAGCCGTTGCAGGTAGGACAGGCTCGAGTAGCCGGTGCCGAAGTCGTCGAGGGAGATGCCGACGCCGTGCGCGGCGAGGTCGATGAGCACCTTCTGCTGCTGCTCGCTGACCAGCGAGCTCTCGGTGATCTCGATGATCAGGCTGGACGGCGGCAGCCCGGCGCGGCGCAGGGCCGCACCGACCTGACGGGGCAGGTCGAGGTTGGCGGCGTTGCGGGCGGACAGGTTCACCGACACGCTGATCGGGACGGCCCGGTCGTGCCAGCGCCGGCACTCGCGCAGGGCGCTGTCGAGCACGATCGGCATCAGCTCGTCGATCAGGCCACTGGTCTCGAGCAGCGGGATGAACCGGTCCGGCGTGACGACGCCGAGGGTCGGGTGGTGCCAGCGGGCGAGCGCCTCGGCACTGACCAGCTGCCGGGTGGTGAGGTCGACCTGCGGCTGGAACAGCAGCTGGAACTGCTCGGGGTGTTCGCGCAGTGCCGTCCGCAGCTCGGCCAGCATGGCCAGGTTCTCGACCCGGCCGCGGTCCATCTCGGGGTGGTAGACGGCCACCTTGGGCTCGCCGGCCCGCTCGCCGGCCTTGGCCGTGTACATCGCGGTGTCGGCGCGGCGGATCAGGTCGGTGCTCGCCACCGTCCCGGGCTGGGCGAAGGCGATCCCGATGCTCGCCTCCGCGCTGACCTGCGCGCCCTCGACCGACACCGGACGCGACAGCGCGGTCGCGATCCGGTCGCCGACCGCGCGGGCCGCGGCGTCGTCGTCGCCGACGCCGGGCAGGTGGACGGCGAACTCGTCGCCGCCGAAGCGGGCGACCGTCGCGCCGACCGGCACGGCCGCACGCAGTCGCTCGGCCACGACGCAGAGCAGCCGGTCCCCGGCGGCGTGGCCGAGCGCGTCATTGACTTCCTTGAACCGGTCCAGGTCGAGCAGCAGGACCGCCGCGCCGTGCGGGTCGTCGGCGCGCGCGGCGATGGTGCGGGTGAGCTGGCTGCGGTTCGGCAGGCCGGTGAGAGCGTCGTGATTGGCATCGAAGGCGAGCCGCTCGACCATCTGCGCGCTGCGCGCGGCGACCGCGAGGTGGCCGGTCAGGGTCTGCAGCAGCGCGAGGTCGTCCGCGGTGAAGGTGGCGGTGTCACCGAGCCGGTCGACGACGGTGACGGTGCCTTCGATCCCGCTGCCCGCGGCGAAGGCGATCAACATGGCGTCGCGGTAGCCGTGCTGGGCGAGCCAGTCGACGACGGCACCATCGCGGTCGGTGCGCGCGGCGAGCATCGGCTGGTGCTGGGTAAGCGCCCGCAGCAGGACCCAGTCGGTGATCGGCGCGACCGTCTCGTGGACGGCGAATCCGCCGTCGTCGGCAACGAATGTGGCCAAGGAGTGCGGCAGGGTGTCTCCGTCGTCCGCCGTCTCGCACACCGCCATCTCGACCCGCGCCGCCCGAAGCAGGGTGCGGATCCGGTCCAGTAGCTGGTGCGCGGCCTCGGCGACGCTCTCTGTCCCGGCGCCGCCGGTGACGAACTCGTGCACCAGTTCGAGCGCTTCGTGTCGGCGTTTGGTGTGCAGGTAACCGCGGTAGAGCATGACCGCCGTGGCGGTCGTGATCGCCACGATCAACTCGCCGGCTGCGCCATGTTCGATGATCATGACGCCGCCCGACGCCACGGCCGCACTCACCGTCGTCATGACCACGGCCGGGACGAGCACGCCGATGGCGTCGCGCGGCGAGACCGGGCCGTTGTGCATGCGGATCATGAGCAGCACCAGCCCGCTGAACAGCTGGTCGACGGCGACCATCACACCGATCACGCCGAGGACCGCAGCCAGGCCGAGATGGGTGGTCGTGCCGACGAAGCGGTGCACCAACGCCGTGGCGAGCGCCGCCTCGCAGGAGAACGCGGCGACGTTGTAGGCCAGCTTGGCGGGAGCTTGGCGGCGGTGAGCGAGTGCCACCACCGAGCCGATCAGGCGGGCCAGAACGACCATCTGCACCGGGGCGAGCAGCGCGCCGAGCACCAGGGCGGGCCCGGCCAGGGTGATGGTGTGCGCCTGGCGCCGGAACTCGATGACCATCGGCAGCCGCTCGCCCAGCCCGAACATCGCCGCGAGTGCGACGAACACTGCCCAGGACGGCAGATCCGGACGCAGTGTCGACGCGGAATGCGCGTCGAGACCGGTCACGCCGGCCGCGGTCGCGGCCAGCGTGAGGGTCAGCGCGAGCGTGAGCAGGTCCGCGCGCGTGCGCGGACCGAATGCCCACTGCCGAGGGTTCATGTCAGCTCAGTTCCAGTTGTCCGCGGCCCAGGCGGTGCCGTCCCAGCGGGAGGTGTCCCAGCGGGAGGTGTCCCAGCGGGAGGTGTCCCACCGTGAGGTGTCCCAGCGGGACGTGTCCCACCGCGAGGTGTCCCACCGCGAGGTTGCCCAGCTGCCGTAACTGGCCCAGGTCGAACCGGTCCAGGTCGCGCCGTTCCACTGGCCGCCGTTCCAGGCGGTGAGGGCGGACGACGCTGCCCACCAGGTGGCGGGGTTCCACGGCATGCCTTGCAGGTCGACCTCGCCGGAGATGACGTCCCCGTTCGGGTCGAGCGGGTCGTTGCCGGCGCGGGCTGCCTCGATCGAGCCGTGGCCGTCCGAGCCGGGCCAGGTCTGGCCCCACACCGAGGACGAGATGACCCGGCTGCCGCCCGGCGTGGTCATGAACTTGGCGAGCAGCAGCGCGGCGGCGATGTTGAGCTGGCCGGCGCCCGCGGTCAGCGCCGTGCTGTCGGCGACCGGTGTCGCGGTCTGGGTCAGGATGTACTTCACCTGGTCCGGCGTCAGGTCCGGGTAGGCCTGCAGCAGCAGCGCGATCGCGCCGCTGGTGACCGCGGCGGACTGGCTGGTGCCGCTGCCACGGAACAGCCGGCCGGCGGTGTCGCCGTCCACGCGGCCCTGCGGGAAGTTGCGGTCGACGTAGGAGCCGGGGTCGCGCAGCGAGACGATCGAGCGGCCCGGGGCGAGCAGGTCGACGTGACGCTGGGCGTTGCCGGAGCTGCTGAAGGACGCGACGTTCGGGTAGGTCCAGCCCGCGACGGTGTCCTTGCCGTCCGAGGCGCCGACGGCGAGCACGTAGGGGTCCATCGCCGGGTCGGTCAGCCGGCCGGCGTCCGGGCCCTTGTTGCCGCCGGACACGACCACGACGATGCCGTGCTTCCAGGCGTTCTCGGCCGCGGCGGCGAGCGGGTCGGCCTGGTAGGCCTGCACCGAGTCGGTGCCGTAGGCGAGGTTGATCACGCGGATGCGCGTGCCGTCGGCGGTCACCGGGTGCTGGGTGATCCAGTCGAGGGCGGCGATGACCTGGCTGACGTCGGTGCTGCCGTCGGTGGTGGCGAGCTTCATGGACTCGAGCTCGGCGTCCGGGGCGATGCCGAGCTGCACCGACGGGTCGAGCGTGGCGATGTTCTGCCGGGTCAGCGCCACCGGGTCGTGCGCCGCGATGATGCCGGCGAGGTGCGTGCCGTGACCGTTGGTGTCCTTGTGTGTCAGATCGGGGCTGTTCGACTCGATGGACAGGTCCGGGCCGTAGGTGACCTTGTTCTGGCCGTCCAGACCGGGGACGGCGGCGGTGCCCGTGTCGAGCAGCGCGACGCCCACGCCCTGGCCGGTGATCTGGCGCTTGGCCGAGTCGCGCTGCCACCACACCGAGCGCGCCCCGATCGCGTTCTCGATCGAGTACAGCGACCCGGGGTCCTGGTCGGCCTGGTAGCCGGCGGAGCCGGCGGTCGCCGTCGTGTCCGCGGCGTTGTCGCCCCAGGTGGTACCGATGAGCTGGCCGGTGGCCGAGACGGTGTTGGCCAACGTCGTCGTCGTGCTGGTCAGCGCGGTGCTGAGCGAGTCGGCACCGGCCGGGCCGGCGCCGACGACACCGGTGGCGACGACACCGCCGACCGCGAGCGCCGCGGCGGCGAGCCCGCCGACCAGGCGCCGGTGGGCGGACAGCAGGGTGGAGCGCGGACGATCGGTCATACCAGGTCTCCAGCGGGGGTTGAGACTCACCTAACGGGAAATTTACAAGAGGTCGGGACTCCTGTCGCTTCCTGCAGACCTGATCGGCAGGTTCTCGGCTTCCGTAAACTTTTGGCTGTGATGCGTCATCTCGACCTCCGGACGACCGCCGCCGCCGACCTGCGCCGGGTGCTGCCGCGCGCCGAGGTGGATGTCGCCGCCGCCCTCGGCGCGGTGGCCCCGGTGGTCGAGGACGTCGCCGCGCGCGGCTACCCGGCGGCCCGCGCGGCCACGCTGCGCTTCGACGGGGTGGACGTGGCTGCGCCGCGGGTGCCGGCCCAGGCGCTCTCGGACGCGCTGGCCGGACTCGACCCGGCCGTGCGCGTGGCGCTGGTCGAGTCGATCCGGCGGGCCCGCATCGTGCACGAGGCACAGCGCCGCGAGACCACCGACGTCCAGGTGGTACCCGGCGGCGCGGTGACCGAGCGGTGGATCCCGGTGGGCCGGGTCGGGCTGTACGTGCCGGGTGGGCTCGCGGTGTACCCGTCCAGCGTGGTGATGAACGTGGTGCCGGCGCAGGTGGCCGGCGTCGGCTCGATCGCGGTGTTCAGCCCGCCGCAGAAGGAGTTCGGCGGCCGTCCGCACCCTACGATCCTCGCCGCGTGCGCCCTGCTCGACGTCGACGAGGTGTACGCCGTCGGCGGCGCGCAGGCGGTCGCGCTGGCCGCGTACGGCGACAGCGACCTCGGTATCGGCCCGGTCGACGTGATCACCGGTCCGGGCAACGTCTACGTCGCCGCGGCCAAGCGGCTGGTGCAGGGCGTGGTCGGCATCGACTCCGAGGCCGGCCCGACCGAGATCGCGGTCCTGGCCGATGCCACCGCCGCCCCGGCGCACGTCGCCGCCGACCTGATCAGCCAGGCCGAGCACGACCCGATGGCGGCGTCGGTGCTCGTCACCGACTCGGCGCAGCTCATCGACGCGGTCGGCGCGGAGGTCGAGCGGCAGGTCGCGCTGACCAAGCACGTCGAGCGGGTGACGACGGCGCTGTCCGGCCCGCAGTCGGCGCTGTGCCTGGTCACCGACCTCGAGCAGGGCCTCGCGGTCGTCGACGCCTACGCGGCCGAGCACCTCGAGGTGATCACCGCCGATGCGCGCGCGTGGGCCGAGCGGGTGAGCAACGCCGGCTGCATCTTCGTCGGCCCGCACGCCCCGGTGTCGCTCGGCGACTACTGCGCGGGCTCGAACCACGTCCTGCCCACCGGCGGCACCGGCCGCCACTCGTCCGGGTTGTCGGTGCAGTCGTTCCTCAAGGGCGTGCACCTGGTGGAGTACTCCGCCGACGCGCTCGCCGAGGTCGCGCCGCACGTGCTGGCGCTGTCGGCGGCGGAGGATCTTCCGGCGCACGGCGCCGCCGTCAGCATCCGTACCTCGTGAGAACCGGAGTGAACGCCGGCCTGCGCTTCGCGGGGCCACGCTTCTCGGCAGCGGTGACCTCGTGAGCAGCCTGGACGAGCTGCCCATCCGCGACGAGTTGCGCGGCGAGCAGCCCTACGGCGCGCCGCAGCTCGACGTCCCGGTGCTGCTCAACGTCAACGAGAACCCGTACCCGCCGGGGCCGCAGGTGATCGCCGACATCGCCGCGGCCGTCACCGAGGCCGCCGCGACGCTGAACCGCTATCCGGACCGGGACGCGCCGGCGCTGCGGGCCGATCTCGCGTCCTACCTGAACAGCGACGGCGCCGTGGGGCTGCGTGCCGAGAACGTGTGGGCGGCCAACGGGTCCAACGAGGTGATGCTGCACGTGCTGCAGGCCTTCGCCGGGCCGGGCCGCACCGTGCTGTCGTTCGCGCCGACGTACTCGATGTATCCGGAGTACGCCCGCGACACCCACTCGACCTGGGTCGTCGCGCGCCGGGCCGAGGACTTCGCGATCGACCTGCCCGCCGCGCTCGAGGCGATCGAGCAGCACCAGCCGTCGGTCGTCCTGCTCGCCTCGCCGAACAACCCGACCGGCACGGCACTGCCGCTCGCGGACATCGAGACACTGGCCGACGCCGCGCCCGGCATGCTGATCGTCGACGAGGCCTATGCCGAGTTCCGGCGTACCGGAACGCCGAGCGCGCTGTCGTTGCTGCCGCGCTACCCGCGCCTGGCCGTCACCCGCACGATGTCCAAGGCGTTCGCGCTGGCCGGCGGCCGGTTGGGTTACCTGGCCGCGTCGCCGGCCGTGGTCGACGCGTTGCGGATCGTCAGGTTGCCTTATCACCTGTCGGCCGTGTCGCAGGCCGTCGCGCGCGTCGCGCTCGCGCACGCGTCGTCACTGCTCGCGCGGGTGGACGAGCTGCGCGCCGAGCGTGACCAAACGGTGTCGTGGTTGCGTGCGCGGGGTCTGCAGGTCGCCGAGACGGATGCGAACTTCGCGCTGTTCGGCACGTTCGCCGACCGGCACGCCGTCTGGCAGGGCCTGCTCGACCGGGGCGTGCTGATCCGGGAGACTGGGCCGGACGGCTGGCTGCGCGTGTCGATCGGCACGCCGGAAGAGATGGCGGCGTTCCGCCGGGCATTGACGGAAGTGACGGGATGAGTCGCACAGGACGCATCGAGCGCGCCACGCGCGAGACCAAGGTGCTCGTGAGCATCGACCTCGACGGTCGCGGGCACACCGACGTGTCGACCGGCGTCGGGTTCTACGACCACATGCTGTCCTCGTTCGGCAAGCACGGCCTGTTCGACCTCACCGTGCAGGTCGAGGGCGATCTGCACATCGACGCCCACCACACCGTCGAGGACACCGCGATCGCGCTCGGGCAGGCCTTCGCGCAGGCGGCCGGGGACAAGGCGGGCACGCGCCGCTTCGGCGACGCGCTGATCCCGATGGACGAGTGCCTGGTGCAGGCCGCGGTGGATCTGTCCGGCCGGCCCTACCTCGTGCACCGCGAGCCCGAAGGCGCGCCGCCGACCATCGGGCCGGACTACGCGACGACGCTCACCCGGCACGTGTTCGAGTCCTTCACCTATCACGCGGCGCTCGCGCTGCACGTGGTCGTGCACTCCGGCCGCGACTGGCACCACGTCACCGAGGCGCAGTACAAGGCCGTTGCTCGCGCGCTGCGCTCCGCGGTCGAGCTCGACCCGCGCGTCACCGGCGTGCCGTCCACGAAGGGCGTCCTCTGAGCAGGGTCGTCGTCCTCGACTACGGATCGGGCAACCTGCGCTCGGCCCAGCGCGCGCTCGAACGGGTCGGAGCCGACGTCATGGTGACCTCGTCGGCGGCCGACGCGGTGAACGCCGACGGGCTGGTCGTGCCCGGCGTGGGCGCCTACGCCGCGTGCATGGCCGGGCTCGCCCGGATCGACGGCGCCGCGATCGTGCGCGATCGGCTGGCGAAGCTGCGTCCGCTGCTCGGGATCTGCGTCGGCATGCAGGTGCTGTTCTCCGCAGGCGTCGAGCATGGTGTCGAGACCGACGGTCTCGGGGTGCTGCCGGGACGCGTCGAGCAGCTGCAGGCGCCGGTGCTGCCTCACATGGGCTGGAACACCGTCGAGATGTCCGAGGGGTCGACGCTGTTCGCGGGAATGCCCGCGGACACCCGGTTCTACTTCGTGCACTCCTACGCCGCCGGGAACACGTCCGGGCTGGTCTCGTGGACGACGCACGGCAGCCGGTTCGCGGCCGCCGTCGAGGACGGTCTGGTGTCGGCGACCCAGTTCCACCCGGAGAAGTCCGGCGACGCCGGCGCGACGCTGCTCGAGAACTGGCTGGCCACCCTTGAGTAAGGAGCGGGCGCGGGCCCGGGCGGTGCGCGAGGCCGCCGCCGCGCAGAAGGCGGCCGCCGACCGTGACCGGCGCAAGAAGGACGCCGCGGCGCGGGCCCGACGCGAACGGCGCGGGCTGGCCTGGCGGCGCCACCGGCTGTGGCAGCACGGCTCGGGCTACCGTCGCCGCAAGGAGGCCATCGCGGCCGTCGTGACGATCGACCTCGTGGCGCTGCTGCTCGCCTACCTGCTCACCAGCTCGCTGCGCGCGGTGCTGATGGTGTTTCTCATCGTGCTCGTCGCCACCCCGGCGCTGGCCAAGCTGAGTTCCGATCGGAGCCGACATTGAGCCTGACCCTGTTGCCCGCCGTCGACGTCGCCGACGGAGCGGCGGTCCGCCTCGTGCAAGGTGCCGCGGGCTCGGAAACCTCCTACGGCGACCCGCTCGAGGCCGCGCTCGCGTGGCAGCGCGACGGCGCCGAGTGGATCCACCTGGTCGACCTCGACGCCGCGTTCGGGCGCGGCGACAACCGCGAGCTGCTCGCCGACGTGGTGCGCCGCCTCGATGTCGCGGTCGAGCTGTCCGGCGGCATCCGCGACGACGCCTCGCTGGACGCCGCCCTCGGCACCGGCTGCGCCCGGGTCAATCTCGGCACCGCCGCGCTCGAGTCGCCGGACTGGGTGCGCTCGGCGATCGCGCGACACGGCGAGAAGATCGCGGTCGGCCTGGACGTGCGCGGCACGACGCTCGCCGCCCGCGGCTGGACGCAGGAGGGCGGCGACCTCTGGGAGACGATGGCCCGCCTGGACGCCGACGGCTGCACCCGCTACGTCGTCACCGACGTCAACCGCGACGGCACGCTGACCGGCCCGAACCTGCAGCTGCTGCAGGACGTGTGTGCGCGCACGTCGGCGGCCGTCGTCGCGAGCGGTGGGGTGTCCTCGCTGGACGACCTGCGCGCGATCGCCGGCCTCGGCACGGTCGAGGGGGCGATCGTCGGCAAGGCGCTCTACGCGCGGGCGTTCACCCTGCCCGAGGCCCTCGCCGCCGTGCGCTGAGCCCGGGCCGCGGCGATCATTTCGAAGTTCGTCCCGGGCGGTTGATCAGCAGGCGCACAGCGGTTAGGTTGTGCGCGCTCAGTTGATCACCAGGGAGGGATCGGCGTGCTCGGACGATTGTGTGCCGTTAGCGTCCTCGTCGCGTCGATCCCGATCGCGCTCGCGCCGCCCGGTGCGGCCGACATCCCGGCGGGCGGGGCGTACCTGCAGGGGCTCACCGGCGGCCTTCCCGCGATGACGGACTTCCTGATCGACCACGTCCACGACCAGATGCTGGTCGCCGGGCCCGGCGGCATCGACGTGACGGCCGCGAACGGATCGGGGGCGACGCTCGTGCCGTCGTCTCCGGCGCGCGTCGGCGGCCTGGCGCTCAGCGACGACAGCTCGACGCTCTGGTACAGCGCGCCCGTCAACGGCACCCTCGTGGCCACCGACGCCGCCCACGTCGCGACCGCGACACCCGTCCCGCACGACGTGCCGCAATCGGCGTGCCCGACCAGGATCGCGGTCGACGGCTCCGACCGGGTGTGGTTCCTCTACCAGGACTGCGCGACCGGCGAACCCGCCGGGCTCGGCGTCTACGACCCGGGAACTGACCGGTTCGACCTGTCCCCGGCGGTCGACGCGAGCATCACCGACCTCGGGGCGCTCGACGTCCTTGCCAACAACCCGGCCACCCCCGACATCCTGGTCGTCGCGAGCGACAACCACACCACCACGATCGACGTGGCGACCGACACCGTGCACACGGACTCCGCTGCCCCGGCGGGTGCCGGCGGCGTCGCGGTGACCTCCGACGGCACCCAGTTCGCCCGGGCCGGCGGCGCCGTCCTCACCGCGCCGACGAGCGACCCGGGTGCAACCGTCCGCTACGACGCAGCGGGCATCGGGGTGACCGCCGGTGCCGAGCGCGTCGCGTTGTCCACCGACGACGCGCACCTCGCCGCCGCGTACGGGACCGACATCGTCAGCTTCGGCACCGCCGCGGGCGACCGCGGCTGGGTCCGGCGCTGCGAGGACACCGGGACGGTGGACGCGATGGTCTGGGACGGCACCGCCGTGTGGTTCGTGCGGGACAACCAGAACGCGCTCGTGCTGGCTCGCTGCGACGCGATGACGCAGTCGCAGTCGTTCATCGACACACCGGCGTCGGTGTCCGAGCGGGCCGGCACCACCTTCACGGCGCCGATCCGGCTGGCCTACCGCGATGTGCCCCTCGCCGGCATGACGATCTCGGTGTCCCGGTCGGGACAGGCCGCCGCGGCAACCCTGCCCGCTCTCGTCACCGACACCGACGGCCGTGCGGTGCTGCAGGACACCGTGCGCCAGGGCGCCAACGACTACCTGTTGACCTTCGGCGGCGACGGCACCCACCCCGCGTACGCCACGTCGTTGCACGTCATCGGCACGCGGGAGGCGACCGCGTTCGTCACCGCGGACGGGTATCTCTCAGGCCGGGTCGATCGCGCCGTCACCGTTCACAACCGCCTGATGACGGCGAGCGGGAAGGGCCTGGGACCCCGCACGCTCGAGGTCGTCCGCACCGACGCGTCGGGGCGGCGCCGACTGCGTGATGTCACGACCGACAGCGCGGGGCGCTTCACGATCTCCGACACCCCTCGCTACGGACCCATCGCGCGCTACTACGTCAGCTACGACGGGGAAGCCGGCTACCTGCCGGCCCGCTCCGCGAAGTACACCGTGACCGTGTCGCGGCTGCGTCCCGATCTGCGGATCTCCCTGCCGTACAAGGCGATCTGGTACGACCAGAGCGCGACCGTGCAGATCCACCTGGGCCACACCTACGACCGCAGGTCGGTGTCGCTGTACGCCGTGCCGGCGGGCGGGGGCCTGCATCGCGTGCTGACCGGCCCGGTGAACCGGCAGGGCGATCTCACGGCCAGCGTTCCGATGAGCCGCAACACGAGGTTCTACGCCGATTTCAAGGGCGATCCGCGCTACAACCCGCGCGAGGTGTCGGCGACCGAGCTGTCCGGCCTGCGCCCGGCGCTCCGGGTCAGCGGTGGGTACGGCACCTCCGGCAAGTACCACCTCTACCGGGCGAACCAGTACGTGAAGTTGACCGGCACGCTACTGCCCGCGCGCGCGGGCCGCTGCCTGCAGTTCGACGCCTTCCAGCGCAGAGACGGCAGATGGGTGGCCGATCCGTCCTCGCCGTGCTTCACGACGAACCGGCACGGCGATGCTGTGGCGTACTTCCACCCGACGCACGTGAAACTCGGCGTGCCCTACGCGATCGAATCGTTCTTCGCCGGCGATGCGGAGCACTGCGTGTCCTGGAGCGGCTTCACCTACGTCGAATTCACTGCGGCGTCGCCGCGATCCGCCTCTGCGCGGACGTCCTGGAAGGGTGCCTGGACAATAGAACCGTGAGCCTCGCCGTCCGCGTCATCCCGTGCCTGGACGTGGACGCCGGACGGGTGGTCAAGGGCGTCAACTTCGTCGGACTGCGCGATGCCGGCGACCCGGTCGAACTCGCCCGCCGCTACGACGAGCAGGGCGCGGACGAGCTGACCTTCCTCGACATCACCGCGTCCTCGGGTGAGCGGGAGACGACCTACGAGGTGGTGCGCCGCACCGCCGACCAGGTGTTCATCCCGCTCACCGTGGGCGGCGGGGTGCGCACCGTCGCCGACGTGGACGCGCTGCTGCGCGCCGGCGCGGACAAGGTGGGCGTGAACACCGCCGCGATCGCCCGTCCCGAACTGCTCGCCGAGATCGCCGAACGCTTCGGCCGGCAGGTGCTCGTGCTGTCGGTGGACGCGCGCCGCGCCGAGACCCCGTCCGGCTTCGAGGTGACCACCCACGGCGGCCGGCGCGGCACCGGCATCGACGCGGTCGCGTGGGCGCGGCAGGCCGCCGAGCTCGGGGCGGGGGAGATCCTGCTCAACTCGATGGACGCCGACGGCACCAAGGACGGCTACGACCTGACGCTGATCCGGTTGGTCCGCGCCGCGGTCGGTGTCCCGGTGATCGCCAGCGGCGGCGCGGGCAAGGTGGCCGACTTCGCCCCCGCCGTGCACGCCGGCGCCGACGCTGTGCTCGCCGCGAGCGTGTTCCACTTCGGCGAACTCACCGTCGGCGAGGCGAAGGACAGCCTGCGCGCCGAGGGCATCACCGTGCGCTGAGCCGGGCAGGCGCAGCCGAGGCCGATCTCATCCTGGCCGGGTGAGGAGCAGGTCGGCGCGCGCTGGTCGACTGGACGAGGCCGCCGGGGCCGCGTCAGTCGTTGGGAGAGAAATCATGTCGATCGGACCGGTACAGCTCATCGTGCTCGGCTTCAGCCAGCCGGACTTTCACGGCGAGATCATCAACGCGCTCGAAGACCTGCGCAAGGACGACACCGTGCGGGTCATCGATGCCCTGGCCGTCTACAAGGACGACGCAGGCGAGCTCGAGGCGGAGCACCTGAGCAATCTGACCGAGGCGGAGGCCATCGAGGTCGGCAGCAAGATCGGCGCGCTGATCGGACTGGGCTTCGCCGGTGAGGAAGGCGCCGAGGCCGGCGCGGTCGCGGGCGCGGAGGCGATGCAGGACGGCGCGCCGCTGCTGCCCGAGCAGGAGGTCTGGGACGTGCTTGAGGACATCCCGCCGGGCTCGGCCGCGGCCCTGCTGCTGCTCGAGCACCACTGGGCCGTTCCGTTGCGCGACGCGGTGCTGCGGGCGGGCGGATTCCGGATCAGCGACGGCTTCATCAGCCCGCTCGATCTGGTGGCGCTCGGGATGCACGAGGCCGACGAGGCGCAGAAGCTGCACGAGCTGGAGGCGAAGTCCGCCGAACCCGCGTAATGAACACCGAGGAGGAAACATGTTCGGAAGTCGCAGAGTCGCACGACGTACCTCTCGGCGCACGGCGCGCCGCGTGAGCAGGCGCCGCCGCTGACCACGGACCTGCGCTGGTGAACGACCCGACCGCGATTAAGCTCGAGGTCGGGTGGACGGCGGGGCCGGCAACCAGGTCCCGGGATCTGTTGACAACCGACGGCCTGCCGGGCCGATGTCGGCGACGCCGCGCGCTGATCGGGCGCGCGTGAACGCGGGGCAGCGATGCCCCGCGTTGTCGTGGGCAACGGAAGGCGAGCCGAGATGTCTCCAGCGATCAGGTCCAAACGAGCGTTCGCGGTGCTGGCAGCAGGCGCAGCAGCACTGATCAGCACCGTCGCCGTCAACAGCGCGGCGGCGCACGCCACGGCAGCCGCGGCCACCTGCACGGCGCACAACGGCAACACCCGTGCCGGTCACTTCAGCGGCATCGTGCTCGCGGTGTCGCCGCGGAAGGGCTGCGCCGGCCAATCGCGCTAAGCGACCCCGCGATCGGCCAGCCTCCGCTGATGTACCACGGCGGCCCGGTCATGGGCACCGCATCGACCGGCGCCCTCGTGCTCACCCCGATCTTCTGGAACCCGGCCGGCCACCCGATGGACGCCTCCTACAAGAACATCCTCACGACCTACCTCCAGGACGTCGCGAAAGACAGCGGCAAGAGCACCAACGTGTACTCGACGCTGAACGAGTACTACGGCAGCAACGGGCCGAACCGCTACAAGGTCAAGGCCGGAACGCCGATCGAGGACCCGAATCCATTGCCCGCGGACGGCTGTCGGCTCATCGGCGTCGACAAGAAGAACATCTATGCCCACAACACGGGCTACGACTCCTGCCTCGACGACAACCAGCTCATCGCGGAGATCGACAGCGTCCTCGCTAGCAGGGGACTGCCGCGCGACTACGCGCACAACTACGTGCTGTTCCTGCCCAAGCACGTCGAGTCCTGCTTCTTCGCCGGCTCGACGGCGACTGCCAGCAACGCCTGCACGATCAACCACGAGCCGAGCGGCGCCTTCTGCGCGTACCACAACCAGGCCTCCAGCGGCACGGTCTACTCGAACATGCCGTTCCCGATCTATCTCTCGCCGGTCGGCTACACCTGCGGCAGCAACGCCCACGGCCACGGAATCATCGAGTCGCCGAACGGCAACCCGGACGCCGACACCGAGGTCAGCCCGACCAGCCATGAGGTCATGGAGGCTGCGACCGACCCCGACACCACGGTGATCAACCGCCACGACTATCTGACGCAGGAGGAGTTCAGCAACAACGACTTCGCGGTGACGAACAACGGCTGCTTGCAGCACACCTGACGACCCTGGCCGCGGATCGTGCCCGCGCACGATCCGCGGTCGGACACCGCCGGACACCGGCTCCTCGCCGGTCCGTCAGACGGCGATGTCCGCGCCCTGCACCCGCGCAACCGCGTCGTCCGGCCCCGCGTAGTCGACCCGCGCCACCGATTGCCGACCGAAGGCGACGAGCACGAGCTCCTCCGGCGCGCCGGTCACCGTCACGCCGGGACGGCCGGAGCCGACCGAGATCGAGCCGTGGTCGGGCCACTCGAGCCGCACCGGCACCGGCATCAGGCGCAGAGTCAGCCGCGACGCGACCCGCAACCGCGACCACACCGCGTCCTGGCGTGGCACCGGCAGCACCCGCGGCACCCAGCCCTCGGCAGCGCGGCGCACGTCCTCGTGGTGCACGAGGTACTCGAGCAGGTTGACCGCCTCCCGCAGCGGCGGCAGCGCGAGCGGCGACCAGCGGGGCGCCCCGGCGGCCACCGCCGCGATCAGCCGCGGGTAGGGCGTACGGGCGACGTAGGCGTCGATGGCACGCTGCGCGACGGCGTGCGCGCGACCGGACGGCACGCGGCCGAGCAGCTCCACCACCGACCGCTCGCGGAGCACGAGATGCGCGGCGAGCTGGGCGACGGACCACCCGCCGCACAGCGTCGGCGCGGCCGGTTCGGTCGATCGGAGGGTATCGGCGAGCTCGACTCGCTCTTGAACGGCATGTCCTGGCACGGTTTCACTCTAGAATCCGCTCGTGGCCCGCGCTGCTGAGGACGCTGACGACGACCCCGTCCAGGAAGACGCCCCGCCGATCGTTGTCGGCGCGGTCGCGGCAGGGGTGACCCCGCTGCCGTTCCTCGCCGTCTACACGATCCTGTTCATCGCGCGTGGCACGGTGCATCCGGTGACCCCGCCCGATGTCGGCCACAGCAAGACCGCCGAGCTCGTCGCCGGGCTGATCGCGCTGGCGCTGTTCGTCGTGGGCGCGCTGGCCGCGCACTGGCTGCTCGACGGGCGTCGGCGCTGGCCGTTCATGGTCGGCCAGTTCGCGCTGCTCGTCACGTCGGTGTACTTCCTCATCGACCGCACCAGCGGCTCGGCGACGATCCCGGTGCTGCTGACGCTCACCTCGCTGACCGCGCTGGTGCTCGCCTCGCTGCCGGCGACCTGGGTCTTCCTGCGCCAGGACGTCCCGGGCTGGTTGCAGCGCGCACCGTTCGCCCGCTCGCAGGAGCGCATACCCTAGTCACAGGAAACGCAAAGCCTCGACTCAGCGCAATCGCTCAGGGTGGGTACAGCGGACGCCTACCACGAGCGTTCACGCTGATCCGAGGAGAAGAGATGAGTGCAGCGATGATGTCGGCAACGGCGACCAAGCGGCGGGTCCTGGTGGTCGACGACGAGGAGAACGTGACCCACCTGGTGTCGTCCGCGCTGCGCTTCGACGGCTTCGAGACGCTCACCGCCGACAACGGCAACGACGCGCTCGCCAAGATCGCGCAGTACGAGCCCGACCTGGTCGTACTCGACGTCATGATGCCCGGACGCGACGGCTTCGGCGTGCTGCAGGAACTGCGTGCCGCAGGGTCGCAGGTGCCGGTCATCTTCCTGACCGCGCGCGACACCGCAGGCGACCGCGTCGGCGGGCTGCGAGCCGGCGCCGACGACTACGTCGTGAAGCCGTTCTCGATCGAGGAGCTGCTCGCGCGCGTGCACGCGGTGCTGCGTCGCTCGGCCCCCGAGGAAGGCCGGGACGGCGTGCTGCGCATCGCCGACCTGGAGCTGGACGAGAACAGCCACGAGGTCACCCGCGCCGGGGTCGAGGTGCACCTCACCGCGACCGAGTTCGAGTTGCTGCGCTACCTCATGCGCAACGAGCGCGTGGTGCTGTCGAAGGCGCAGATCCTCGACCGCGTCTGGAAATACGACTTCCAGGGCCAGTCGAACATCGTCGAGCTCTACATCGGCTACCTGCGCAAGAAGGTCGACTCGGTCGAGCCCAAACTGATCCACACCATCCGCGGCGCCGGCTACGTCATCAAGGCACCGCGCGCATGAGTCGATGAGCGCCGGCCTCGTTCCCGGCGAGGTCACGACACCGGGCCGGCGATGGTCGCGCGACCGCCTCGGGCCACGCAGCCTCACCGCGCGGTTGGTGGTCGGGGTCGTCACTCTGGTCGCTGTCCTCGTGGCGCTCATCGGCGGCGGAACCTGGCTGTCGCTGCGCTACTTCCTCGGCCAGCGGCTCGACCAGCAGTTGCTCGCGACGACGAGCGGCAACCAGATCAACAATCTCTTCGAGGGTCCGAGTCAGCCGAACCCGGCCGTGCACGCGCCGGAGGACGTGTGGGCCGTCGCGCTCGCGCCCGACGGCGCGGTCATCACCTATCCGCCCAATCATGTCGTCGAGGAGATGCACCTCTCGGCAGCGGATCGCGGCATGCTCGCCCAGCGGACCTCGCCGGACCCCGTCACGGTCACCACCACCGACGGCATCCAGCTGCGGGTCATCACCCGGCCGGGGACGGCGTACGGGCCTGGCGGGGCCCAGTCCGCGGTCGGCGTGATCGGCCTGTCGACGGCGGAGGAACACCGCACGCTCGACAGGCTCGTCGATCTCGAGTTGATCATCGGGACGGCGGCGGTGCTGGTCGCGCTGCTGGCGACGTCCTACGGGGTGCGGTTCAGCCTGCGCCGGCTGCGCCAGGTGACCGCGACCGCGAACGAGGTGGCGGCCGAGCTCTCGCCCACCGGCCGGGGTCTCGAGCGCCGGGTCGAGGTCGACGACGCCGAGACCGAGGTCGGCCAGCTCGCCCAGTCGATGAACACCCTGCTGTCCGCGGTCGAGACGCAGTTCGCCGCCCGGCTCGAGAGCGAGGCCCGGCTGCGCCAGTTCCTCGCCGACGCCTCGCACGAGCTGCGCACCCCGTTGACCTCGATCCGCGGCTACGCCGAGCTCGCCCGCATGCAGAAGGCGGCGGGGGAGTCGCACGACGACAACCTGGCGCGCATCGAGTCCGAGGGCACCCGCATGTCACGGCTCGTCGAAGACCTGCTGATGCTGGCCCGCGGCGACAGCAGCCACGGGCCCGCCCTCGAGCTGATCGACGTCGCCGAACTGGTCGACGAGGCGGCCAGCGGCACGCGGGCGGGCTTCGCCGGGCGGCAGGTCGAGACCCGGCTCGCCCCCGGGCTGCACGTGGTGGGCGATCGCGACGACCTGCTGCGCGCGGTGCGCAACCTGCTGACCAACGCCGCGGTGCACACCGATCCGACCCGGCCGATCCTCGCGACCTGCGTCGCCGACGGCGACCGCGTCGTCGTCCAGGTGATCGACGGAGGTCCGGGATTGCCGCCGGAGGAGGCCGCGCAGGTGTTCGAGCGGTTCTGGCGCGCGGACAAGGCCCGCAGCCGGGCCCGCGGCGGTTCCGGGCTGGGCATGTCGATCGTCGCCGCGATCGTCGCCGCGCACGGTGGAACGGTGCACTTCGCCAGCTCCGTCGAGCACGGCAGCACCGCGACGATCACGCTTCCCGGGGTGAGCTGAGCTCACCCACCCCGCGCCTGCGCGACCGCGTTCGCGATCGGCATGGGCAGCACCGGGCCGTGACCGGGCAGCACCAGGTCGGCGGACAGTTCGGCGAGCGCATCGAGCGCAGCGACCGGGTCGCCGTGGTTGAACATCGCCGGGAGCACCTGCGGGCCGGCGCGCCGAGAGGTCGGGTGCGCAGTCACCAGCGCGTCGCCGGTGAGCACTGCGCCGACCGCCGGGAGGTGGTAGGCCGTGTGCCCGGACGTGTGGCCGTGCGTGGCGACCGGCTGCGGACGGCCGGGCAGGTCCAGCGGTCCGTCGGTCGGGAACGGCTGCGCGTGGGGCAGGACGACCTTCCTGGCCGCACCGGCGCGCGCGATCCGCAGCGCCCACGGCAACACGCCCGGCCTGGCCAGGTTGCGCACGACGTCGGCGGGCCCGGCCTGTTCGAGGTACGCGCGGCGCGCGTGCGCCACCTCGACCGGGTCGGTGAACACCGGCACGCCGTAGCGCTCGTGCAGGTGGTTCGCGGCGCCCAGGTGGTCGACGTGCGCGTGCGTCAGCAACACCGCCTGCACGTCCGCAGGGTCGGCGCCGAGTGCGGCGATCGAGGCGAGCACCCGGTCGGTGTCGCCGGGGTAACCGGCGTCGACGAGTGTCAGTTCGGCGCCCTCGCGCAGCAACGTCCAGTTGACGTCCGTCCCGAGAGCGACGAACACGTCGGGCGCGACCTCGGTCACCTCGCCGCGTCCGAGCATCCCCGAACCGTAGGCGGGTTGGCGCGGTTCGGCACAATCGGGGGATGCCGCTCGACCCCGCAATCGCCGCGCGTCTCAAGCGCGACCCCGCCGGGCTGGTCGCGGCGGTCGTCCAGCAGCACGACACCGGCGAGGTGCTGATGGTCGGCTGGATGGACGACGAGGCGCTGCATCGCACGCTCACCACCGGCCGCGCCACCTACTGGTCGCGCTCGCGCCGGGAGTACTGGGTGAAGGGCGCGACGTCGGGCAACGTGCAGCACGTTAAGTCGGTGGCGCTCGACTGCGACGCCGACGCCGTGCTCGTCAGGGTCGATCAGGTCGGCGGCGCCTGTCACACCGGCGATCGCACCTGCTTCGACCGGGACGTCCTGACATGATCACCCGCGCCGACCTCGACGAGCTCAAGGCCACCCACCGGCTCGTCCCCGTCACCCGCACGTTGTTCGCCGACGCCGAGACGCCGGTCGGGGTCTACCGCAAGCTCGCCGCCGGACGGCCGGGAACGTTCCTGCTCGAATCCGCCGAGGCCGGCGCGTCGTTCTCGCGCTGGTCGTTCGTCGGCGTCGATGCCGTCGCCTCGCTCTCGGTCGAGGACGACCGGGCGGTGTGGACGGGGCACGTGCCCGCCGGTGTGCCGACCGACGGTGACCCGCTCGAGGTGCTCGGCGCCGCGTGGCGGGCGCTGAAGGGGCCGCGGCTGCCCGGCCTGCCGCCGCTGACCGGCGGGTTCGTCGGCTACCTCGGCTATGACGTGGTGCGCCGCATCGAAACCCTGCCGGACAAGGCGATTGACGACCTCGGCCTGCCCGAGCTGACCATGCTGCTGGTCACCGACCTGGCGGCGGTCGACCACTTCGAGTGCACCGTGGTGCTGATCGCCAACGCGATCCTGCACCCCGCGATGACCGCCGCCGACCTCGACGACGCCTACGCCGACGCGGTGCGCCGCCTCGACGCGATGCAGGCAGCTTTGGACACCCCGTCCGAGTCGACGGTCGCCACCGTCGCCGCAGCGGAGCCGAAACCTGCCGTCTCCCGCACGCCGGACGGGCAGTACCGGCCCGCAGTCGAGCTCGCGCTCGAGGCGATCCGGGCCGGCGAGGTCTTCCAGATCCAGGTGGGGCAGCGTTTCGGGGTCGAGACCAGCGCCGATCCGCTCGACGTCTACCGGGTGCTGCGCACGCTCAATCCCTCGCCGTACATGTACTTCCTGCGTACCGCGGACGTCGACATCGTCGGCTGCAGCCCGGAGGCGCTGGTCACCGTGACCGAGGGCAAGGCGGTGCTGCACCCGATCGCCGGCACCCGCAAGCGAGGCGCGACCGCCGAGCGCGACGCCGCGCTCGCCGCCGAACTCGTCAGTGACCCGAAGGAGCAGGCCGAGCACGTCATGCTCGTCGATCTCGCCCGCAACGACCTGGGCCGGGTGTCGGCCCCGGGCAGTGTGCGGGTCGTCGAGTTCGGCGCGGTCGAGCGCTACAGCCACGTGTGGCACATCGTCTCGACCGTCGAATCGGCCGTTGCCGACGGCAAGGACGCCTTCGACGTGCTGACCGCGACCTTCCCCGCCGGCACGCTGACCGGCGCGCCGAAGGTGCGCGCGATGGAGCTCATCGACGAGTTCGAACCGGTTCGTCGCGGCGTGTACGGGGGAGCGGTCGGCTACCTCGACGCGGCCGGCGACCTCGACGTCGCGATCGCGATCCGCACCGCGGTGATGCGCCGCACCGCCGAGGGCTGGGTCGCCTACGTGCAGGCCGCGGCCGGCATCGTCGCCGACAGCAGGCCGGAACTCGAGGAGCTCGAGACCCGCAACAAGGCGCGTGCCGTGCTGCAGGCCATCGCCACCGCAGAAACCCTGGAACCGGCGCGCGGCGGATCGCGGAACCGATGAGGCTCTTCGCCGCGACCCTGGTGGCCCAGCTGGTCGGCGCGGCCGCGCTGCTGCTGTTCGCCACCCGCGCCTGGCAGACCGTGACGACGGTGCGCACCCGGCCGTTCGCCGACGACGTGCTGCCGATCTCCGGACGCACCGTCGACGGTGCGGTCACCGCGCTCGCGCTGGTCGCGCTCGCCGGCGTGGTCGCGGTCATCGCGACGAACGGCTCGGCCCGCCGGGTGATCGGCGCCCTGGTCGCGCTCGCCGGGCTGATCGCGCTCTGGCGCATCGTCGCGGCACTGCCCGCCGTCGGCGCGGCGCGGGCGATGAGCCTGGTCCGCGACGCGCACCCGCAGGTCGCCGGCACGCCGCACGTCACGACGCATCCGGTGTGGGCGGCGCTGTCGATCGTGGCGGCGGCGCTGGTCGTCGCCGCCGGTGTCCTGACCGTCGTGCACGGCGCGCGGTGGCGCGGGCTCTCGGCCCGCTACGAGCGCCGCGCGCCCGATCCGGAGCAGGCCCGCGCCCGCGCCGACGCCTCGCTGTGGACCGCGCTGGAGCGCGGCGAGGACCCCACCGCGCGCAACCCACGAGACGGCGGCTGAGCTGTGGCGGTTAGGCTCAGTGACGACGGCGCAGCCACCGCCGAACCGGACGGCCACTGGGGGGTTCAATCGTGGGCGAGGTGAATCGCGGGGCGCCGAACGACGTTCTTGCCGACATCGTGACCGGTGTCCGGGACGACGTCGCCGGCCGCCAGAGCGTCATCCCGCTCGACGACATCAAGGCCCGTGCGGCCGCCGCCCCGCCCGCAGTGGACGCGCTCGCGGCCCTGCAGGCGCCCGGCGTCGGGGTCATCGCCGAGGTCAAGCGGCGCAGCCCGTCCGCCGGCTCGCTCGCGACGATCGACGACCCGGCCGCGCTCGCCGTCGAGTACGAGGCCGGCGGTGCGCGCATGATCAGCGTGCTGACCGAGCAGCGCCGTTTCGGCGGCTCGCTCGACGACCTCGACGCGGTGCGGGCCCGGGTGCAGGTGCCGGTGCTGCGCAAGGACTTCGTCGTGGGCTCCTACCAGGTGCACGAGGCCCGGGCGCACGGCGCCGACGTCGTGCTGCTGATCGTGGCCGCGCTCGAACAGAACGTGCTGATCGGCCTTCGCGAGCGCGTCGAATCCCTCGGCATGACCGCGCTGGTCGAGGTGCACACCGAGGACGAAGCGTCCCGGGCCGTCGATGCTGGTGCGCGGGTGATCGGCGTCAACGCGCGCAACCTGAAGACCCTGCAGGTCGACCGTTCGACCTTCGAGCGCATCGCCCCGGGGCTGCCCAGCGACGTCGTCAAGATCGCCGAGTCCGGGGTGCGCGGCCCGCTCGACCTGATCGAGTACGCCGCGGCCGGAGCCGATGCCGTGCTGGTCGGCGAAGGCCTCGTCACCACCTCCGACCCGCGGCACGCGGTCGCCGAACTCGTCACCGCCGGGGCGCATCCGGCCACACCGAGACGTGCGCGCTGAGGCCATGGACTCCGACCCCCGCGACTACTCGATCCGTACCCGCGACCGGGACACCCAGCCGATCAAGGCCGTCGGGACGGGTGAGCGGCAGCGGGCCGCGATCGCGCTCGGCATCCTCGCCATCGTCGCGCTGATCGTGGTCGGCATCATGGTCGCCGTGCTCGGGCAGAGCGGCGGCGGACAGCCCGCCAAGCAGAACATCGGCGGCCCGACCGGACCGGCCGTGACCGTGACCGGCGGCCAACCGCAGCCCTCCCACCACGGCACGTCCGCGACGAAGCGAGGCTCGCACCCGACCGGTGCGAAGCGCTCGACGGGGCCGCAACAGCCGTCCGCGCGGCCGAACGGGGCGCCGGTGTCGTGCCCGGGCAACGCACCGTGCTCGCTGCCCGACGACGTCGGCAACGCCGTCCGGGCGCTGAACGCCTACCGCGCCTCGCACGGCAAGGCGGCGGTGCGCGGCTCGGTCACCCAGGCGGCACGTACCTGCGCCCTCAGCAGCGGCAACGACTGCCCGAGCAGCTTCTTCTGGGAGCCGGCCGGCCGCAGCGGCCAACAGATCATCGCCAAGATCAGCAACAACGGCGATGGCGTGTCCTGGTTGCTCAGCGACCAGATGACCGCGGTGCAGGTGGGCTGGGCCTACCTGCCCGCCTCGCACAGCTTCGAGTGCGCCCTGGTGTCGAACGCGCCCTGACCGGATACCACGGCTCGCCGCCGGAACCGGTCAGTGCTCGGCCTCAGCGCGGAACGCGCGGGTCACCGCCCCGGTCTGCGCGGTGGACGGGCTGAGCGCGGGATCGAACAGCAGCACCAGGCCGAGGGTGTCCCCGTCGGCCCACACCCCCACCTCCGCGAACAGGCCGTCGACGTGCGCGCGGCCGCAGCGCAACGAGCCGCCCAGCGGGCCGGCGTCGACCGCGACGCCGGTCGCGGCGCCGGCGCTCGTGAGGACGTCGCTGGTCACCTGATCGGCGGCCTCGACGTGCAGCTGCCGGCCGATGTTCGGGCTGTCGGCGGCGCTGAAGCCGATGAACAGCGCGCTCGGTGCGCTCTGCCCGCCGCGGCCGTAGATTCCGATCCTGGCCTTGCCGAGGTCGGCGGCCGGGATGGCACCGAACGCCCCGGTACTGCCGAAGATCGAGCGGATGTGGTCACTGCTCAGGGCCGAGATCCGGACGTAGGAGCCGGCCGATTCGGGCAGGCTCAACGAGTGCCCGGTGGGCCCGGCCCGGCCGATCGCCAGCGCGCCGATGACGGCGACCAACGCGAGCGACACCGCCGCGACCATCGCGATCGTCCGCCGCCGCGCGGCGCTTCGGGTGCGGTGCCCGGCGGGCACCCAGCCGACGCCCGGCTGCCACTGCCCCGGAGCCGGGGGAGGCGGCGCGACAGGAACGGGCACCATCGGCGAGTGCGGATAGGTGCTGCGGCCGTACACGGCCTGCTCGTTCAGCGGAGCCGACCGCAACGACGGCGGCGCGAACGGCGCCGGCGCTTCATAGGGCTGCTCCACAGGAGAAGACGGTAGTCCTGCACCGCTCGGATAGAGTGGTTTGCATGCAGGTGCTGCACCGCGGGCGATGGCAGGCGTGACGATCCGTCACCGATGCGTTTTCCAGCCGTCCCTTCTCACCTGCCCGGAGTTCTGCCATGACCGACCTCTCGACGCCCGCTGCCGTCGTTCCTGACGACGCCGGCCACTTCGGCCGCTACGGCGGCAGATTCGTCCCCGAGGCGCTCGTCGCCGCCATCGACGAGCTGACCGCCGCCTTCCACGAGACCCAGGCCGACCCGGCCTTCCGTGCCGAACTGCAGGCGCTGCAGCGCGACTACACCGGCCGTCCGTCGCCGATCACCGAGGTGCCGAAGTTCGCCGAGCACGCCGGCGGCGCGCGCATCGTGCTCAAGCGCGAGGACCTCAACCACACCGGCTCGCACAAGATCAACAACGTGCTGGGGCAGGCCCTGCTCACCCGGCACATCGGCAAGAAGCGCGTGATCGCCGAGACCGGGGCGGGTCAGCACGGCGTCGCGACCGCGACGGCCGCCGCGCTGCTCGGGCTCGACTGCGTCGTGTACATGGGCGAGGAGGACACCCGCCGGCAGGCGCTCAACGTCGCCCGCATGCGCCTGCTCGGCGCCGAGGTCGTGCCGGTGACCACCGGCTCGCGCACGCTCAAGGACGCGATCAACGAGGCGATGCGCGACTGGGTCACCAACGTCGAGACGACGAACTACGTGTTCGGAACGGTGGCCGGCCCGCACCCGTTCCCGCTGATGGTGCGCGAGTACCAACGGGTGATCGGCGACGAAGCGCGTGCCCAGGTGCTCGAGCGCTACGGCCGGCTGCCCGACGCGGTCGCGGCCTGCGTCGGGGGCGGCTCGAATGCCATCGGCATCTTCACCGCGTTCGTCCCGGACGAGGGCGTACGGCTGGTCGGCTTCGAGGCCGGCGGCGACGGGGTGGACACCGGCCGGCACGCCGCGTCGATCACCGGCGGCGCGCCCGGCGTGCTGCACGGCGCGCGTTCGTACCTGCTGCAGGACGAGAACGGCCAGACCATCGAGTCGCATTCGATCTCCGCGGGGCTCGATTACCCGGGCGTCGGTCCGGAGCACTCCTACCTGCACGACATCGGCCGGGCCGAGTACCGGCCGATCACCGACAAGCAGGCGATGGACGCCTTCGCGTTGCTGTGCCGCACGGAGGGCATCATTCCGGCCATCGAGTCGGCGCACGCCCTCGCCGGCGCGCTGGACCTCGGCCGCGAACTCGGCCCGGACGCGCTGATCCTCGTCAACCTGTCCGGGCGCGGCGACAAGGACGTCGAGACCGCGACGGAGTACTTCGGCATGAACCTCGAGGACGAGCTCGACGAGCCGGCTTCGGAGCTGAACCCGGAGGCGGCGTCGTGACCGCCGTGTCCGACGTCCTGGCCAAGTGCCGGGCCGACAACCGCGCGGCGCTGATCGGCTACCTGCCGGTCGGCTACCCGTCCGTCGAGGTGTCGATCGAGGCCATGCGCGCGCTCGTCGCCGACGGCTGCGACATCGTCGAGGTCGGCATCCCGTACAGCGACCCGGTGATGGACGGCCCGACGATCCAGCGCGCCACCGAACCCGCCGTGCAGGCCGGTGTCGGCGTGCGCGACGCGCTGCGTGCGGTGCGGGCGGTCGCCGACGCCGGCGCCGCCGCGGTGACGATGGGCTACTGGAACCAGGTCGAGCGATTCGGCGTGTCCGCCTACGCGGCAGCACTCGCCGAGGCCGGCGGATCCGGGGCGATCACGCCCGACCTCATCCCGGACGAAGCCGGCGAGTGGATCGCCGCCTCTGACGAGCACGGCCTCGACCGGATCTTCCTGGTCGCGCCGTCCTCGACCGACGCGCGCGTCGCCTCGACCGCCGCCGCCTCGCGCGGATTCGTCTACGCGAGTGCTGTGATGGGCGTGACCGGCGTCCGCACCTCGGTCAGCGATGCGGCGGCGACCCTGGTCGGACGGGTGCGCTCGCTCGCGCCGGACATCGCGGTGTGCGTCGGGCTGGGCGTGTCGACCGGCGACCAGGCGGCCCAGATCGCGGCCTTCGCCGACGGGGTGATCGTCGGCTCGGCGCTGGTGAAGTGCCTGCTCGACTCGCCGGACGAGGCGGGTGTCGCCGCGGTGCGCGCGCTCAGCGCCGAGCTGGCCGAGGGCGTCCGCCGCCGTTGAGGATCGTCGGTAGCCGGACCGTTCTGCGGGACTGGACGCCCGGGGACGTCGAACGCTACCGCGAGTGGCTGCGCCCCGGGCACGACTGGCACGACACCAACGGCCCGTACTTCGGCCGTCCCAACGAGGCGGAGGCCGACCGCGCCGCCGCGCGGGCGCGCGAGCTGCTCTGGAACCCGCCGGAGCCGCGCACCATGCTGGTCGTCTGCCGGCCCGACGACGACGACCTCGTCGGGATGATCAACTGGTACTGGGAGTGCCGCGAGACCGACTGGCGGCGCATCGGCATCGGTCTCTACGACCCGGCCGTGCGGGGGCAGGGCATCGGCACCGAGGCCCTCCGGCTCTGGGCGAGCTATCTGTTCGACACCACCGACGCGCTGCGGCTGGACCTGTCGACCTACTCGGGCAATGTCGCGATGTGCCGCGCGGCGCTGGCCGCCGGGTTCGTGCTCGAGGGCCGGCTGCGCGCCGCGCGGCGCTGGAGCGGCGGGGTGCACGACGCGATGATCTACGCCGCGCACCGCGACACCTGGCCGGCCGCGACCGGTTATGCGCCAGGAGCCCTGAAGGCTGAAGATCAACTGCCGTTCACCCGTCACCGGCGACCGGTGAGCGGCAGTTGATCAAAGATCCGAGTGGCTGCCACGACGCCGTGCTAAGCCGGCCGGGCAGGCGAGAGTGCGGCCGCAGTGAGCCCGAGCACCGCCACGTCGGCGGGCACCGGCTCGCCGCGCACCAGGGCCGCACCCGTACGGGCGAGCGCAGGGGCCATCTGGATCCCGTAGCCGCCCTGCCCGGCGAACCAGAAGAAGCCCGGCGCGCCGTAGCCGACGACCGGACGGCGGTCGGCCACGAAGCTGCGCAGGCCGCCCCACTGCGAGCGCACGTGCCGGATCCCGAGCGTGGTCACCTCGTTGATCGCGTCGATCGCGCGCGCGATCTCGACCTCGTCGGCGCGGGCGTCGCCCGGATCGTGCGGGGTCTCCTCCGACGGCGAGCACAGCACCCGGCCCCGCTCGGGCTTGACGTAGTAGCGATCGTCGATGTCGGCGATCATCGGCGCCCCGGTGCCGGGCGGCGCGTCGGCGACGAAGGCGCTGCGGCGCAGCGGCCGCAGCCCGACCGGCGCGACGCCGAACAGGCCGGCGACGTGATCGGCCCACGCCCCGGCAGCATTGACCACGACCGGAGTCACGAAGGTCTCGTCGGTGGTGCGCACCAGCCACCCGCCGTCATGCGGTTCGGCGCCGATCACCCGGGCGCGGGTGCGGATCGTCGCGCCCCGCTCGCGCAGGCCGTGGACGTAGTGCTGGTGCACCGCGTGCACGTCGATCTCGGTGGCGTCCGGCTCGAACAGCGCCCGCTCGATCGCTCCCGGGCGCAGCAGCGGCTGCTGGCGCCGGGCGGCCGGTTCGTCCAGCAGGGCCACGCCCGGCGCCAGGTCACGCACCTGCGCGTAGAGCTCGTCCACCGCGTCGCCGCGACCGGGACCGCCGACGAACAGGGTCGGCATCGGCGCCAGCGCGCCGAGGTCGGTGAGGAACGCCCGGCTCGTGACGGTGAGGGCCCGGACCTCTTCGGCGCCGTAGCTCTCGAGGAACATCGCGGCCGAGCGTCCGGTGGTGTGGTAGGCCAGGGTCGCCTCCATGTCGAGCACGACCACGCTGCGGCCGGCGGTGAGCTCGAACCCGATCGACACGCCGGCCATCCCGCCGCCGATCACGACGACGTCGGCCGGCACGGTCACCGCGGCGCTCACCCGATCGTCGACCCGCCGCTCCAGCCGTGCCAGTGCTCGATGGCGACGTGCGCGCTGACCCGCGGCCGCTCGCGGTTGCCGTACGGCTTGCCGGTGTAGTGCGTCGAGAGCCGGTCGATGTCCTTCAGCCCCTCGTCGTCGGCGATCGATACGACCCGGCCGCGGACGCTGACATGGGTGTACCAGTCGCTGTCGGCGAGCGCGGTCAGCGAGACGCGCGGATCGCGGCGCAGGTGCTCCAGGCGGGCCCGCTTCGCGTCCAGGCCGAGCAGGATCGTGCCGTCGTCCTCGAGCAGGTACCAGGTCGCGACCGTGACCGGCCCGCCGTCGGCGCCGATCGTGCCCATCACCGCCGGGTTGGGCTTGCGGAGCAGGTCGAGGACATGCGGCGGGACGGGGGTATCGGGCACCAGGACACCTTTCGGAAAAGCTCCGTGTTCGGACACCCGCCACCGTATCGGCACGGCGTCGATGTGGACGGTCGGCGGGGCGGGCTTGCGATCATCGGATCGTCCTCGTAACTTGAGGTATCACCCCATCAGCCCATATCGGGACGGTGGGGAGATGTACCGCCGAATCGCCGTTGAGGACGCATCCCCGCAGGGTCCGCGGCGAACCGGGGACCCACCGTTGGATCTGGGGTGAATCGGCGCGCCGATCGCGCTGTAGGGCTGGCCTCCGGCCCGAATCCGTCAGCTAACCCGGTAGGCGGCCGAGAGGAAGAACGGAGTCGTCATCGGCGTGCTGTCCCCCCGCCCGCTGTCCCGCACCGTGGTCGTTGCCTTCGTGGCCGTGCTGGTCGCGACAACCGTGTCGCTGCTCGGCGGCGCAGCGACCGCCAGTCCCACAACTGATCACCTGCACCAGTCGATCCAGCAGGTGTCCGCCCTGCTCGACAAACTCGGTCGGCAGAACGAGGTCCTGGACGAGCGCTACAACCAGGCTGCCGCTCTCGTCGCCACCGAGCGACGCCGCGCCCAGGCCGCCGCTCGCACCGCACGTACGGCTGCGGTCGAGGAGGCGCAGGCCCGCGACCGGCTCGCGATGGCCGCGGAGCAGCGCTACGAGGCGGGCTCGTCCGACTCGACCGGGTTGCTGCTCATCAGCCAGAACCCGCAGGACTACCTGAACAACCTCAGCTCGATGGACTACCTCTCCGGGCAGTTCGCCACGCTGCGCAGCTCGGCGGCCAGCGCTGCCCGGCGCGCCCACACCACGGCGCAGCAGGCCGCGGCGCGCCTGGCGTCCGCGCGCAGCAAGGCGCAGGCCTTGCGCGCCCAGCGCGGCACGCTGGTCGCCCGCACCGAGCACTTCAAGCAGGTGCTCGCCGGCCTGACCGAGCAGCAGCGTCAGGCCTACGCCCGGGCCCGCTCGGTCGCACTCGCCCAGGCGCGGGCCATCGCCGCCGCGCAGGCCGCCCGGGCGCGCGCCCAGGCCCAGGCCGCGCCGACCCCGGCACCAGCGGCCCCCGCGCCCGCACCGGCAGGCGCCGGTACCGCAGCCGTCCAGCGGGTGGTGAACTACGCCGAGGCGCAGGTCGGCAAGGCCTACACCTATGCCGGCACCGGACCCGACTCCTACGACTGCTCGGGCCTGACGATGATGTCCTGGCGCCAGGCAGGGGTGTCCCTCCCGCACCAGGCGTCCGCCCAGTACAACGTCGGGACGCACGTGTCCTACGACCAGCTGCAGCCGGGTGACCTGATCTTCTTGTACCACCCGATCAGCCACGTCGAGATCTACGTGGGTCACGACCTCGCGGTCTCCGCGGCCGACCCGGCGCTGGGCGTCAGGTACGTCCACCCGTCGCAGGACATGGCCGACTACGCCGGCGCCACCCGCCCGCAGGGGTAGGCGTCAGCGGCCGCCGGCCAGGTGGCGGGCGCGCTGGGCGATCCCCATCTCGCCGTACGGGTAGTCGGCGGCGTGCAGGTCGCTCGCATCGTCCAGCGCGGCGAGTTCGGCGTCGTCCAGGTGCAGGTCGGCCGCCTTCAGGTTCGCCTCGAGCTGGTCGAGGGTGCGCGCACCGAGGATCGTCGAGGTGACTCCCGGACGGTCGGTCACCCAGGACAGCGCGACCTCGGCCATCGACACGCCGCGGCTCTCGGCGACCTTCTGGACCGCGTCGACGACGGCCCAGGTGCGCTCGGTGCCGCGCCGCTCCCAGGCCTCCATGCCGCGGTTCGGATCGTCGCCGAGCCGGGTGTCGCCGGACGGGCGCTGGTCGCGGCGGTACTTGCCGGACAGCCAGCCGCCGCCGAGCGGGCTCCACGGCAGCAGGCCGAGGCCCGCGTCCTGCGCGGCCGGGACGATCTCCCACTCGATCTCGCGCACGATCAGGCTGTACTGCGGCTGCAGGGTCACCGGCGGGGTCAGGCCGAGCTGCCGGGCCAGGTGGACGA
>DATBTJ010000078.1:0-38924 GCA_036559305.1 Jatrophihabitans sp.
CGCGTCGTCAACCCGCAGCTCATCGGCGGCCGGCGGATGGCCGCGTTCGCGCTGCAACCGGATGTGGCGGAGTTCCTGGACGTCGTGATGCACGACGACTCCCTCGACTTCCGCATCGAGCAGATCAAGGTGCATCACTCATCGACGCTGTGCGATCGCACCGTGGGCGAGAGCGCGCTGCCCGCGCGGACGGGCGTGGTGCTGCTCGCGCTGCGCCGGGATGCAACAGCGCCGTTCGTCCCGAACCCGTCCGACCACGAGGTCATCGGGGTGCACTCGATCCTGATCGCGCTCGGTACGCCTGCCCAGGTGCGCGCGCTGCGCGTGCTGGCCACCGAGCCCGGCAGCCGGCTGCCCACCGGTGAGGACGCGGCACCCGGCCTCGTCGATTGACCGAACGCAAAGACGTCAGACGTCCTCGGCGTCGTGCTGCCCGTGATGCTCGTCGTGCGCCACGGCAGCGGCCGGTTCGACCTGCTCCCCGGCTCGTGCCGAGCGGATGTCGTGGCCCACCGAGGTAAGGCATTTCCCGTTCGACAGGTTCCACTTCCAGCCGTGCATCTGACAGGTCAGCACGTCGCCGTCCACGGAACCGAAGCGCGAGAGGTCGGCCTTCAGATGCGGGCAGCGCCGCTGCACCTCCCAGCCGTCGAGGTCGATCGTCTCGGCAGCCTCGATGGCGTTCTGCTCGACGAACCATCCCTCGGCGTAGTTGAGTCGTTCCTCGGACAGGCACTTGAAGAACACGTAGACGAACTCGTTGTACGGGCCGATGCGCTGTGCGGAGAACCGGCAGGACAGGAACAGCGAGTTGACCCAGTCGATCTCGTGCTCGGCGATCAGCTTCTCGACATACGCGCGGCGGGTGCGGAAGCGGTACCGCACCTTCGAACCGTCGTACGCGCGCACCGACCGCGCCACGAAGTCGATCAGTACGTCCACGTCCCCGCGTTCGGAGTCCTCGCAGGTGAACCGCACTCCGCCGTCGATGCCGCCGGCGATGTGGTCGGCCTCCTGCAGCAGCGGCGTGAACCACTCCTGCAGCGACGCCAGGATGTCCACGGACGGGTCGGCCCAGCCGGCCTTGGCCGTCTCGACCTCGGGCATCCGGCGTGCCTGCATGTCACGCAGGTATGTGGTCTTGTCGTCGAAGACGAGCGCCGGATCGTAGGGGTGCGTGACCGGGCAGTCCGGTTCGGACAACGCGGCCACCGTGCCCGGCAGCAACAGTCGCCCCTCGTCGTGGCCCTGCGTCCGCAGCCAGTCGAGGTAGACCCGCTGGTCGGGGAAGATGTTCGACTCGTCGTCGAAGATGTCGTTGAAGCCCCACAGTTCCTCGTCGAGGAAGCACGGCGGGCCCGCGGTCGGGAACACGAACCGGGCACCGAGTTCGTCGATGTATCGGAGGGTGCGGTCGAACTGTCGATCGCGCTTGGTCTTACCGAGAGCCTGTTTGGCGCGAGCCGGCAGTTCGTAGACCATCGGGAACCAGATCGCGCCGGAGAACTGGACGAGGTAGCCGTCGACCGGGCCGAGCGCCTTGAACACGTCGAGTTCGGACGGGCGCGCGTCGTTCTGGTTCAGCACGGTCTGCTCGCCGTCGGACACCCACAGCGCGGAGTCGCCGATAGGGCCGTCGGTCGGTGACACCAGTGACTGGATCATGACGCGCAGCCCGTCCAGCTCGATGACCTCCCCGGAAGCCGGCGTCACGAACGAGGTGAACCCGCAATCGCGCAGTTGGTCCTCGAGTTCGGAGGTCGGGAACTCCGGCAGCAGCACCGTCGTCTTCTTCGACACGTACTTGCGCAGGTGCTCGGCGTCGAAGTGGTCGCGGTGCAAATGCGACACGAACAGGTAGTCGGCGTTGCCGAAGCGGTCCCAGTCCACCTGTGAGTTGTCCGGGAACGGGAACCACGAGCCGAAGTAGGCCGGATTCACCCACGGATCGGTGAGGATCGAGCCGTGCGCGGTCTCGATGAGGACGCTGGCATGTCCCAGCCCGGTGATGCGCATACCTAGACGGTATCGACCGTCATCGAGGTGCCAGAATGAGGACGTGGCCCTGAATCCGAAAAGCGAAAAGCCAGACCTGGGCTCCCCGCCGGACTACGCAGCCCATCACCCGGACGAGCACCCGGAGCAGTGGGGCTGGCACGGCGAGTGGGGTCGTGCCGGTCGTGTCGCGGGATGGGTGGTGGCCGTCCTGCTGCTGGTGATGGTCACCGCGACGCACTACAACCACTCCGGATCGCTATGGCTCGGGCTGTTCGCGCTCGGCCTGATCGTGGTGTTGATCTGGGACGTCCAGCGCCGCAAGAACTCCTGGCGCAAGTAGCTCTAGCCCGCGCGCTTGGCGGCGCGCCTGTCGACGAAGCGGCTGGCCTGCGAGTCCAGTTCGGCGAGGAACGTCGCCAGCTCTTCGCGAGCCTGCTCGCCGGCCGGACCGAGGTCGTCGCGGGTGAAGACCTTCCAGTAGCGCAGCACCGGCGCCAGCACCTCGTCGTGGTGCAGGCGCAGGTCGTAGATGCCGGCGTTCGCGATCGTCACCGAGTTACGCATGAAGCCGGGCATGCCCGCCCCGGGCATCTTGAAACCGACGATCTCGTCGCGGATCGCGCACACGGTGGCGTCCGGCAGGCGGTCGAGAGCCGCCGCCACGAGGTTGCGGTAGAAGACCATGTGCAGGTTCTCGTCGGTCGCGATCCGCGCGAGCAGCTGCTCGGCCAGCGGGCACCCGGTCGCCGCACCGGTGTTGCGGTGCGAGACGCGGGTCGCCAGTTCCTGGAACGACACGTAGGCGATCGACCGCAGCGCCGACCGGTCGCCGGAGTCGTATCCCGCGGTCATGTGCTGCATGCGCAGCCGCTCGAGCTCGACCGGGTCGACCCCACGGGTGACCACGAGGTAGTCGCGCAGCGCGATGCCGTGCCGGCCCTCTTCTGCTGTCCAGCGCCCGACCCACTGGCCCCACGCACCGTCGCGGCCGAAGCGCGTCGCGATCTCGCGGTGGTAGGACGGCAGGTTGTCCTCGGTCAGCAGGTTGACCGTCATCGCGGTCTGCGCGACCGGGTCGAGCGGCGAGTCCTCCGGCGTCCAGTCCGCACCCCCGAGGTGGGCGAAGTCGCGACCGCGGCTCCACGGCACGTAGTCGTGCGGGTGCCACTCCTTCGCTATGCCGAGATGGCGTTCGAGGTTGTCGGCAACGACGGGCTCCAGGTCGTGCAACAGGCGTTGTTCGCTACCGGAAGCCGTGTCTGGCGCATCGAGCACGAAGTTCTCCATCCGTTCCGGGAAGTTACGGTTACGTCACCGTAGGCTTCCCCGATTGCGTACCGAAATCTCGGCTCAGGTGTTTGCCGCCACGGAGTGTCCGGCTCAGGCCGCGCCGGTCAGCCCGCCCACCGGCCCGCCGGACAGCCCGGCCGACTCCAGTCCGCTGCGGGCCGCGTCGACGTAGCCGTTGCGCGCCACCAGGTCGTAGCGCAGCGCCATCAGCGTCCGGGCCGACGCGAAGTCGCGGGCTCCCCTGCTCGCCGTATGGCCGAGGAACCCGAACAGCGCGCCCCAGCCGGCGCCGACGATCGCGCCGACCAGCAGCAGCCCGAGCCACGACCCGGTCGTGAAGATCCCGAGCAGCATGCCGATGAGCAGACCGAACCAGGCCCCGCTCGCGGCTCCGGCGGCG
This sequence comes from Jatrophihabitans sp., assembly GCA_036559305.1. Classification (GTDB taxonomy): domain Bacteria; phylum Actinomycetota; class Actinomycetes; order Mycobacteriales; family Jatrophihabitantaceae; genus RYN-133. Next base: position 3,689 of record DATBTJ010000078.1, read on the forward strand.
GCCGCGCGCCCCTTGGTCAGCCGCCCTGTGACGCGCTCCACCAGGCGCAGGTCGGATCCGATGATGTCGAGGTGCTCGACGGGGAAGCCGTCGTCGGAGAGCTGGTCGACAGCGCGCTGGGCCAGTGCGTAGTCGTCGTAGCTCGAGACGGTGTTCCAGGCGGTATAGGCCGCGTCCAGACGGGGCGGCGCCGAGAACGGCGCCCGCGCGCCGAACGGGCTGTTCGGAGTTGTCATCGTGTCCTCCTGACGTGATGGGTCCACGATGCGTCGCGCAGCTGTAGGGACGCGGTGCGCCGGCTGTGCGCGCGGTGAGCGTTCTACCGCTCGAGCAGCGGGGTCCGCGGATCCCACGTCGTGCCATCGGCGGCGTCGCGACGCCGCCGGGCCATGCCGGTCAGCGCCTCGAGCACGACCCGGTTGGCGAGGAAGGACGTGATGTCGGCGTGGTCGTAGGGCGGCGACACCTCGACCACGTCCATGCCGAGGACAGGCAGCTCGTAGGCGATGCGGCGCACCGAGTCGAGCAGCTGGCGCGAGGTCAGCCCGCCCGGTTCGGGCGTGCCGGTACCCGGCGCGTGGCCCGGGTCGCACACGTCGATGTCGACGGACAGGAACACGCCGTCGCACTCGTCCAGCGCGATGCCGAAGGCCTCGGTGAGGCACTCTTCGAGACCGCGCGCGACGATCTCGCTCATCTCGTAGGAGCGCATCTGCTGCTCGGCCATCCAGTCCAGCGTCTCGGGCGGCGGCCAGTACCCGCGCAGGCCGAGCTGCAGGAAGCGGTCGCCGCGCAGCGCGCCGGACTCGATCAGCCGGCGCATCGGCTGGCCGTGCCCGATCAGCGAGCCGAACTCGATGTTGCCGGTGTCGGCGTGCGCGTCGAAGTGGATCATGGACACCCGGCCCTGGCCGACGTGCTGCGCCACTCCGGCGGCGTCGGGCCAGGCGATGGTGTGGTCGCCGCCGAGCACGAGCGGGACGGCCCCGGTGCGCGCGATCGCATAGACCGCCTCCTGCAGATCGCGCACCGAGCGTTCGGCGTCACCGGAGAACAGCTCGACGTCGCCCGCGTCGAGCACCCGCAGGTCCTGCAGCCCGTCCACCCGCATCGCCAGCGACGGCCGCGACCCGTCGTGCGGCAGGTAGCACGTCTGGCGGATGAACTGCGGCCCGAACCGGGTGCCCGCGCGGTGCGAGGTGCCGCCGTCGAACGGCGCACCGAGGATCACGACGTCCGCGCCGGCGAAGGTGGACGAGTCCGCCCAGTCGCAGCGCTCGACGCCGAGGAAGGTGATGTCAGGACCGAACTGGGTGCCGTAACGCGCCATCGTCACATCATCTCGCGCTGGCCCCACGGCGAACCGTAGGCATCCGACAGCAGCTCGAGGTAGGGCACGGCGTCGAACGCCTCCGGGCCGAGCACACCGGCGCCCGTCCACACCCCGCCGTGGATCAGCTCGAGCGCGACGATCGGGTTGACCGCGGTCTGCCAGACCACGGCCTGGGCGCCGTACTCTCGCATCGACCACTCGTTGTCGACCACGTGGTAGAGGTAGGTCGAGCGCGGCTCGCCGTCCTTGCCCGTGCCGCGCACCCAGAGCCCGGCGCAGGTCTTGCCGGTCATCCGGTCGCCGAGCGTCGCCGGATCGGGCAGGCAGGCGGCGACGACGTCGCGGGGACTGACCGACACCGCCCCGACCTGCACCGGGTCGGTCTTGTCCAGGCCCAGCTTGCGCAGCGTCTTCAGGACCTCGATGAACTCCTCCCCCAGCCCGTACTTGAACGTCACCCGCTTGACGTCGATCCAGCGCGGGATCAGCACGACCTCCTCGTGCTCGACGTTGACGCACTCGACCGGCCCGATGCCTTCGGGGAAGTCGAAGATCTCGGGCTCGCTGAAGGGCGCGGTAGTGAACCAGCCGCGGTCCTTCTCATAGACCAGCGGCGGGTTGAGGCATTCCTCGATCGTCGTCCAGATCGAGAAGGACGGCGCGAACTCGAACCCCTCGACGGCCAGGTTCGCGCCGTCACGCACGCCGGCCTCGTCGATCTCGCTGAACAGGTGGTCGGCGGCGTAGCGGGCGAAGACGTCGGCGAGCCCGGGCTCGACGCCCGAGCCCAACAGCGCGATGCGGCCGGCCTGCCGCCAGTCGTCGTCGTGCGCGAACTGCTCGTCGCCGAGCATCACGCCGGTGCGCGTGTGGGGCTCGGACGGGTGCGGCTGCGACAGCGACATCGCCATGTCCACGTAGTGGACGCCTCGGGTGAGCGCCGCGCGGAAAATCGGCATCGTGAAGCGCGGATCGGTCGCGCCGAGCACGGCGTCGATCGCCTCGTCGGCAAGCACCTTCTCGATCGCCGCCTGGTCGGAGGCGTCCAGCTGCGCCGCGACGAACCGCGCGTCGTTCACGGCGGCCACCGCGGCGTCGGCCCGGGCGCGATCGTGATCGGCGACGACGACGTGTGACGGGAACTCGCGGCGGGCGGCGATCAGGGCGGCAGCGGAACCGACCCCGCCGGCACCGAGGATGAGGATGCGCATCTCGTCACCCTAGCGGGTTCGCGGCGACTGAATCGACGTCGCTCGCCGAGTTCGGCACACGATTCCGTGGCACGGTGGCATGAGGCCGGGGTCAGCACCGGCGGGCGAACGCAGTTGCCCGCGCGATGCTGACCCGCCCCAATCACTCGTGGACTTCGGCGTACTCGCGGTCGACCGTGCGCTGCTCGTCGACGAGGTCGTGGGCCTCGTCCTCGGACACCGCGGCGGGCGCCGACCCCCACATCCGCCGCCGGTTCGGCTCGCGCAGGAACCACAGCGACACGGCGCCGACGACGCCGGCGATGACGAGGTAGTACGCCGGCCAGTTCAGGTCACCGGTCGCGCTGACGAGCGCGCCGACGACCAGCGACGTCGTGCCGGCGAACAGCGAGACCGCCACGTTGAACGACACCGACAATCCGGCCGCCCGCACCCGGGTCGGGAACAGCGACGGCAGCGTCGACGGCAGGGTCGCGCTGAAGCAGATCAGGACCAGCCCCATGATCAGCAGACCGGCCAGCACCCCGACGGCGCTGTCGGATCGCACCAGCAGGATCATCGGGAACGCCAGCACGATCAGGGCGATCGTCCCGGCCCACAGCAGGGGCTTGCGGCCGACCCGGTCGGAGAGCATGCCGACGAACGGGATGGTGAGCAGCGCGAGCGCCATCACCACGATCTGCAGCCATTGCGAGGTCGTCGCGGACACCCCGCCACCTGTTGCGTCCGGGACGGTCGTCGTCACGTACGTCGGCATGTAGGACGTGAGCATGTAGTTGGTGACGTTCCAGACGATCACCAGGCCCATGCAGACGAGCACGAACGGCCACAGCGCCGCCAACTTCTTGGCCTCGCCGCTCGACCGGTTCGCGTGCTCGCGTTCGTTCGCCTCGTCCTCGATCGCCGCGAAGGCGGGGGTGTCGGCGAGCCGGGTGCGCAGGTAGATGCCGACGATGCCGAGCGGCAGCGCGACGAAGAACGGGATCCGCCAGCCCCACGACAGAAGCTGCGAGTCGGAAAGGGTCGCGTCGGCCACGGTGACGACGAGCGCGCCGAACAGGTAGCCGGTGAACGTCCCGAACTCCAGCCAGCTGCCGAGGAAGCCGCGGCGGCGGTCCGGCGCGTACTCGGCGATGAAGGTCATCGCGTTGCCGTACTCACCACCGGTCGAGAAGCCCTGGACGAGTCGCGCGGCGAGCAGCAGCAGCGGCGCCCACAGCCCGATCGACGCCTTCGCCGGGATGCAGCCGATCGCGAACGTGCCCAACGCCATCAAGATCATGGTCAGGGCGAGGACCTTGTTGCGCCCGACCCGGTCGGCGAGCGGACCGAACAGCAGACCGCCGAAGGGACGCACCAGGAACGCGACGGCGAACAGCGCGAAGGTCGCGATCGTGCCGACCGTGCTGCTCAGACCGGAGAAGAACACTTTCTGGATGGTCGGTTCGAAGTAGGCGTAGACGCCGAAGTCGTACCACTCGGTGATGTTGCCGATCGCTGCCGCTCCGATCGCCCGTCTGATCACGGGCGGGTCGGTTACGACGACCTCGTCGGGGTTCCAGTTCTTCGGTCGCTCTCGGGGGGCGAGCACGGGCACAGCCGACACACTCATCTCTCTCAGGGGGACTTCGTCGCGGACCGGCGTACCCATGGGGGACGCCTTGTTACACGTAACGGTCGTCACGACACACTGGGTCCGCCATGAGCGACGACGTGTACAAGACGATGAACCTGGCGCTGCGCATCGGTGAGGTGCTGCTGTCCTCCGGGGCCGGCGCCGCCGACGTGGGCGCGCAGATGGACAACGTGGGCCGGGCCTGCGGGCTGCGCCGGTTCAGCGCCGACGTCACCTTCACCGAACTGGCGATGAGCCACCAGCTGGCCCCGGACGATCCGGCGCTCATGCAGGTGCGCCAGGTGCGACATCGCGAGGTCGACTACGAGCACCTGACGCTGGTCGACCACCTCGTGCGGGACCTGGTCGGCGGGACGGTGGACCGCGACGAGGCGGCCGTGCGGCTCAACCGGATCGTGTCCGGCGGCCACGCCCGGCCGCGGTGGTGCGTCACCCTCGGGCTCGGCGTCATGGGCGCCGGCGTGGGTCTGCTGCTCGGCGGCAGCGCGGTGATGGCCCTGATCGCGTTCCTGGCCGCGTGCTCCATCGACCTGATCCAGCGCTTTCTCGCGCGGCGGCGGCTGCCCGCGTTCTACCAGCAGGCGGCGGGCGGGCTGTTCGCCACCCTGCTCGCGGCCGCGGTCAGCGCGACCGGGCTCGACATCGCGCCGAGCCGGGTCATCACCGCCAGCATCATCGCGCTGCTCGCCGGCGTGAGCTTCCTCGGTGCGATCCAGGACGCGCTCACCGCGTTCCCGCTGACCGCCGGGGCGCGCCTGCTGGAGGCGATGGTCGCCACCGCGGGTGTGATCGGCGGGGTCAGCGGCGGCCTGGCGTTGGCGAAGACGCTCGGGGTCGGCCTCGGTCGTCTCGACCCCGGCGCGGTCACGTTCGGTTCGGCGGCGATGATGTGCGTCGGTGCCGCGGTCGCAGCGGCGGCGTACGCGTTCGCGGCCCACGCGCCGTATCGCGCGCTGGCGCCGATCGCCGTGATCGCCGCGCTCGCGACCGGGCTGTTCGACCTGATCTACAGCCGGCAGTGGGCCGGGCTCGCCTGGGCATCGGGCGTCGCGGCCCTGTTCATCGGCCTCGTCAGCTTCGCCGCGGCGGCGCGGGTGAAGGTGCCCGCGCTGGTGATCGTCACCGCGACGATCGTGCCGCTGCTGCCCGGCCTGTCGATCTACCGCGGGTTGGCCGAGCTCAGCGAGGGCGCCGGCAGCGGGCTGATCGCGATGGTGACCGCGGCCGCGGTGGCGATCGCCCTCAGCTCCGGGGTGATCCTCGGCGAGTACATCGCGCAGCCCGTGCAGCGTGAGGCCCGCCGCCTCGAACGCAAGCTCGTCGGCCCGCGCCTGGTCGGACCGTCGACGATGCGAGCGGTGCGCCGCCGCCGTGGCAACCCGCGGCGACGGTCGGATTAGATTCGCGGTCATGCGGATCGACCAGACCTCGTCCGTCGCTCCGTTCGAGCAGATCCGCGCGCAGTACGCCGCGCAGATCGCCGACGGGACGCTGGTGGTGGGCACGAAGCTGCCGACAGTGCGCGCGCTGGCTGACGAGCTGGCCCTCGCGGTCAACACGGTCGCCCGGGCCTACCGCGAGCTCGAGACGGCCGGCCTCGTCGAGACGCGCGGCCGCGCGGGGACGGTTGTCTCCGCGCGCGGCGAGGAGTCGACACAACGCCTGCAGCAGGCAGCGCAGGGTTTCGCGCAGCTGGTGCGCGAGCTCGGCATCGAGCCGGACCGTGCCGTGGCAATCGTCCGCGCCGCGCTCGGGCGCTGACGTCGGCTCAGGAGTCGAAGCCGAGCCCGAGCCGATCGAGCAGGCGCAACCACGGGCCGCGACGCCCGGCGTTGCGGTCCGCACGCGCGAGCGCGCGCCGGGTGAGCGAGATACCGGCCCAGCGCAGCGGCTCGGGCGGGAACGGCAGCGGCTTCGAGCGGACGGCGTTCAGCGCCAGCGCGGGCGAGTCCCGGCCGTCGAGCAGGTCGAGCATCACCGTGGCGCCGAACCGGGTCGCGGCGACTCCCAACCCGGTGTAGCCGAGGCTGTAGGCGACCCGACCGCCGAGCGCCGTGCCCTGGAAGGCGAAGAACCGTGTGCACGTGTCGATCGCGCCACCCCAGGCGTGGGTGAACCGCAGCCCGGCCAGCTGCGGGAAGGTGGCGAAGAAGTGCTCGGCCAGCAGCTCGAAGGTCGCGGCGCGCTGCGCACGGTCGTCGTCCATGCCGTTGCGCCAGTAGTAGACGGCGTCGTAACCGCCCCACAGGATCCGGTTGTCGACGGTGAGCCGGTAGTAGTGGAACTGGTTCGCGCTGTCGCCGATCCCCTGCCGGTTGCGCCAGCCGATCGACGCGAGCTGCTCGGCTGTCAGCGGCTCGGTCACGAGCACGTAGTCCCACACCGGAACGGTGTAGGGCCGCAGGCGGCGCACCAGCGCCGGGAACGCGTTCGTGGCGAGCGCGACGTGACGGGCCCGGGCCGTCACTCCGTCGCCGGCACTGAGCAGCACCGCCGGGCCGTCGCGATGCATTGCCTCGATCGGGGTGTCCTCGTAGATGCGCACGCCGAGGCGTTGGCACGCCGCGCGCAGCCCCCATGCCAGCCGTGCCGGGTCGACCAGTGCGGCGTCGCTGCGGTCCCACACGCCGGCGAGATAGGTGGGCGAGTTCACCTCGTTGCGCAGCTCGTCACCGTCGAGGAACACCACGTCGTGCCCGAGGCCCTTGGTCTCGGCGAGTTCCTCGCGCAGCCAGTCGACCTGATGGGGTTCGACCGCGACCGACAGCTCGCCGGTGCGCTCGAAGCCGCAGTCGATGCCGTAGCGGGTCACGGCCGACTCGATGGCGTCGAGGTTCTCGCGACCGAGCCGGTCCAGCGCCGGCACCTCGTCCGGGAACCGGGCGCGGCCGTTGGCCGTGCCGTGCGTCAACGACGCGACACAGAACCCGCCGTTGCGCCCCGACGCCGCCCAGCCCGCGCTGCGTGATTCGAGCAGCACGACCTCGCGCGCCGGGTCGGCCTCCTTCGCCTGCAGCGCAGTCCACAACCCGGTGAAGCCGCCGCCGACGACGGCGAGGTCGGCCTCGATCCCCTCGCGCAGCGCCGGTTCGGGCGGCGGACGGTCCGGTGAATCGAGCCAGAAGCTGGTCGGGCTCGCGTCGGCGAGGGCGGTACGGAGGTCGGCGGGAGCGGGCGTCATGCCTTCTTCCGGCTGCCGACAGCGCCGGTGACGGCGACCAACACGCCGAAGGCGAAGATCAGCGTTCCCATCACGTTCACCTGCGGCGGCACGCTGCCGCCGTTGCGCTGGAACGCGCCGTAGACCCACAGCGGGAACGTCTGCGTCTGCCCGTTGTTGAAGCTGGTGATGATGTAATCATCGATCGACATCGCGAAGGCGAGCAGGCCGCCCGCGAGCACGCCCGGCCAGATCATCGGCAGGGTCACCCGGAAGAACGTCGCGATCGGTCCGGCGCCGAGATCGCGCGCGGCTTCCTCCAGCGCAGGGTCGAGGCCGGCCATGCGGGCCCGGACGGTCACCACCACGTAGGCGACGCTGAACATGACGTGCGCGATCAGGATCGTCGAGTAGCCGCGTGGGATGTTCAGAGTCAGGAACAGCGTCAGCAGCGCCGCGCCGAGGACGACCTCAGGCGCCGCGATGTTCGCGAACAGCAACAGGTTGACCGAACCGGTGCCCCGGAAGCGGTACTTGCCGAGCGCGACGCCCATGAGCGTGCCGAGCACGATCGAGATTGCCGTGGTGAGCAGCGCGATCGTGATCGAGTTGACCAGCGCGCTCGTCAGATCGCTGTAGACGAACAGGTGCTGGTACCACTTCAGCGTGAACCCGTTCCACGTCGTGCTCACGGCCTTGCCGTTGCCGTCGTTGAAGCCGTAGACGATCATCACGATGATCGGCGAGGCGAGCCAGAGGATGACCAGCCAGCCCCAGATCGGCAACAGCACCCCGCGCCGCTTGCGCCCACGCAGCCGCTTGCCGGAAGGGAGTCGGTCCTCCATCGCCTCGTCGAGGGCGGGGCCTGCGAGCGCCGTCATGCGAGGCCCCCGCGACGATGCGCAGCCTGCTTTGCGGAGCAGCTTCGCGGGGTGCTCATGCTGCCGCCATTTCGAGAGCGTCATCGGTGCCGAGGGCCTTCGCGTAGGCGAAGATGCCGACGAGCAGCACGGCCATCAAGATGAACGACAGCGAGGCCGCCAGCGGGTAGTTCAGGTTGGTGAAGTACTCGGTCTGGATCACCGTCCCGACCATCGTGGTCTTGGCGCCGCCGAGGATCTGCGCGTTGACGTAGTCGGACGCGACCGGAACGAACGTCAGCAGCACTGCGGCGAACACGCCGGGCATCGACAGCGGCAGCACGACCTTGCGGAACGCGACCGCCTTGCTCGCATAGAGATCGGCGGACGCCTCGAGCAGCGCCGGGTCGACCCGTTCGAGCGCGACATAGATCGGCAGGATGGTGAACGGCAAGAAGTTGTAGACCAGGCCACCGACGACCGCGGTGGATGTCTGCAGGATCTGTCCGCCGCTGCCCACCAGCCCGACCGTGTGCAGGATGCCCTCGAGATGCAGCGTGCGGAGCACGCCCAGCACCATGCCGTGGTCGTCGAGCATGAACTCCCACGACTGCGTGCGGATCACGAACGACACGAAGAACGGCAGCAACAGCAAGAACAGCAGCGACGACTTGTAGCGACCACCGCGGAAGGCGATCCAGTACGCGACCGGGTAGGCGATGACCAGGCACAGGACCGTCGCGATGAGGCCGTAGGTCAGCGACCGGACGATCTGCGTGTGGTACTGGTTCCACGCGTCGACGTAGGTGCCGAAGTGGAAGGTCTGTTTGAAGCCGTTCAGGTCGTCGCCGGTCATCGTCGAGACCGACAGCATCGACAGCGCCGGCACCACGAAGAAAATCAGCAACCACAGCCAGCCGGGCAGGACGAGGACATAAGGGGTCAGGCGTCGCCTGATCGCGCGCGCGCTCATGCCTGGTAGATCGGCTCGAAGAGCGCGTTCCACTTGACCTCTTCGTCGGCCGTCAACACCCGGTACCGGTGCAGCTTGGCGAAGTCGGCCGGCTTCGGGAAGATCATCGGGCTGGTCGAGAGGTTCTGGTAGTACTGCTTGTCGCTCTTGCTCGTCGCCGCCTTCGCTTCCTTCTGGAAGATCGGCTGGACGGCCGAGACCGGCGTGATGTAGTTGATGTAGTCGGCCAGCATCGCGGCGATCCGCGGCTGGTAGACGTAGTCCATGTAGATCATCGCGTCGAGCGGATGGCTGGCGTGGACCGGGATGCACATGTTGTCCGTCCAGATCGCCGCGCCCTCCTTGGGCACGACGAACCGGAGATCCGGGTTGTCGGCCTGGCTGGCGAACACGTCGCCGGACCAGGCCATCGACGCCCACAGGTCACCGCGCTTGAGCGCACCGATGTAGGACTGGTCGTAGTACTTGCGCACGCTCGGCCGCTGCTTCTTCAGCCAGTCGGCGGCCTTGGTCCAGTCCGCCGGCGTCGAGATCTCGGGGTTCACGCCGATCGCGCACAGCGCCGAGCACGGCAGGTCCTGGTTGTCGGCGAACATGCCGACCTTGCCCTTGAGCTTGGGATCCAGCAGGTCGTTCCAGCTGGTGATCTCCTTGCCGATCAGCTTCGGGTTGTAGCCGATGCCGGTGATGCCCGACTGCCACGCCATCGTGTAGACGTTGCCCCGGTCGTAGCTCGGATCCTTCGCCAGGTCGGAGGCGTAGGTGTAGAAGTTCGACATCCGGCTCTGGTCGAGCGGGATCAGCCAATCGCGCGCGAACAGATTCTCCAGTTCGAAGCCGTTGGTGATCACCATCAGGTCGAAGCCGGGGTTCTGGCCGGCCTTGAGCACCGGGGCGATCTTGCCGTAGAACGACGCGTCGTCCTGGATGTCTTCCTTGTAGTTGACCTTGATCCCGGTCTCTTTGGTGAACAGGTCCAGGGACGGGTGGTCGCTGCCCTTGCCGACGTCGATGTAGAGCGGCCAGTTCTCGAAGTTCAGCACGTTCGTCTGCTTCTGCTGCGACCAGAACTTCCCGATCTCGTCGCGCCAGGCCTGGCCGCCGAGGTTGCCGCCACTGCTCTTCGAGCCGGGGATGCCGCATGCCGTCAGGCCGAGGCCCAGCGCACCGAGACCACCGATCTGGAGGAACCGACGACGGTTGAGCCGGGGCTCGGTCAGGCCGCGCGCGAGGTCCGGGCCGAGGCCAGGTTCGTTCGCCATCAGACTGCCTCCTCCGCGACCGCGGATGATTCCTCGATCGGATCGACCGCGAGCGCGAGCGAGTGTTCCGGGCGCCAGGAGAGCCAGATCTGCTGACCACGGTGGGCGATGTCCGCGGAGTCGGCGGAGTTCTGCAGGAACACCAGCAGTTCGGTGCCGTCCGTGGTGTTGACGGCGTACTGCGTCGACGTCCCCAGGTAGACGACCTCGGTGACCGTGCCCCGGATCGCGCACCGGCCGGCAGTCGGGACGTCCGTGCCGAGAACGATCTTCTCCGGGCGCACCGTGATGTGCAGCGGCTTGCCGACCGCAGCGTCCGCGTCCTGGGCGTCGGCGACGACCAGCGACTCGTCGGCCGAGGAGGTTTCGAGCACCGCGGAGGTGCCGTCCATCTCGCGAACCGTCCCCGTGATGATGTTGGACGTGCCGATGAACCCGGCGACGAAGCGGGTGCGCGGCCGTTCGTAGATCTCGCGCGGCGCGCCGAGTTGCTCGATGCGGCCGGCGTTCATGACGACGAGGCGGTCGCTCATGGTGAGCGCCTCGTTCTGGTCGTGAGTGACGAAGATGAACGTGATGCCGACCTCGCGCTGAATGCGCTTGAGCTCGAGCTGCATCGCCTGCCGCAGCTTGAGGTCCAGCGCCGCCAGCGGCTCGTCCAGCAGCAGCGCACGCGGCTTGTTGACGAGCGCCCGGGCCAGCGCGACACGTTGCTGCTGACCGCCGGACAGCTCGCGCGGGCGGCGGTCGGACTTGCCCTCGAGCTGGACCAGTTCGAGCATCTCGTTGACCCGCTTGCGTGCCGCGATCGAGTCGACGCCCTTGCGGCGCAGGCCGAACGCGACATTGTCGAAGACCGACATGTGCGGGAACAGCGCGTAGCTCTGGAAGACCATGTTGACGTCGCGGTGGTTGGGCGGGACGCCGACGACGTCACTGCCGTAGAGCAGGATCTGGCCCTCGGTCGGCTCCTCGAACCCGCCGATCATGCGCAGTGTGGTGGTCTTGCCGCATCCGGACGGCCCGAGCAGCGAGAAGAACTCGCCCTCGCCGATCGTGAGGTCGACCCGCTCGACGGCGGCGACGACGCCGCGCCTGGAGTGGAACCGCTTGGCGATTCCGACGAGTTCGATCGCGGGCACTCGGGTCGGCTCTGCAGCGATGTCGGCTTCGGTGCCCGCGGCGACTGTGTCGACGTCGGACTTCGTCACGTCCATGAAAGTTTCGTTACCTCCATAGGTTCCTCCCGGGGCGTCGCACGAATCCTGACACGACGCCAGGCGCTTCGACAAGACTCGAAGACACGGATTTCGTAGATGTAAACGGCCGCGACGACGGATTACGCTTGCAAAACTCGACGTAGGCTGGGCAAAATCGTTGTATGGCTCGAACCCCCGCACGGATTCACACCGATGATGTCAGCCGGGCCATCATCGAACAGCTCCAGGCCGACGGCCGCCGCTCCTATGCGGCGATCGGGCAGGCGGTGGGGTTGTCCGAGGCCGCGGTCCGGCAGCGGGTGCAGAAGTTGATCGAGTCCGGCGTGATGCAGATCGTCGCCGTCACCGATCCGATGCAGATCGGCTTCGCGCGGCAGGCGATGGTCGGCATCGGGGTCAGCGGCGACGTCGAGGCCGTCGCCGCGAAGCTCGCCAAGATCCCCGAGGTCGACTACCTCGTGATCACGGCGGGGTCGTGGGACATCCTCGCCGAGATCGTCGTCGAGGACGACGACCACCTCCTGCAGGTGGTCAATCGGGACATCCGCTCGCTGGACGGCGTCGACCGGACCGAGTCCTGGCTCTATCTGAAATTGGCCAAACAGACCTACAACTGGGGTGCGAAATGAACCAGCCGCTCAGCGATCCTGCGGCGAAGGAACTGTCCGACAAGGCCCGTGAGCATCTGTGGATGCACTTCACCAAGCTCTCGAGCTACAAGAACACTCCGGTGCCGACCATCGTGCGCGGCGAAGGGGCACGGGTCTACGACGCGCACGGCAAGTCCTACCTGGACGGGCTAGCGGGCCTGTTCGTCGTGCAGGCCGGACACGGTCGGCGTGAGCTCGCCGAGGCCGCCTACAAGCAGGCCAGCGAGCTGGCCTTCTTCCCGCTGTGGTCCTACGCCCACCCGCAGGCCATCGAGCTCGCCGACCGGCTCGCCGATCTCGCCCCCGGCGACCTGAACAAGGTCTTCTTCACCACCGGCGGCGGCGAGGCCGTCGAGACCGCCTGGAAGCTCGCCAAGCAGTACTGGAAGCTAGCCGGCCGGCCGATGAAGACCAAGGTCATCAGCCGCAACATCGCCTACCACGGCACGCCGCAGGGCGCGCTGTCGATCACCGGCATCCCGGACGCCAAGAAGTGGTTCGAGCCGCTGGTGCCCGGCGCGCACAAGGCGCACAACACCAACTTCTACCGCGCGCCCGAGCACGGCGACGACCTCGAGGCGTTCGGCCGCTGGGCCGCGGACAGCATCGAGCACGCCATCGAGTTCGAGGGCCCGGACACCGTCGCCGCGGTGTTCGTCGAGCCCGTCCAGAACTCCGGCGGCTGCTTCCCGCCGCCGCCCGGCTACTTCCAGCGGGTGCGCGAGATCTGCGACCGCCACGACGTGCTGATGGTTTCCGACGAGGTCATCTGCGCCTTCGGCCGGCTCGGCACGATGTTCGGCGCCGACAAGTTCGGTTACGTCCCGGACATGATCACCTGCGCCAAGGGGCTCACCAGCGGCTACTCGCCCATCGGCGCGTGCCTGGTCAGCGACAGGGTGGCCGCGCCGTTCTGGGACGGTGACGACTACTTCCCGCACGGTTACACCTTCGGCGGTCACCCGGTGTCGGCGGCGGTCGCGATGGCCAACCTCGACATCTTCGAGCGCGAGGGTCTCAACCAGCACGTGCTGGACAACCAGGACGCCTTCCGGGCGACGCTGGAGAAGTTGCGCGACCTGCCGATCGTCGGCGACGTCCGCGGCGACGGCTACTTCTACGGCATCGAGCTGGTCAAGGACAAGCACACGAAGGAAACCTTCACCGACGACGAGTCCGAGGAGCTGCTGCGCGGCTTCATGTCCAAGGCACTCTTCGACGCCGGGCTCTACTGCCGCGCCGACGACCGCGGCGACGCGGTGGTGCAGCTGTCCCCGCCGCTGATCGTCGGCCAGGCCGAGTTCGACGAGATGGAGCAGATCCTGCGCTCGGTGTTCACCGAGGCGTGGAAGCGCATCTGACCCGGCCCCCCGATCCCCGCGAGTGGTCACCTACGTGCCGAGTGGTCACGAATAGCTGACCACTCGCGGGATAGGTGACCACTCGCGGTGGGGAACGTGATCTCGTGGTAGGCCGGGTGTTGGTGGTCGGGGCCGGGATCTCCGGTGCGGCGTGCGCGGCTGCGCTGCGCGCGGCCGGGGTCGAGGTCGAGGTGCGCGAGCGCGGCCGAGCGGTCGGCGGCCGGCTCGCCTCGCCCGAACTGCACGGCCGGCGCGTCGATCTCGGCGCGGCCTACGTCACCGCGAAGGACGACGGATTCGGCGCGGTCGTTGCCGATTGGCAGCGGCGCGGTCTGGTGCGCGAGTGGACGGACACCTTCGCGGTGTTCGACCGCGACGGCGCCTCGACGAGGTCCGGCCCGACCCGGTATGCGACGGGGCAGGGTTTGCGCAGCCTGGCCCGTGACCTGCACGGCGAGGTCGCGCTGGGTGAGCAGGTGCACGAACTGCCTGACACCCATGACGTGACCGTGCTCGCCATGCCCGATCCGCAGGCCGCCCGATTAGCAGGAAACCTGATCGACTGGGTCGGCTACGAACCGGTGATCAGCATCGCCGCCGGGTTTGCCGAGCGCAGCTGGTCCTGCGACGCCGCCTTCGTCAACGATCACCGTGCGCTGGCGCTGATCGCCGACGACGGGACGCGGCGCGGCGACGCGGCTCCGGTGCTGGTCGTGCACACCACCCCCGAGCTGGCCCGCGAGCACCTCGATGAGCCGGACGGTGCCGTCGCCCCGGCGATCGATGCGCTCCGCGAGCTGCTCGACCTCGGCTCCGCACCGCTGTGGACGCACGCTCACCGCTGGACGTTCGCCAAGCCCGCGGCCACCCATGGGCCGGCCCCGTACTGGCACGACGGCCGGCTCGCGGTCTGCGGCGATTCCTGGTGCCCCGACGGCGCGCCGCGGGTCGAGGCGGCGTGGCTTTCCGGCCACCGCCTCGGTGGCGAACTAGGACGCGTTCTAGGGTCGGACCGGTGAACGATCTGTCCGGACGGGCGCACCGCGCCACCGATTCCCTGCACTCGATGATCTACTTCGCGCCCGAGGCGGAACAGCGCCTGGTCGCGGCGGGCCTGCGTCCCGGCCGGATGTGCTATTTCGCGTCACGCTCGGCGCCGATGGGCCAGGTCAGTGCCGGCGTCACGACCGCGACCTTCGTCAACTTCAACCCCGACCTCGTCGCGCGCTTCATCCCGAGGGCCTGGACCCTCGCCTCGATCGAGGCGATCCTCGCCGCGCGGTGGGAGGCCGCCGACCTGGCGCTGCGGCGCCTGCTCGGGGACGCGGTCGACTCCTCCGATGTCCGTGAGCTCGCCGAGCTCGCCCGCGAGGCAACCACCGTGTTGCGTCCCGAAGGCCGTCCGCTCTACGCGGCGCACGCCGAGCTGCCGTGGCCGGACGAGCCGCATCTGCTCATGTGGCACGCCGCGACGCTGTTGCGCGAGTCGCGCGGCGACGGCCACACGATGGCACTTGCCCACGCCGGGCTGTCCGGACTCGAGTCGATCGTCACCCACACCGCGACCGGGCGCGGGTTCACGGTCGAGGCGGCCAAGCTGCTGCGCGGCTGGTCGGACGAGCAATGGGCCGACGCGCTCGCCGGGCTGCAGCAGCGTGCGCTGATGAGCGACGGCCTGCTCACCGAGTCCGGCGCGGCGATGCGCACCGCCATCGAGTCCGAGACCGACGCGCTCGCGTCGGCGCCGTGGGACCACCTCGGCACCGAACGGACCCAACGGGTCATCGACCTCGGCAAGGCGCTCACCCGCCGCATCGTCGGCAACGGCGCGTTCCCCGCGGAGGGCGTCTTCGCGAGCGCGAACTGAGCTCAGCGCGCGGGCGCGGAGGACACCACGTCCTGCCAGACCGCGCGTGCCCCGGCATCGCCGACCCGTTGGGTCCGATCGGTGCCGAGGTGGTCCCACGACACGCACGATGGCCGGCTCTTCGACACATCTCGAAGCTCGCAGCGGATCGCAACGGCTCGCACCGGCGTCGCGTCATCAGGGCACAGACGAACGCATCCCCCTGATGCCGACCCCGAAGGATTGACGATGATCACTACTCGAACGGTCGCGTTCGCCGCGGACGCACTGACCCTTGGCGCCGGACTCGCCGGCGGCCTGACCGCCGCCGGCGCCGCGACCGGTGCACAGGCGTCCATGCACTCGGTGCGCACCGGCGGCGTGACGCTGCGGGTGCCCGCCGACTGGCACCTGGTCCGCTCACAGGGCCCCGGCTGCATCGTCTCCGCCGACGCGGCCCCGGCGCCAGAGCACGATCGTCCCTACGGCGCAGACAACTGCCAGCTACGGGTGCTCACCAGCGGGCCCGATCTCGGCTCGTCGGCCGACGCCGACTACCCGTACTTCCCGGGCGACCCGGCGGTGTGCCATTCCGGCGGCAAGTCCGTCCGCTGGGCGACGACGCGCGCGTACGGATCGCGGGTCGGCCGCGCGGGTGCCGAGTACCGCAGGTTCACGTTGCCGTGTGTCAGCCGCCCGGCCGAGCAGTGGTTCGTGGCCGGCCCACCCGGAATCGTGATCCAGCGGATGAGCATGAACCCGCGCACCGAATCGGCTGCGCGCGCAGCGGTCGCGGGCGCGAAGGTGCCGGCCCGGATGGTGGCACATCCCCGCAGCGTCACCGGCCGACCGTCCGCGCCCGGCGGGACGTCGGTCGACATCGCCCTGGTGCGCGTCTGGCACAACGGCACTCCCGGCACGACGGGCTCGACGTACGTCCCCGGGCGTGCGCAGGCGCTGCGTGTCGATGTGTCCCACGCGACGGTCGACTACCTCGACGGCAGCAACCGTGACCGGCAGCTGAGCCCGCAGCAGTTGCTGCACGACATCCGGCACGGCTTTCCCGGTGGCCGCCGGGGGTACGTCCCGGTGCTCAACGCGCAGAGCTACACCGGCGAGCGCATCGACGCGGTGCGGGTGACCCTCGCCGCGCGGCGGCACTGACCACGGGCGGCCTCGCGCCGGGGCGTCCCGGCGCGAGGCCGTCCCTCAGTGCGTCAGCCCGGCGCGAATGTGCTCGAAGATCAGGTTCGTCTCGGTCAGGGCGACGTCGGGGTTGCCGCTGAGATTGACCACGACGAAGTCGCGCAGGTTCTCGGTGCTGCGCGCGGCGATGTGCACCAGGAAGTCGTCCGCGCCGCCGAGGAAGAACACGTTGATGACCTCGGGCAGCTCGGCGATCTTGGCCATGAAGTCCGGGATGTGCCCGCGCGCGTGCGACTGCAACCGCACCGCGATCATGGCCTGCAGCGGCCGGCCGAGCACCGCCGGGTCGACGTCGGCGTGATAGCCCCGGATCGCGCCGCGGGCCCGCAGCGCACGGACCCGGCCGAGACAGGTGGACGGCGCGACGCCGGCGACCGCCGCGAGCGCGTTGTTGGGCATCCGCGCGTCCTCGGCGAGCGCGCGCACGATGCGCAGGTCCACCTCGTCCAGAACATCGTTCGACACGCCCCCCGGCACGCCGGGGGGCGATGAAGATCCGCTCATCATTGGCCCAGATTAGCGAATCATCTTCACTGATCTGGCGATCAGCCGTCGCGATGTTCCACAATCACGGCCATGAAGGTCGGAATCCCACGCGAGGTCAAGAACCACGAGTACCGGGTCGCGATCACCCCGTCCGGGGTGCACGAGCTGGTCGCCAACGGACACGAGGTGTACGTCGAGCGCGACGCCGGCGTCGGCTCGTCCATCCCGAACGACGACTACGTCGCCGCCGGCGCGCAGATCCTCGACACGGCCGACGACGTCTGGGCCACCGGCGACATGGTGCTCAAGGTCAAGGAGCCCATCGCCGAGGAATACCACCGCATGCGCAAGGACCAGGTGCTGTTCACCTACCTGCACCTCGCGGCCGACCAGGCCTGCACCGACGCGCTGCTGTCCGCCGGCACCACCGGCATCGCCTACGAGACGGTGCAGTTGCCCGACGGCACGCTGCCGCTGCTCGCCCCGATGTCCGAGGTCGCCGGCCGGCTCGCGCCGCAGGTCGGTTCGTACCACCTGATGCGCCAGGGCGGTGGCCGCGGCACGTTGATGGGCGGCGTCCCGGGCGTGTACGCCGCGAAGGTCGTCGTCATCGGCGCCGGCGTCTCGGGCCAGAACGCCGCGGCGATCGCGCTCGGCATGCAGGCCGAGGTGTTGCTGCTCGACCGCAACGTCGCGCGGCTGCGGCAGATGGACGCGATCTACCAGGGGCACTGCCAGACCATCGCCTCCAACGCCTACGAGGTCGAGCGAGCGGTGCTCGACGCCGACCTCGTCATCGGCGCGGTGCTCGTCCCCGGTGCGAAGGCGCCGAAGATCGTCAGCAACGAGCTGGTGTCGCGGATGAAGCCGGGTTCGGTGCTCGTCGACATCTCCATCGACCAGGGCGGCTGCTTCGAGGACTCGCGGCCGACCACGCACGCCGACCCGACCTACCCGGTGCACAACTCGGTCTTCTACTGCGTGGCGAACATGCCCGGCGCGGTGCCGCACACGTCCACCTATGCGCTCACCAACGTGACGCTGCCCTACGCCGTCGAGCTCGCCAACCGCGGCTGGCGCGACGCGCTGCGCCGTGACCACGCGCTCGCACTGGGCCTCAACACGCACGAGGGGCAGCTCACCAACGCCCCCGTCGCCGAGGCGCACGGCTACGAGTCGGTCGGCCTGGACACCGTCCTGGCCTGACCGGTCGCGAACCCGGATCACGCGGCGCGGAACACCGCGACCGCGGCCGCCCAGTACATCGCCGACCCGAAGGTGGCCGTCGCAGCCAGTGACGTGCCGGCGCCGATCCGGTAACCGCCGGCGACGGTCGTGGTCGCCGGGCCGGTGCTCGCCACCTGGCTGAAGGCGCTCAGCCCCGGCGTCGTCATGGTGACGACCTGGGTCGAGCCGTGGCCGGCCACTGTCGCAACGACGAGGCTGCCCGACGGCGGGGTCACCGAACCGGAGGCCGCCGAGGTACCGGTGTTCGCGGTTCCGGCCGACGTCACGAGCGGCCCGCTCGTCGCGACGCCCGAGTACTCGCTCACCCGCATCGCCGCGACGGCAGCCGTCCCGAGGCGTGCCGTCACCGACGTGGTGGGACGCGCCCCAGTCGAGTACCAGAGTTCCCCTGCCGAGTAGTGGCCGGACACCGACCATCGCCCGACCCTGGTCCAGGTGTTGCCCGCGCTGTCGGTGATCGAGGTGATCGGGTTGGTGGCGCCGGTGTGCACACTCGCCTGGGCGACCAGCAGGTCACCGCCGCCAGTGGCGGCCGGCATCGTCGCCGTCAGGGTGGTCGCAGCAGCGGACTCCGTCGCGCCGGCCGTGCGCACCAGCGCCGGGGTGGCACCGGTCGCCGAGGACACCGTCAGAGACAGCGTCGTCGAGTGCGTGGCGGATGCCCCGGTGCCGGTGACCGTGACCAGGTACGTGCCCGGAGCGGTCGCAGCTGTCGTCGTGATCGTCATCGCCGCCGATCCCCCGGCTGTGACCGTTGCCGGGGCGAACGACGCGCTCGCGCCGGTCGGCAGGCCGGACGCCGACAGCGTCACGTTCTGCGCCGCTCCGGACGTCACCGAGGTCGAGACCGTGGCACTGCCCGACGTGCCCGCACCGACGCTCGTAGACGTCGGGTTCACGCTGACCGAGAAGTCGTTACCGGCCGGCGGCGGCGTCGCCGCGTGGCAATTGCGGCTGCCCGAGTCCGTCCAGGTCTTGCCTGCCTCCGGGACGAACCGCCAGGTGTAGCTCGCGGGGTGCAGGGTCAGGGCGAGCACGCCGAATGTCGAGTTCTGGCTGACCACGCTGTTCGGGTGCCGGGTGCCGAGCCCGGTGAAGAACGCGCCGCCGGTTCCCACCACGAACTGGGTGATCCCGCCGGCGGCGTCCAGATGCGACGCGTTGTCCTGCGGCTGGAACCGCTCGTAGTCATGGGAGTGTCCGCTGAGCAGGATGTCCGCGTGCGCGTTGAGCAGGTCCTGGAACAGCGGCTGCATGAAGGTGTTGTCGCCGTCGTGTCCGCTCGAGTAGCGGGGGTGGTGGTCCACTGCGAGGATGCACTGCCCGGGATGCGCGGCGAGATCGGCGCGCAGCCACCCGTCCTGCGCACCGCCTGATGCGCAGCCGCCCGAGATCTTCGCGCAGTTGCTGTTCAGCGCGACGATGTGCCAGGCCCCGACGTCAAAGCTGTAGTAGCCCTTGGCCCGATCACCGGCCGCGCTGCCGAAGTACCCGAAGTAGCCCTGTGCACCTGAGTAGCCGTATTCGTGATTGCCCGGAACAGGATGGATGAGCGACTTGACCCGTCCCCAGGTCGGCGCGAACGCGGTCGCGTATCCCGACGGTGACGGGTCGCTCTGCATGGTGTCGCCGAGTGCGAGAACCGCCGAGTAGCCACCGTTGACGAGCAGGTTCGAGGTGTACTTCATCCGGCACGCGGTCGCTGTGCCGTTGCCGTTGTTGTAGTTCGGGTCGCTCGGGCCGCAGCCGATGTCCCCCGCTGCCGCGATCGTCGGATCGGCAGCCGCGATCGCGGCGGATCCCCCGGTCGAGCTCGCCACCGGCTCGACCAGTATCGCCAAGACGACGAGAAGCCCCACCGTTATTGCGGACAGTTTCTGGATCATGGCCCCTCCCCTGACGTGCCCCGACCGTCGAAGCATGATCGCCCGTCCGGCGGACCGGCCAGAACAGGAAGTCCCGGCAACACCCCGTCCGAGGTCCGTGAACCGCCCGTAGGGTGTGCGTGAAACCACCTCGATCTGGGAGCCGGGAAGCCTGACGTGACCGATTACGCACAGCTGTCGCTCTGGCTCGAGCAGCTCGGCCCGATCGAGCCGCGCCCGTACGTCGAGGGTGACACCTCGGCCGACGTCGCGATCGTCGGCGCCGGGCTGACCGGGCTCTGGACGGCGTACTACCTGACCGAGCTCGACCCGAACCTGCAGATCACCGTGATCGAGGCCCAGGTCGCCGGATTCGGCGCCTCCGGGCGCAACGGCGGCTGGTGCTCGGCGCTGTACCCGGTCGGGCTCGAACGGCTCGCCGAGGAGTCCGGCCGGGACGCCGCGACCGCCCAGTACGCGGCGATGCGCGACACGGTCGCCGAGGTCGTCGACGTCGCCGCCCGCGAGGAGATCGACGCCGACATCGCGGTCGGCGGCACCGTGGTGCTCGCGCGCTCCGCGGCCCAGCTCGACCGGGCCCGCGCCGAGGTCGCCGAGGCGAGCGCGTTCGGCGACCCGCTCGCACTGCTCGACGCGGCCGGCGCGCGGGCGCGGGTGAACGCCACCGACGTGCTCGGCGGCACCTACACAGCGCACTGCGCCGCGGTACAGCCCGCCAAGCTGGTCCGCGGGCTCGCCGAGGTGGTCGAGCAGCGCGGCGTGACCATCGCCGAGCAGACCCGGGCGAAGTCCATCGAACCGGGGCTGGTGCGCACCGGACGCGGCACGGTCTACGCCGACCACGTCGTGCGGGCGACCGAGGGCTACACCCCGCGGCTCGCCGGGCTCGAGCGCGCCGTCGTGCCCGTGTATTCGCTGATCATCGCCACCGAGCCGCTGCCCGACTCGGTCTGGGACGAGATCGGCCTGCGCGAGCGCGAGACCTTCAGCGACTTCCGGCACCTGATCATCTACGGCCAGCGCACGGCGGACGGCCGGCTGGTCTTCGGCGGGCGCGGCGCGCCGTACCACTTCCGGTCGAAGATCCGTCCCGACTTCGACCAGAACGAGCGGGTGTTCGCGGAACTCGAACGCGTGCTCCACGAGCTGTTCCCGGTGCTGCGCGACACCGCGATCACGCACCGGTGGGGCGGCCCGCTCGGCATCGCCCGCGACTGGCACGCCTCGGTCGGCCACGACCCGGTCACCGGGCTCGCCTGGGCCGGCGGCTATGTCGGCGACGGGGTGTCGACGACCAACCTGGCCGGCCGCACTCTGGCCGACCTGATCGTCGGGCGTGACACCGCGCTCACCACGCTGCCGTGGGTCGGGCACCGCTCGCGTGCCTGGGAGCCCGAACCGCTGCGCTGGCTCGGCGTCAACGCCGGGCTGCAGGCGATGACCTGGGCCGATCACGCCGAGGCGCGCCATGGGCGGTCTTCCCGGGTGGCGGCGCTCGTGAACGGAATAATGGGCCGGTGACGCGAACCGACATCACCCGACTGCGCGAAAAGGCCAGCACCGATCGGGCGCAGCTCGACGCGCTGTTCGACAGCTGCCTGCTCGGCCACTTCGGCCTGACCACCGATGACGGCCCGGTCGTCATCCCGACGGCGGTCGTGCGCGACGGTGACCGCGTGCTCGCGCACGGCTCGACCGGCTCGCCGTGGATGCGCCGGCTCGCCGCCGGTGCCCCGACCTGCCTCACGGTCACGGCGCTGGACGCAGTGGTGGTGGCCCGCAGCGCCTTCGAGTCGTCGCTGCGCTACCGCAGTGCGGTGCTGTTCGGTGCCTGCGCGCCGGTTGCCGATCGCGACCGGGCCCTCGACCTGATCACCGAGCGCCTCATCCCGGGACGGTCGGCCGAGATCCGCCGCCCGCGCCAGGCGGAACTCGCAGCCACCCTGGTGCTGGAACTGCCCATCGAGCAGTGGTCGCTGAAGATCTCGGCGGGCTGGTCGGAGGACCCGGACGACGACATCGCCGGCGACGCCTGGGCCGGGGTGGTGCCGATGACCAGCGGCTACGCGGCTCCGCTGCCGGCTCCGGACCTGCGTGCGGGCATCGCGGTGCCGCCGTCGGTCGAACGGCTCGCGACGCTCTCAGACTGAGGCGGGCGCGCCGAAGCGCAGCCCGTCGACCAGCAGGTCGACCAGCCGGCCGGTCCGCTCGGCCCAGCCGGGCGAGTCGGTGGCCATGCAGATGCCGCTCATCGCCCGCAGCAGGTCCTCGTGGTCGACGTCCGAGCGGATCTCGCCGGTGGCGACCGCGGCGTCGACCAGCGTCGCGAGGGCTTCCCTGATGCGCCGGTGGCTGTGGCTGAACAGCTCGTTGTCCGGGCCCAATGCGGACTTCAGGGCCATCGCCATGCCGCGCTTGCGGGCGACATAGCTCGCGAAGCGGCGCATCCACTGCGCCAGCGCGTCGACCGGCGCGTTCTCGGCGAGCAGGGTGTCGACGCCGTCGCACAGCGAGTCGACCTCGCGGCGGTAGACCGCCTCGTTGAGCGCGTCCCGGTTCGGGAAGTGCCGGTACAGCGTGCCGATCCCGACGCCGGCCCGGCGGGCGATCTCCTCCAGCGAGGCCTCGACCCCGCGCTCGGCGTAGACCTCACTCGCCGCGGCGAGCAGCGCCTCGCGGTTGCGGGCGGCGTCCTTGCGAGGCGCGCGGGCGACCGGCTCGGTCACTGCAACACCTCTTCCGACGACACGACGCAATGGACTTGCAAAACCGGAGGCACCCTCCGTATTGTTCTTTCCGGAGGATCCTTCCGCTTCACCGATGTTACTACTCCGATCGAGGTTCCGCTCGTGTCTGTAGAAGCCCCATCCCGCGTGGCGCACCGCGTCACGCATCCGTTCGGAGGCGGGAACGCCGCGCGCCGCGCGTCCGGCCCCGCCACTCTGGTCCTGGCGCTGATCCTGACCAGTCAGCTGATGGTCGTGCTGGATGCAACCATCGTCAACATCGCGCTGCACGACATCAAGAACGCCCTCGGCTTCTCCTCCGCCGGGCTGTCCTGGGTCGTCAACGCCTACACCCTGACCTTCGGCGGGCTGCTGCTGCTCGGCGCCCGCGCCGGTGACCTGCTCGGCCGTCGCCGGGTGTTCCTCGCCGGCATCGCCCTGTTCAGCCTCGCCTCGCTCGTCGGCGGCTTCGCCCAGAATCCGGCCGAACTGCTCATCGCCCGCGCCGTGCAGGGCGTCGGCGGCGCGCTCGCCTCGCCGTCCGCCCTCGCGTTGCTGATGACGATGTTCTCCCAGGGTCGCGAGCGCACCCGCGCCATCGGGCTGTACACCGCGGTGTCGATCGGCGGCGCCGCCGTCGGCCTGATCGCCGGCGGCATGCTCACCGAGTGGGCGTCGTGGCGCTGGGTGCTGTTCGTCAACGTCCCGATCGGCCTCGCGCTGCTGGTGCTCGGTCGCACTACCCTGCCCGAGACCGAGCGCAACCACGGCCGCTTCGACCTCGCGGGCGCCTTGACCTCCACCATCGGCATGACCGCCCTGGTGTACGGGTTCGTCCACGCCGCCACCAACGGCTGGTCCGACACCGCCACCGTCGCCTCCTTCGCCGCCGGGCTGGTGCTGCTTGCAGCCTTCGTGGTCACCGAGCGGCGCGCCGAGTCGCCGATCACCCCGCTGCGGCTGTTCGCCAGCCGCAACCGGGCGAGTTCATACCTGGCCCGGCTGCTGCTCGTCGCCGGGATGATGGGGATGTTCTTCTTCCTCACCCAGTTCCTGCGCGGGGTGCTCGGCTACAGCGACCTCAAGACCGGGTTCGCGTTCCTGCCGCTCACCGCGATGGTGTTCACCGCCTCGCAGATCAGCGCACGGCTGCTGGTCGACCGGTTCGGCGATCAGCGCATCATGATCACCGGCATCACCTTCTCGACGCTCGGCATGCTGCTGCTCACGCAGCTGTCGGAATCGAGCAGCTACCTCGATCTGGCCGGGGCGCTGGTGGTGTTCGGCCTCGGCAACGGGCTGGCGTTCGTCCCGCTGACCACGGCGGCGCTCGACGGTGTCGAGCCGGCCGACGCCGGTGCGGCGTCCGGGCTGGTCAACGTGATGCAGCAGGTCGGCGGTTCGCTGGGCCTGGCCGTGCTGGTCACCGTGTTCGGCACCGCGGCCCAGGACGCGCAGCGCAGCACCGACCCGCACCTGTCGCCGGCTGAAGCCGCGCGGCATGTGTTCGTCGTCGCCGCGGACCACTCGTTCTGGACGGCCACGGCGTTCCTCGCCGCGACCTGGCTGCTGGTGACCTTCGCGATCCGCACCCGCAAGCCCGAGCTCGCCGAGCCCGAGCTGGAGCCCGCGGTCGCGTAGATCCCCGCTCCCCCTCCACACCTGTCCGTGTGTCGCGACGCGATGACGTCGCGACACACGGACAACTCGTCGGTGGCACCAGAGCACACCGATCAGGGGGAATCACCATGACCGTCACGCGCAGCATCGTCACCGCAGGCATCGCCACCACGCTCGGCGCCGGCCTGCTCCTCGCCCCGGCGGCCCACGCCGGCGGTAGCGGGGTCCGGGCGAGCGGATCCTGCTCGGCCACCGGAAGCTGGCACCTGCAGGCCGAGCACGACAACGGACGGATCGAGGTCGAGGCCGAGGTCGACGGCAACCGCGCCGGGCGCACGTTCAACCGGACCATCCGCAACAACGGCACCGTCGTGCGGCGCGGCGCCGCGACCACGCACGCCCCGAGCGGATCGTTCTCGATCACCCGCCGCGTCACCGACAAACCGGGCGCCGCCCACGTGGTGTTCCGCGCGACGCGGCCCGGCAACGTCTGCCAGGGCTCCGTCCGCGTCTGACCCCTAGAGCAGGGCCGACGGCTCCCACTTCTGACCGAGCACGTGCTGGGCGCAGAAACCGAGCACGGCGTCGTACCAGATCTCGGCGTTGGCCGGCGAGAGCACCCAGTGGTTCTCGCCGGTCAACTGCAGGAACCGGTGCGGCAGGTCCTCGGGGTCGCCGTCCCAGCCGCTGACCAGGTCCCACCACAGCCGCAGCGCCTCGCTGATCGGCACCCGGTAGTCGCGGTTGCCGTGGATCACCAGCATCGGGGTGTCGCCGACCAGCCCGTAGTGCGGCGAGTTCTCCCGGTACCAGTCCGGGTGCTCGGCCGGCTCGCCGAAGATGCCGGTCTTGAAGTAGGCGAGGTCGGTGGTCTTGTGCTGCTGGTCCAGCGCGTACAGCCCGGCGTGCGTGACGATCGCGCCGAACCGCTCGGCGGCGTGCCCGGCGACCCAGTTCGTCATGTAGCCGCCGAACGAGGCGCCGAGGCAGGCGAGTCGCGACGGGTCGACATCGGGCAGTTCCAGCACCGAGTCGAGCACGGCGGTGCAGTCGGCGAACACGTCCGCTGCGCGGTACGGCCAGGCCCGGTGCATCCACCTCTGCCCGTAGCCGGTCGAGAGCGCCGGGTCGGGCAGCACGACCGCCCAGCCCTGCGCGACGGCCACCCAGGGGTTCCAGCGCCAGCTCCACGCGTTGAACGAGCTCATCGGGCCGCCGTGGATCCACAGCAGCACCGGCGCCGGCTGCTCACCGGCCGGTGGCAGGCACAGCCAGCCGTGCACCGGCTCGCCGTCCGCGGCCGGGGCCCGCAGCTCGACCAGGTCGCCGGGCAGGTCGACGACGGCGCCGGGCGCGGACAGCAGCACCGGTTCCTGCAGTTCTGCGGTGGCGTCGATGACGACCGGACGGGGCGGCATGTCGATCGCCGAGCGCAACGCGTACAGCCGCTCACCGTCCGGGGCCACGCACAGTGCGGAGTAGGACGCGTCCGCGACCAGCTGCCGCTCGATCGCGCCGCTGACCGGGTCGACAGCGACGACCGCGCCACGCCCGTGCAGGTCCCCGCTCACGTACAGCGTCGCCGAGTCCGGCGACCACGCCCACTCGTTCGGGTACAGGTCACCCAGCTCGACCACGACCGGCTCGCCGGCGCCGACGACCAGCAGCTCGTCGTGGAACGGCCGGTCGAACGCGGCGGCGTGGCTGCACAGCGCCGCCACGCGCGCGCCGTCCGGGCTGATCATCGGCGCCAGCATGTCGTCCGCGCCGTCGGGGCTCAGCACCGTGCGACGCTCGCCCGAGGCGACGTCGATCAGCACGGCCGACGCCTGACGTCGGCCGCCCGGGATCGCCACCCGCCAGGTCGTCGCCACCGTGGCACCGTCGGCGCTGATCGAGTAGCTCGCCTCGGACAGCTCGTGGCGCGCATCGGGAGCCAGGTCGCGTAGCTCCGTCGCGCCGGGGTCGAGGACGAGCAGCCGCGCCGATTCGACACCCAGCTCGTGATCCCACATCCGGATCGGGAACCCGGTGTGCAGGATCGCCGAGATCTTGCGGTCCTTGCGGGTTGAGCGCCGTTGCTCGTCGTCGGAGTCCTCCGAGCGCGCCAGCCGGCTGCCCGCCACGACCACGTGCCCGGACCCGGCGGCGACCCGCGGACCGGACAGTCCGCCGGCGCGCCGCGCCACCGGCTCGGGCTCGCCGGCCGACGGGAGCGCCCAGAGCGCCGCCTCCTCGTCCGCGCCGCCTGCCCCCGGACGGGAGGAAACGAACAGCAGCCGGCCGTCGGGAACAAACACCGGAGCGGACTCACCCTGCTCGGACCGGGTCATCAGCTCTTCGGCGCTTCCGCCGGAGAGCTCGACCTGCCACAGCGCACCGATGTAGCGCGCACCGGCGGTGTCCGGGCTGTCGACCCCGGCAACCAGACGGGCGCCGTCGGGACTGAGGGCGAGGGCGGTCAGCCGCGGCTGCGCCGCGAATCGAGCAAGATCATCGAACACGGCCACGGACTGTACGCTCGTCGTCCTCGGAGCGCGGATCGCGCCGCAGCTGCGCGACCAGCGAGTTGGTGGCGTCGACGAGCCGGTCGGTCGCGTCGGCCAGCGCACCGGCCGAATCGAGCTCGTTGCCGACCTCGTCCCGACGTTCGCGCAGGGCCGCGTGCAGCGCGTCCTGCAGCGGTCGGAGCTCGGCGGACTGCCGGGGCGCGGTCGCGGTGCGCAGCGCCTGCTCGCACGACGCCAGCGCCTGCTCGGCGGCCCGCAGCACGGCGTCGAGTTCGGCGCGTACGGCTGCGGTCGCGGGGCCGGCCCGCAGCG
Source organism: Jatrophihabitans sp. (assembly GCA_036559305.1). Classification (GTDB taxonomy): domain Bacteria; phylum Actinomycetota; class Actinomycetes; order Mycobacteriales; family Jatrophihabitantaceae; genus RYN-133. The sequence goes on from DATBTJ010000078.1 coordinate 31,195, forward strand.
CGTCGAGGGTCATCAACGCATGCACGACGCGGTGCGAATGGGCGAGCACGCCCTCGCCGAGCGTCACCACCGACCGTGCGCCGACCGGTTCGGCCCGGGCCCGGTCGACCGAGGCGACGGCGTTGGTGCGGGCCAGCCGGGCATCGGTACGGGCCCGCTCACGTCGCCCGCGCGACGCCGTGGGGTCGGCGAGCACGGCCAGGTAGGCGCGGTAGGCGGCAAGCAGTCCGGCGAGCCGGCCCGGCACCTGCTCGTGCTCCCAGACGACCAGCAGCAGGGCGGCCGGCACGGCGAGGACGCCGCCGATGAGCGTCGCCACCGACCGGGCGACGAGCGTGTCGTGCGGGGGCACCCCGTTGAGCGCGAGCAGCACGACGACCATCGCACTGAGCGACACCGCGGTCGGCCCCACGTTGGCCGGTCCGGCCAGACGCATGCCGAAGTAGAAGAGCGCGACCAGCGCGATCAGGTACCAGGTGCCGACGGGCACCCAGTGCAGCAGTTCGGTCGCGACCACCAGCCCGACCACCGTGCCCGCCACACGCAGCACGACCCGCTGGAAGGTCGACGCGAAATCCGGACGCAGCACCACCAGCACGGTCAGCGACACCCAGTAGCCGTGGACGGAGCCGGTCAGCCTGACGACCAGGTCGGAGCCCGCGACCAGCAGTGCGGTACGCACCGCGTGTCGCAGGATCTGCGACCCGGGCGTGAGGTTGGCCCGCAGCACCGCGAGCGGATCGCGCAACCGGGGCCCGCCGGGCAGGTCCGCCGCTTCGAGGCGGCGGCCCTCGCCGGCGCCGGTGGCGGTCGTCTCGAGCACGGCACGCAGCTGGCCGGCCAGCGCCCGCAGCCGCGTGGCGGTGGCCCGGCGGGTCGGCCCGGCGTCGACCTCGAGACGCTCGATGGCCGTCCGCACCGCGGTGCGGGCCGGGTCGAGCGCCTCCTGCGGCACCGGCCGGCCCGCGGTGAGCGCGTCCGCCACCGCGCCGAGCACGCCGCCGGCGGCGCTCAGCGCGCCGCGGGCCAGGCCCGCCTCGACCACCGCTCCCCCACGGATGAGCCGCTCGATCAGCGCGGTCAGCACGCCGAACTCGCGGCGGATCCGCTCGGCCTCGTCGAGCAGCACCTGGTAGGCCTCGACGCTCGGGCCGTGGTCGTGGCCCAGCCCGTAGAGCATGTCCCGCACCGTCTCGACAGCCGTCGCCGCTGCCGGCGCAGCGGCGGTGCCGGGCGGGCGGCGGGCGGCGTCGGCGAGTTCGCGGTAGAGCGCGGCCAGGGCGTGCCGCTCGGGGGCATGCCGACCCAGCGGCCAGGCGGCGACCGCGAGCGCCACCTGCACGAGTCCGCCGGCGAACACCAGCAACCCGACGTGGACGGCGACCGCGCCCGGCTGCGGGATGTGCCCGAGGACGATCGCCGCCGCCGTGGCGGCGATGCCGACCTGCGTGGCGCTCGGCCCGCCGGACACGAGCAGGCCGGCGATGAAGGCGAGCACGAGCAGCAGCAGGACCGAAGCCGCGGTGCTGGGCGACGCGAGCACCGCGAGCGCGCCGGTGACACTCGCCGCGAACGCGGTGCCGAGCATGCGCAGCACGCGCAGGCGATAAGGTCCGGGACGGTCGGCCAGCCCGGTCTGCAACGCGCCGATCGTCGAGGCCAGCCCGGCCGACACCGAACCGGTGAGCGCGGCGACGACCAACGGCAGCGCGATGCCGATCGCGTTGCGCGCGGCGACCAGCGGGTCGGACTGGCTGCGGTCCAGCCGCACGGCGTCGCGGAGCAGGTTCGCGAGCGGGCGTAGCACCATCGCCGGCGGCGGTCCGGTCGGGCTACTCGGCCGCGGCGAGCTGCCCGCAGGCGCCGTCGATCTCGCGGCCGCGGGTGTCGCGCACCGTCACCGGCACGCCGCGCGCCTCCAGCCGCCGGGCGAACTCGCGCTCGACCGGCTTGGGCGAGGCGTCCCACTGCGAGCCCGGTGTCGGGTTGAGCGGGATCAGGTTCACGTGCGCGCGGCGCGGGGCCAGCAGGTCACCCAGCAGGTCCGCGCGCCAGCCCTGATCGTTGACGTCGCGGATCATCGCGTACTCGATCGAGTAGCGCCGTCCGGTGGTGGCGGCGTAGTGATCGGCCGCGGCGAGCACCTCGCCGACCTTCCACCGGGTGTTGACCGGCACGAGCGTGTCGCGCAGCTCGTCGTCGGGCGCGTGCAGCGACACCGCCAGGGTGACGTTGAGCCCCTCGGCGGTCAGCTTGCCGATCGCCGGCACCAACCCGACGGTCGACACCGTGACCGAGCGCTGCGACAGGCCCAGCCCGGCAGGCGCCGGGTCGGTGAGCCGGTGCAGCGCGGCGGCCAGCCGCGCGTAGTTGGCCAGCGGCTCGCCCATGCCCATGAACACCACGTTCGAGAGCCGGACGCCGAAGGTGTCCCGGGCGGTCCGCGCTGCCGCGACGACTTGGTCGACGATCTCTGCCGTGGACAGGTTGCGGGTCAGCCCGCCCTGCCCCGTCGCGCAGAACGGGCACGCCATGCCGCAACCGGCCTGGCTGGACACGCACACCGTGACCCGGTCGGGGTAGCGCATCAGCACCGACTCGACGAGCGCGCCGTCGTGCAGGCGCCACAGGGTCTTGCGGGTGGTGCCGTTGTCGGTCTCGAGCGTGCGCACCTCGTGCAGCAACTGCGGCATCAGCCCGGCGAGCACCTGCTCGCGCAACGGCGCCGGCAGGTCGCTCATCTGCTGCGGGTCGGCCTCGAACCGGCCGAAGTAGTGGCGCGAGAGCTGGTCGGCGCGAAAGCCGGGCAGGCCGAGCGCCGTCACGGCCGCGCGGCGATCAGCCTCTGCGAGATCAGCGAGGTGGGCCGGCGGCTTGCCGCGGCGGGGTGCGTCGAACACGAGGGGTAAGGAGGTCATGACGACCTCGATTGTCCCAGAGATTGCGCAGGCACCGCGCCGCGCGCTCAGTCCCGGCCCGGGTCGGCGGTGCCGGACACAACGAGGTCGACCCGCTCCTGGGGCCGTTCGCGCGCGACGTAGGCGTTCTCCGACGGGATCCAGACCTCGCGCCAGGTGGCCATCAGATCCGGGCCGTCGCGATCGAGAGCGCGGGCGAGCCGGACGTCCTCGGACGTGTCGACCCAGACCGTGAGGTCCCACGGCGCGGCGACCTCGCGCCGGGTCGACGACACCCCCTCGACGATCACGGCGACGCCGACCGGGATGTCGTGCCACTCGGCCCCGGTGTCGGTGCGCCAGTCCCAGCGCTGGTAGTGCGCGGGACGCGCGGCCAGCAGCGGCTGTACCACCTGCGCGTTGAACCGGGCGAAGTCCCACTCGGGCACCGAGGGCGCAGCGAAGTCGTCGGCGTGCACCACGACGGCACCCGGCAGCGCGGCCGCGATCCGCGCGGCCAGGCTGGACTTGCCGGCACCGCCGTGGCCGTCGATCCCGATGAACCGGGTCCGGTCGGCGGGCAGCGCCCGGGCGGCTGCGATCGCCTCGTCCGCCGAGGCGTGCCTCATACCGGCGCGAAGGCCGAGAGCAGCAGGTAGGCCACGGCAGCGCACGGCAGCATCGAGTCCAGCCGGTCCATCAACCCGCCGTGGCCGGGCAGCAGGTGGCTCATGTCCTTGACGCCGAGGTCGCGCTTGATGACCGACTCGCCGAGGTCGCCGAGGGTCGCCGTCACCACGATGCCCAGGCCGAACAGCAGACCCGTCCACCACGCCTGGTGGAAGGTGAGCGTCAGGAAAAGCACGCCGGCGATGCAGCAGAACAGCACCGAACCGGCGAAGCCCTCCCAGGTCTTGGCCTTCGAGACGATCGGCGCGAGCGGGTGCCGGCCGAACAGCACGCCGGTCGCATACCCACCGGTGTCGCTGCAGACGACGGTCGCGGCGAAGGCAAGGATTCGCGCGGCGCCGTCGTCGGCGTGCACAGACAGCACCGCGAACCCGGCCAGGGCCGGGACGTAGAGCAGCACGAACAGCGACGCGCCCACGTCGTCGAGGTAGCGGTGCGCACCGTCGCCGAGGCGCCAGACCAGTACGGCGAGCGCGCTCACCAGCACGCCCGCGACCAGGCCCTGCGGCCCGCGCAACCAGGTCGCGACGAGCGTGGCGGTGCCGCCGAGCAGCACCGGCACCAGCACCACCCGCACCTTGGCGGTGCCGATGGCCCGGGACAGCTCGAAACTGCCGAAGCCGCTGGCCAGCGCGACCAGGACGGCGAAGCTCGGCCGGTACAGGAACAGCGAGGCGACGATCAGTGCGCCGAGGCCCAGCCCGACGCCGATCGCCGCGGGCAGGTTGCGGCCCGCCTTGCTGGGACGGGCGACCTCTGCCGCAAGGGGCGGCTGACCGTCGTCGGTCGGGACGGGCGGCGGGGTCGACGCAGCGGGCCGGCCGCCGATCCGGCGGGCGCGGGCGAGGCTCCGGGGGGTCACCGGGCCCCGGGGAGTGTCCTCGGGCATCGGCACTAGATCTCGAGCAGTTCGGCTTCCTTGGCCTTGACCTGCTCATCGACCTGGTCGGTGTATTTGTGCGTCATCTTCTCCAGCTCGCCCTCGGCGCGGTGGACGTCGTCCTCACCGGTCTCGCCGTCCTTGACGAGCTTGTCCAGCGCGTCCTTGGCATGCCGGCGCACCGAGCGGATCGCCACCTTCGCGTCCTCGCCCTTGCCGCGGGCGACCTTGACCAGGTCGCGGCGGCGTTCCTCGGTGAGCTGCGGGAACACCACCCGGATGATCGCGCCGTCGTCGGTCGGGTTGACCCCGAGGTCGCTGTCGCGGATGGCCTTCTCGATCGCGCCGAGCTGACTCGGGTCGTAGGGCTTGATGACCGCCATGCGCGCCTCGGGCACGTTGACCGTGGCCATCTGCGGGATGGGGGTCGGCGTGCCGTAGTAGTCGACAACCAGCCGGGCGAAGGCGCTCGCGTTGGCACGGCCGGTGCGCAGCCCGCCGAGTTCGTCGCGCGCCACGTGGACGGCCTTCTCCATCTTCTCTTCGGCCTCGAAGAGCGTCTCGTCGATCATTTCTCGCTCCGCAAGCCTCGGTCGTCGATCACTGCTGCCAAATCCCCTCAGTCGTTCGCGCTGACCAGCGTGCCGATCTTCTCACCACGCACGACGCGGGCGATGTTGCCGTCGGCCAACTCGAACACGATGATCGGCATGCTGTTGTCACGGCACAGGCTGAAGGCGGTCTGATCGGCGACCTGCAGCCCGCGGCGCAGCACCTCGTCGTAGTTGATGGTGTCGAAGCGCACCGCGTCGGGATGGGTGCGCGGGTCGGCGTCGTACACCCCGTCCACCCCGCTCTTGCCGAGCAGCAGCACCTCGCAGCCGATCTCGAGGGCGCGCTGCGCGGCGACCGTGTCGGTCGAGAAGTACGGCAGCCCGGCGCCGGCGCCGAAGATCACGACGCGGCCCTTTTCCAGGTGCCGTTCGGCGCGCCGCGGAATGTAGGGCTCGGCGACCTGGCCCATCGTGATCGCCGTCTGCACCCGGGTGGGCACGCCCGCCTTCTCCAGGAAGTCCTGCAGGGCGAGGCAGTTCATCACCGTGCCGAGCATGCCCATGTAGTCGGCGCGATCGCGGTCCATGCCGCGCTGGGACAGCTCGGCGCCGCGGAAGAAGTTGCCGCCGCCGACCACCAGGGCGACCTGCGTTCCGCCGCGCACGACGTCGGCGATCTGCACCGCCAGCGAGTGCGCCACATCGGGGTCGACACCGATCCGGCCGCCGCCGAACACCTCGCCGGAGAGCTTGATGAGCACCCGGCGATATGCCGAGGGGGCCGCCTCGATGTCGGTCATGTGGCGGCCTCCTCGGCAATCAACCAGTCGTGTCGGTCGGTGTCTTACGCACCCTAACGGGTGATCAGGCCGCGCCGACCTCGAAGTGTGCGAACTTGGTGATCGTGACGCCGGCCTTGTCGAGAACCTGCTTGACGGTGGTCTTCGCCTCGCGCACCGACTCCTGCTCGAGCAGGACGTTGTCGGCGTAGAAGGCGTTCAGCCGTCCCTCGACGATCTTCGCGATCGCCTGCTCGGGCTTGCCCTCGGCGCGGGTCTTCTCCTCGAGCACTCGACGCTCGCTCTCGACGACGTCGGCAGGGACGTCCTCGCGGGTGAGGTAGCCGGCGCGCAGCGCGGCGACCTGCATGGCCGCGCCGCGAGCGGCTTCGGCGTCGTCGCCCTCGAACTGGACGAGTACGCCGACCTGCGGCGGAAGGTCGGAGGCCTTGCGGTGCAGGTAGGTCGCGACCTTGCCCTCGAGCTTGACGGCCTGGCGCAGCTCGAGCTTCTCGCCGATCACGGCGGCCAGCCCGGAGATGCTGTCCTCGACCGTCTTGCCGTCCTTGAGCGTCTCGCCCTTGAGCGAGTCGACGTCGGTCGCGGCGGAGTTGGCGAAGTGCGTGACGATGTCTTGCGCCAGCGTCTGGAACTGCTCGTTCTTGGCGACGAAGTCGGTCTCGGACGCCAGTTCGATCATCGCGCCCTCGGCCGCGGCGACCAGGCCGTTGGAAGCCTCACGGTCACCCGCGCGCTTCTCGGCCTTCGCCTCGCCCTTGACCCGCAGGATCTCGACGGCGCGCTCGTACTCACCGTCGGCCTCCTCCAGGGCCTTCTTGCAGTCCATCATCCCGGCGCCGGTGGCGTCGCGGAGCTTCTTCACATCTGCGGCGGAAAAGTTCGCCATCGTTGGTAGTTCTCTCTCTTCGTCTGGGAGTGCGGTGCGTCAGGCGGACGGGGTCGACGGCGCCTCGGGAGCGGCCTCGGCGGCGGTCTCCGGAGCAGCCTCGGGAGCGGCCTCGGCAGCGGCTTCCGGAGCAGCCTCGGCGGCGGCCTCGGGAGCTGCCTCGGCAGCGGCTTCCGGAGCGGCCTCGGGAGCGGCCTGAGCGGTCTCGCCACCCTGGGCGCCCGCGGGCTGCAGCAGCTCGCGCTCCCACTCCGGCATCGGCTCGTCGGCGCCGACCTGAGCGGTGGCGGCGCCTTCGGCCGGCTTCTCGTCGCGGCCGGCGCTGGCGGCGGCGGCGGAACGGGCGACCAGGCCCTCGGCGACGGCGTCGGCGACCACACGGGTCAGCAGCGCAGCGCTGCGGATGGCGTCGTCGTTGCCCGGGATCTTGTACTCGACCTCGTCCGGGTCGCAGTTGGTGTCGAGGATCGCGATCACCGGGATGCCCAGCTTGTGGGCCTCACCGACGGCGATGTGCTCCTTCTTGGTGTCGACCACCCAGATGGCGCTGGGGACGCGACCCATGTCGCGGATACCGCCCAGCGTGCGCTCAAGCTTGTCCTTCTCGCGCTGGAGCATCAACTGCTCCTTCTTGGTGGCGGTGCCCTCCCAGCCGGACTGCTCCATGGCTTCCAGTTCCTTCATGCGCTGCAGGCGCTTGTGGACGGTCTGGAAGTTGGTGAGCATGCCGCCCAGCCAGCGCTGGTTGACGTAAGGCATACCGACGCGGGTAGCCTGCTCGGCGATCGAGCCCTGCGCCTGCTTCTTGGTGCCGACGAACAGGATCGACCCGCCGTGCGCGACGGTCTCCTTGATGAACTCGAAGGCGCGGTCGACGTAGGACAGCGTCTGGTGCAGGTCGATGATGTAGAGCCCGTTGCGCTCGGTGAGGATGAAGCGCTTCATCTTCGGGTTCCAGCGCCGGGTCTGGTGCCCGAAGTGCACACCGGCCTCGAGCATTTCCTTCATGGTGACGACGGGCAT
>DATBTJ010000079.1:0-26773 GCA_036559305.1 Jatrophihabitans sp.
CCGGCTTGCTTCACGTTCGGATCCTCCGATATATCTGCGGATTCTCGTCCACAGCTCTTGTTTGCCTTCCTTGGAAGGCGTACTATCGAACATGTGGACGTATTGGTGGGTGACTCGTTGGAGTTGCTGACCGATGCCCAGGTCGTGGAGGGGATGCGGGTGCAGCATGAGGCTGAGGTGCGGCTGATCGGGTTGGTCGATCAGGTGGCCCGGCGGGGGTTGGCGCAGGTGCACGGGTGTAAGAGTGCGGTGCAGTTTCTGCGGCAGCTGTTGAAGGTGAGTGCGGGTGAGGCGGCGGCGAAGGTGCGGTTGGCGGCGGCGGTGTCGCCGCGGCGCAGCATGACGGGGGAGGTGTTGGCGCCGTTGCATCCGGACACCGCCGCGGCGTTTACGGCGGGGTTGGTGTCGGCCCGTGCCGCCGACATCGTGACCCGCACCGTCGATGCGCTGGCGGACTGTGTGCTGGAGGAGGCCCATCCGGCGGTGGAGCTCGTGCTGCTCGACTTCGCCGCAACCCATGATCCGGAAACTCTTGGCCGCCACGCGAAGCGGGTGTCGGCCGCGTTGGATCAGAACGGGGCGCTGGGCGATCAGGAGCGGGCTGCCCGGCGCCGCAGCGCGGAGTTGCGGCGGTTCCCGGACGGGTCGGGCATCCTGATCGTCCCCCTGACTGCCGAGGCGGCGGAGTATGTCGAGACCGGTTTCGACGCCCTCGGCAAACCCGCACCGGCCGAAGACGGGGCGCGGGATCCCCGCACTCCCGGTCAGCGTCGCCACGACGCGCTGTTGACCGCGTTGAAGCTGGCGTTCGCTTCCGGCCGGCTGCCGAATGCCGGCGGCGTGACCACCACGCTGCTGCTGAAGATGGACGTGCAGGATTTCGCCACCGACACCGGCGTGGCGACCACCGGGCACGGCTACCCGATCCCAGTGTCGCTCGCGAAGCGCTGGCTCGACCCGGAAGCCCGAGCGATCCTGGTGCTGCTGTCCAAGACGCGCGGCATCATCGCCTACTCCGACAGGCAGCGGCTGTTCAGCGAACAACAACGCCTCGCGATGCTCGCCCGAGACGGCGGCCGTAGCTACCCCGGCTGCGACGCCGCCCTCGGCTGGCTCGACGCCCACCACGTCACCGACCACCAGCACACCGCCCGCACCAGCGTCGACGACGGAACACTGGTCTGCGGCCCCCACCACGACACCTTCCAGCGCATGGGCTGGACCTCGACCATGCTCAACGGCCGACCCCACCGGGTCCCACCCGACTGGGTCGACCCGCAAAGAAGACCGCAACGCAACCACCTGCACGATCGCGAGTGAGCGCGCGTTCGTCGCCTCGCACCGAGGTCAGGACCTCGGTGCGGACATCAGCTGATCACGTTGGCGACTCGACCCCTGACGAACTGGTTCTTGATGCTGGTCGCAAGATGCATCGTGCGGAGTAGTTTCGCCGCGCCCTTTCGCGACTGTCACTGAGCCGCTGCCGGGCGGGGCGTCGGTGACGGGGCGCCCGCCGCCCGGGCGAGCAGAGGTGCGACGGCCTTGTCTGGTCGCCGCGTGTTGCGATGACGCTGCCGCGCTGCGCAGTCGACCGGGGGTCCAGCGGCGCCTTTGTGCCGAACAGATGGGGTTCATTCGGCCTCCTCGGGCTCTGGCACCTCGGCCGGGAGCGGCGTGGAACCGCCGAACATGCCGGCCAGCAGGACGCCCACCTCGTCGGCCAACCCGCCGACCGCAGCCATCGCCTGGCCGAGGACGACGCAGGACAACTCGTACGCCGACACCGTCTGGGCGATCACGACGCAGCCGTCGGTCAGCATCACCGACGTGGTCAGCGCCCGGTTCTGGATGTCGTTCAGCTCGGTCAGCAGTTTTACCGACCGGCGGACCCCGCAGGCCGCGTGCGCGAAGACGCGCACAAGCGGCTCCCCGGCATCGATCAGCCGCACCCAGCACGCCGCGGTTCCGTTGCGGAACGGGTAGTCACCGTCCCGATCGGCTTCGACCCGGCAGACACTCCACTCGTCCTGGAGCAGCCGCTCCACGTGCGAGCGCACCCACACCATCTCGCTCATCGTCCATCCCTCCGTCGCTGCCTATCGTCGCAACGAGGTCTGACAATTTCGGTGGTCTGGCGTGTCGGCTGCGGCGCCCCTTGCCCCGGAGCCCGACAGTCTGATTCACTGCACAGGTAACCTGTGCATTGAGGAGATCAGCGTGCCCGACCTGCCGTCGACCCTGCTGACCCGCCGGATGGGCCCGGTCGGCGTGCTTACGCTCAACCGGCCGGCCAAGCGCAACGCGCTCGACGACGCCACAGTGCTGGGAATCGAGCGATTCTTCACCGAACTGCCGGACGACGTCGCCTGTGTCGTGCTCGTGGCCGAGGGCGATCATTTCAGCGCCGGGCTCGATCTCGCCGAGATGGGCGCGCACGACACGATGTCGGGCGTTCGGCACTCGCGCATGTGGCACCGCGCTCTGGACGCAGTCGAGTTCGGGCCGGTGCCGGTCGTGGCGGCCATGCAGGGCGCCGTCGTCGGCGGCGGGCTCGAACTGGCGGCGGCCGCGCACCTGCGGGTCGCCGATCGGTCTACCTTCTACGCCCTGCCGGAAGGAATGCGCGGGCTCTTCGTCGGCGGCGGGGCGTCGGTGCGCGTGCCGCGGCTCATCGGTGTCGCCCGGATGACCGACCTGATGCTCACGGGTCGGCGCTACGACGCGGACGAGGGCCAGGCGATCGGGATCTCGCAGTACCTCGTCGATGTGGGGACGGGGTTGGCGAAGGCGATCGAGCTGGCGCAGCGGATCGCCCTGAACGCACCGCAGACGAACTTCGCGGTCGTGCAGGCGCTGCCGCGCATCGCCGAGGCGAACCCGCGTGAGGGCTATTTCATGGAAGCGCTGACTGCGGCGATCGCGCAGGGCACCGACGACGCCAAGCAGCGCATGCAGGCCTTCCTCGACGGCCGCGGCGAGAAGGTGACCGACCGATGAACGACCACGGGCTCGGGTCGTGGCCGAGGCGGCGCGCCCGGATGACGCCGCACAGAACGGCTGTCGTGCAGGACGACCTGGGCACCAGCTATGCCGAGCTCGACGTGAAGATCGACCGGTTCGCGCACGGGCTGCGCGCACGCGGGGTGAGCCGCGGCGACCGGGTCGCGTTCCTCGGGCTGAACTCGATCGAGCTGGTGCTGGCACTGTTCGCGACGGCGCGGCTCGGTGCCGTGTTCGTGCCGATCAACACCCGACTGGCCGCGCCCGAACTCGCCTTCATCGTGGGGCAGAGCGGTGCCCGGCTGCTGATCGTCGAGGACGAGTTGGGCGCGGCGGTCGAGAGCGACGCCGACACGGTGGTGTTCACCCGGCGAGCCGGCGCCGGGCTCGACGACCTGATGGTCGACGGGCCGCCGATCGACGAGCCGATCACGCTCGCCGACCTGTTCATGATCCAGTACACGTCCGGGACGAGCGGACAGCCCAAGGGCGTGATGCTCACCCACGGCAACGTGGTGTGGAACGTCTACAACCTGCTCGTCGACATCGACCTCGGCAGCAACGAGATCGCGCTCGTCACCGCGCCGCTGTTCCACACCGCGGCGCTCAATCAGGTGCTGATCCCGACCGTGCTGAAGGGGGGCACCGCCCTCATCGAGGCGAGGTTCGATGCCGCGCGCGCCATCGACCTGATCGAACGCGAGCGGGTGACGCTGCTGTTCGGTGTCACCAGCATGTATCTCGCGCTCTCGCAGTCGCCGCGCTTCGCCGAGGCCGACCTCGCCAGCCTGCACCTCGCGCTCAGCGGCGGCGCGCCGATCCCGGACTCGCTGCTGCGCACCTGGCTCGACCGCGGCCTGATGATCGTGCAGGGCTACGGGCTCACCGAGACCTCGCCGGGTGCCACGATGCTGCGCGCCGCCGACGCCGAACGCAAGCTCGGCTCGGCCGGCACGGCGTGCTTCTTCACCGACGTCCGCGTGGTCGACGGCGACGAGGACGTCGCGCCGGATCAGCCCGGCGAAGTGCTGATCAGCGGACCGAATGTCACGCCCGGCTACTGGCAGAACGAGGCCGCCACCGAACACGCCTTCACCGACGGCTGGCTGCACAGCGGCGACCTCGCGACGCGAGATGACGAGGGCTATCTGCGCATCGTCGATCGCTTGAAGGACATGTACATCTCCGGCGGCGAGAACGTGTACCCGGCCGAGGTCGAGCACGCGCTCTACACGCACCCGGCGGTCGCCGAGTGCGCGGTGATCGGGGTGCCCGACGAGAAATGGGGCGAGGTCGGGCGCGCGTTCGTCGTGGTGCGCGACGGCGAACACCTCGACGAGCCCGCCGTCGTGCACCATCTCGAGCAGCGTCTGGCGCGTTACAAGCTCCCCAGGTCCGTCGAGTTCGTGCCCGAGCTACCGCACAACGCGTCCGGCAAGCTGCTCAAGTCCCGGCTGCGGGAGGCAACGCGATGACTCGCTACGAACCGGCGATCGACCTCGACGCGATCAGTGCCCTCGACGTCCACGTGCACGTCGAGGCCGACGGGCACGGTCACTACTCGCTCGACCGCGAGCTGATGGATGCGTCCGCGGCGTACTTCAAGGGTTCCGAGAACCGCACGCCGACCGTCGACGACCTCGCCACGCGCTATCGCGACGCGGGCATGGCAGCGGTTGTGTTCACCGTCGACGCCACGACCTCCACCGGTCACCCGGCGCTGTCGAGCGAGCAGATCGCGGAGACCGCTGCGCGGCACAACGACGTGCTCGTGCCGTTCGGCTCGGTGGATCCGCACCAGGGACCGGCGGCCGTCGACCGCGCCCGCATGCTCGTCGAGCAGTACGGCGTGCGCGGCTTCAAGTTCCACCCGAGCCTGCAGGCGTTCTCGCCGGACGACGCGACCTTCGCCCCGCTCTGGGCCGTCATCGAAGAACTCGGCGTGCCGGCGTTGTTCCACACCGGCCAGAACGGCATCGGCGCCGGGTTACCGGGCGGGCGCGGGATCAAGTTGCGGTACTCCAACCCGCTGCTGCTCGACGACGTCGCCGCGGACTTCCCGGACCTGACGGTGATCCTTGCGCACCCGTCGGTGCCCTGGCAGGCCGAAGCGATCTCGATGGCGACGCACAAGGCGAACGTCTACATCGACCTGTCCGGCTGGCGGCCGAAGTACTTCCCGCCGGAACTCGTTCGTGCCGCCGGTGGGCTGTTGCGGCGCAAGGTCATGTTCGGCAGCGACTACCCGTTGATCGCGCCGGAACGCTGGCTGTCCGACTGGGACGACCTCGGCGTCGACCCCGCGCACCGGACGGCCGTCGTCAAGGACACCGCGGCGCACGTGCTCGGCCTGCGATGACCGCGCCGACCCTGCTGTACCTGATGAAGCAGGTCGAACTCGCGGTACGTGCCGAGCTGGACGAGCTCTGCCGCCCGGCCGGGCTCACCACGCTGCAGTACACCGCGCTGACCGTCCTGGAACGGCACGCCGACCTGACCGCCGCGCACCTCGCGCGGCACTCGTTCGTCACCCAGCAGAGCATGGCCGAGATGGTGACCGTGCTGCTCGACCGCGGCCTCGTCGAGCGGCATCGCGACCCCGCCGACCGTCGCCGGCTGGTCATCGCACTCACGCCTGCCGGTCGCCGGCTGCTCACGCGGCTCCGTCCGAAGGTCGCGGCGCTGCAGGGCCGCATGCTCGCCAACCACACGAAGGCGCAGGCGGACGAGCTGCGCCGCTCGCTCGAGCTGTGCCGCGAGGCGCTCCGCCCCTAACGCACAGGGAACCTGTACATCAGGTCCGAAATGTGGTTTCGTTCACATTTGTGACTGAGACGTCTGCTGCCGTTGGCCAGCCATCCACACCCTTGCGTCTCAGCCGCGGCACCCTGTTCGCCGCGGCCGGCGCAGTCGCCGTCGCCCAGATCGGGCTGTCGATCCCGGCGGTGATCAACGGCTACATCAACCAGGACCTGGGGACGTCGTCGACGACGCTCACGTGGGTCTCCGACGCGTTCCTGGTCCCGGTCACCCTGCTGGAGCTGTCCTTCGGCGTCGTCGGGGACCTGTTCGGCCGCAAGCGGTTGCTCGCCGCCGGCGCGCTACTGATGGTGGTCGGCGGCCTGCTCGGCTTCCTCACCCCGGCCAACGGGGTCGGCGTGCTCCTGACCGGGCAGGTCATCTCCGGCATCGGCGCCGCCGCGATCTTCCCGACCTCGGTGGCCATGCTCGCCGCGGGCACGCACAGCGCGCGGGAGCGCGCGCACGCGATCTCGATCTGGGCCGCCGCGCTCACCGGCGCCGGGTTCATCTCACCGGTGCTCTCCGGCCTGCTCGCCAAGATCCACCATTCCGGCAGCGAGTTCGCGAGCTGGCGCTACGCGTTCCTCGCCATGGCGATCCTCGCGGCGATCAGTGCCGCGATCACGCTCACCGCGGCGCAGGATTCGTCGGCGCCGCACGGCAGATCCCTCGACTGGCCCGGGCAGTTCACCATCGCCGTAGCGCTGTTCGCCCTGCTGTACGGGGTGATCCAGGGCGCTGAGGACGGCTGGGGGAGCGCCACCGTCGTCGGTGCCTTCGTGCTCGCCGTCGTGTTCTTGGCCCTGTTCGTCGCCATCGAGCGACGGGTCGACCGTCCCTTGATCAGGCTCGACCTGTTCAGCAACCGCACGTTCGCCGTCTCGGCGGTCGTCACCGTGCTGGGCATGTTCGCCTACCTCGGCACCGCGTACGACACCAGCATCCGGCTGTCGGCCATCCAGGAGTACTCGCCGCTGAAGACGTCCATCGGCTTCTTCTGCCTGAACGTGATGGGCGTCGTGCTGTTCCCGGTGAGCACGCGGATGATCGAACGGTTGAAGCCCGGCTGGGTGCTCGCCGCGGGCATGGCGTTGATCGGCGTCGGCGACCTCGTGCTCGCCTCGATCCCTGCGACGAATCTGTCGATCGCGGCAGTCGCCGTGCCGCTGCTGGTGGTCGGCGCCGGCTTCAAGCTCGCCGTCACCTCGATCACCGTCGTCGCCGTCAACAGCGTGGAGACCTCGAAGGCAGGCATGGCGAGCGGGGCGACGAGCATGCTGCGCGACGGCGGCCTGACGCTCGGTCCAGCCATCGTCGGCGCGATTGCGCTCACCACGGCGGCGAACGCGATCAACGCCAAGATCGCGGCGACGCCGGCGCTGCAGGCTGCACTCGCGAAGTTCTACGCAGCGCCCGACCACGTGCCCGCGGCCGAACGTCCGCAGGTCGCGGCCGCGGTGGGCGCGGTCAAGTCCGGTCCGCTCGGCCAGAACGGCGTGCCCGCCCAGGTGCCCGGCCCGGACGGCAAGCTGATCCCGTTCAACCCGCTGAAGGACACCGCCTTCCACGCACTCTCGCACGGTTACGCGCTCGGCTATCTCGTCTGCGGATCAGCCGCCGTGCTTGCCGGTCTCATCGCCGCGGCGATGCTCGGCGGACGACAGCACGGCGACGTGTTCGCCGAACCCGAGCGGCTGGAGGCAGTGGTCGAGGCGCGCTGAGCCGGTTACTGGAAGCCGACCACCTCGTGCGGGGTGTACGGCGCCGCCAGCCGTGCGAGCTCATCGGCGGTGAGCTCGAGGTCGACAGCGGCGACCGCATCGTCCAGGTGGTGCGCCTTGGTGGCGCCGATGATCGGGGCGTCGACGACCGGGTTGCTCATCACCCACGCCAGCGCGACCTGCGCGCGCGAGACGCCGCGGTCGGCTGCGACCTGGGCGACGGCGTCCACGATCTGCTTGTCGCTGTCCGGGTAGAGCGTGCGGCCGAACTCGTCGGACTCGGAGCGGCTGGTCTTCTCGTCCCAGTCGCGGGTCAGCCGGCCACGGGCGAGCGGGCTCCACGGGATGACGCCGATGCCCTCGTCCGCGCAGAGCGGCAGCATCTCGCGCTCCTCCTCGCGGTTGAGCAGGTTGTAGTGGTTCTGCATCGTGACGAAGCGGGTCCAGCCGTTCAGGTCGGCGACGTGCAGGGCCTTGCTGAACTGCCACGCCCACATCGACGACGCGCCGATGTAGCGCGCCTTTCCTGCTTTGACGACGTCGTGCAACGCCTCGAGGGTCTCCTCGATCGGCACCTCCGGGTCCCAGCGGTGGATCTGGTAGAGATCGACGTAGTCGGTCTGCAGGCGCCGCAGGCTGGCGTCGATGCTCGACAGGATCGCCTTGCGCGACAGGCCCTTCGAGTTCGGGCCGGTGCGGTCGACCGGCATGAACACCTTCGTCGCCAGCACGATCTCGTCGCGGTCGGCGAGGTCGCGCAGCGCGCGGCCGGTGATCTCTTCGCTCGACCCGGCCGAGTAGGTGTTCGCCGTGTCGAAGAAGTTGATGCCGGCCTCGAGTGCCTGCTTGAAGAACGGCCGGGCGTCGTCCTCACCGAGCGACCAGGGGTGCGGGCCACGGTCGGGTTCGCCGTAGCTCATACAGCCGAGGCAGATCGCCGAGACGTCGAGACCGGTGGTGCCGAGCTTGCGGTACTTCATGGATCGCCTTCCGTCAGAACTGCAGAACGAGCCGGCCGCGCACGCCACCGGCTTCCAACCGCCGGTGTGCCTGCGCGGCCTGGGTGGCGGGAAGCACGTCCGCCACTCGCAGCGTAAGCACGCCGTACTCGACCTGCTGAGGCAGCCGGTCCAGGGCCGCCGCCGTCTGGTCAGGCCGAGGAACGTCGAAATGCCGGTCGAGCGCGAGCGACTGTGCTGGGGTTCCAGCCGGCACAAGGGCCGTGAGATCGTTGACGCCTATGAGCGAGCTGGCTACGACCGTTCTTCCGCTCATCCGCACTCGCGCCGACGTATGGCGGTGGCATGTCGCCAACGAACACGGCGCCCGGATGCGGGAGGCGGTGGCCATTCTCGAGCAGGCACTTGACACCGATGATCCGACCGTCGTCGTCTCCGTGACGCAGAAAGCCATCGCCTCGGCACTGAAAGTGATCATGCGAGCCGACGATTCGAGCGGGATCATCGGCGACGCGTGCGGGGCGCTGCTCGATCTCCACGCCGAAGCCGCAGCACGTGCCAAGCCGCCGGTCGCCAACTTGGTCTCTTGGCTCATGAGTTTCCAATTCGACAACGAGTGCGACTACTTCAGCATCGACCCCGTGGCGTACGCGCCCGCCCTAGGCGCGAAGGGCATGGCGGCGTACCGCGCCAAGCTGGACGAACTCAGGGCCGGCCTCGGGCCGCGGGTTTCGGACGCCGGGCGCTGGGCCCCCGGCGTCCGCGCCGAGTGGTCCGCGCTGGACCGGAACGAACAACGATTGGCGGTCCTGGATCGCGATGTGGCGGCGATCATCCGCACCCACGCCCGCGATCGCTCGATCGCGCAGTGGTACCTGGACACGGCGCGCGCACTCGCGGAGATCGAGGAATTCGATCTGGCCATCGACTGGGCCAGGCAAGGACTCGGCGTCACGCCGAGCCACCAGGCGCAACGTGCCGCCGACTACTGGTGCGAACTGCTCGCCGAGCACCGCCCGGCCGAGCTCGTGACGGCGCGGCTCGAGACGTTTCGCCGTTGGCCGTCGTCAAGCACCGCTGCCCGTCTGTATCGCGACGCGGGACAGACGTGGCCACAGCACCGCGATGAGGTCATGTCCCGACTCGAAACGAGCCCACATGACGCGGTCGTCTTCGCGCTGTCGTCGCTCAAGGACGTGCACTACGCCTGGGAGCTCGCGAACCTGCTGGCTCTTGATGACGACCGCACCTGGGCCGACCTCGTCAAGGCGTACGAGAAGATCGACCCGATAGCGGTGCTTCCGGTCCTGAATCGACTGGTGCTGCGCGAGCTGGTCGAGACCGGCGCGCAGCACTACCAAATTGCTGCTCGGAGACTGAAGAAGATGTGCAAGCTCGCGAGTGGCACCGAGTACGAGTCAGAGGTCGACCACTTCATCGCCGAGCTACGAGAGATGAACCGCCGCCGCCCACGCTTGCAGCAGGAGTTCGACCGCGCGGGGCTGCCCTGACCGTGATCGGATCGTTCGGCGATCTGCCTCACCGCGGGGCGAGCACGGCCAAGCCTGCCCTCGATGCGGCGGCCGCAAGTTCACCGTCATAAGTGACCATCTCGTCGACGCCGAGCCTGATCGCGACGGCGAGATGGATCGCACCGTTGCACCGCAGGGCCGGGTGGGTGCCGGCTGCGATCATGTCGCCCCGGGTGAGGTCGACGAGGTTCAGGGTGTCGAGGACCGCGCGCACGGCGTCGAGGTCGAGGTCGGCAGGGTGGCGAACCGCAGCGCAATGCAGTTCGGTGTGCAGGAGCCATGACGACGCCAGACGACGGTCGGCGCTCGAGGTCAGCTCTTCGGCAAGCGTCGCCGACTCGGCCTCTTCGATGACCAGCTTGAGCGCCGCGGAGGTATCGACGTAGGCGAGCGTCACCACTGCCCGCGCGAGTCGGCGAGGATCTGTGCAGTTGTGCGGTGCGCCGAGCGACGACGGATGTCTCGAAGCGTGCGCGCCTCGCGAAGTGCCGGGCGGAGCCGGCCGCGCTGGGCGAGCTCCTCGAGCGGATCGGCCACCGGCGGGACGATGAGGGCAGCGATCCGACCGTTGTTGGTCACGCGGATCGACTCTCCCGCCTCGACGCGACGCAGGATCTCGCCGCTGTTGTTGCGCATCTCGCGATGCGTGA
The DNA here is from genome assembly GCA_036559305.1 of Jatrophihabitans sp. Classification (GTDB taxonomy): domain Bacteria; phylum Actinomycetota; class Actinomycetes; order Mycobacteriales; family Jatrophihabitantaceae; genus RYN-133. Next base: position 10,665 of record DATBTJ010000079.1, read on the forward strand.
CCGTCTCCATGTAGCACAACGTAGCACGCTGGCGCGCCGGCTCAGGCCGCAACGAGGTCGTCCGGAGCGATCACCCGCACCCGTCCGGCGGTCGCCAGGTGCACCGGCCACGGCGACAGCCGCGGCCCGAGTGCCTGCGTGAGGGCACTCGCCCAGTGGCGATCGCCGACGAGGACCTGGCTCGGGCCGGGACGGGCGAGCAGAAAGGCTGCCGACACCTCGCCCTCGTCGGCCAGCTCGCCGATCACATGCCTGAAGTTGCGGAGTATGAACTCGTCCGGCTCCGGCGGGATGTCGTCGATCGGCGAGCCGACCGGCGCCATCTGACCATCGGCCCTGATGAAGATCATCCAGAGGCTGCGGAGGGAAAATCCGCCCGCACCCATCAGGTCGGCCCACAGGTCGGTGAGCTCGGTGGCGGTGTGGACGAAGGTTTCCTGCGGCGGTTTGAGCGTCATGGTCATCGAGTGTGCGGCCGGATCCGGTCGTCGCCGCGGTTATCCACAAGTCGGGTCGAGGACACGCGCACGCCTTGGCCGCCGGCGTCGCGAACTCGTGTGAGGATCGCTCGCAGCGACAGCACTGCCCTAGCGCCGTGCGGACAGTCGTAAGGGGGGCACGTCCGGTGCATGACACGACCGCGTTCCGCTGCAGGTGTTGCGGGCTGCACCAGGCATCGACGTTCGGCGTCGATCGCGCGGCGTTCCACCGCTGCGCGCGGTGTGCCCAGCACGCGGACGAGACGCTCGAGGATCTCGCCGGGCGCGATGCCGACCACGCCGCGATGTACCAACACGCCTTGATCGACGCGCAGGACGAAACCCTGCTGGCGCAAAGCGAACGCGATCACTACCGCACGAAGATGCAGGCCGCCTACAGCAGTCGTGAAGTCCTGGTCGACGTGCTGTCGAGGCTCGACGACCTGCACCATCCTCGCGGCAAGCGGTGCAGCTGCGGACGGCGGGGCTGCCGCGTGGTGGCACTGCTCGCCGACCCCAGGGTGGCGCGGCTGGTCCGGACCTATGACGAGGTGCGGCGCACGCTGCGCGAGCTGCGCGATGCCAATCCCGACCGATGGATCGACAAGTGGGACTACATTGACGTCTCGCTCGTCTATCCGGAGGCGCGACGCCCCTCGAACCGGGGTCGGCACCGCGCCGCCGGGTGACGCCGACGGTTACAGGACAGGTACGGGCGGTTGCCCGGTCACCAGAGCGCGCACGAAATGCCTGGACTCGGCACGCGCGTAGACCTCGCCGGTGTCCAGGCACACGATCCGCGTGCGGTCGGCGAGCACCGGATCGCCGAGCGGGGTCGGGCCCTGCCAGTTCCCGGCGCCCTGCACGGTGAACACGTTGAGGCGACGATCGACTCCGGGCACGACCACGTCGAGGCGGGCCTGCTGACCGAGGGTGTGCGCATCGAGGAACGCACCGGGCGCGGCGAGCCCGGCGGGCCCCAGCGCGACCGGTCCCTGCCAGTTGCCCTCACCCTGCACCCAGAGCACCTGCAGCGCGCCGTCGTTGCCGACGACGAAGACGTCGAGCTGGTCGTTCGCTGGCTGCTGCGCTGCGGCAAGGCAGCCGCCGGGCGGGGCGAATCGGGCCGCAGTCAGGGGCAGCGGCACCGACCAGGTGTGCTCGTCCACCTCCCACAGTGCCGTGACCGCGCCGTCGTTGCCGACGACCAACACGTCGAGCTGATCGTTGGGCGGCTGGTGCACCGCGATCAGTTCGGCGCCTGCAGGCGCAACCGCGACGTCGTGCAGCGGCGCCGGTCCGTTCCACCGGTCGTGCCCGGCGACCCACATCACCTGCACGCGACCGTTCGGGCCGACGAAGAACACGTCCAGTTGGGCGTTCGGAGGTTGGGCGGCCATCGCGACGGGTGCGCCCGGCGGTGCCGCCCCCGGACCGGTCAGCGGCAACCAGCCCTGCCAGGCCTGACGATCGAGCGCCAGTAACACGGTGCCGTGCTGATCGACGGTGACCAGGTCGAGCTGGCCCGGGGCCGCCTGGTCCTGCGCTGCGACGGCGAAGCCGGCCGCGAGGTCGATCACGACGTCCTGCGTGCGCCAGTCGTCGGCGGGCGTCACGACGATCTCGGTGCCCGTCCAGGCGGAGCAGTCGGACACGCCGGTGAGCACGTGCCGGTTGCAGCCCTGGATGCCGAAGGCGTACACGCCGGCCTCGACGAAATCCACGCCGTACTCGCGCCAGTTGCCGGGGATCTCGTCCTGCCCGCGCTGGTCGGTCGCCGAACCCACCCGGACGTCGAAGTGGTCTGCGGTCCCGCTGTCCCAGTGCACGACGAACCGACCCCGGCTGCGGTCGATCCCGGTGATCTTCGGCGCGCCGGGCGCTCCTGACCCGCCGCCGACGGCCGCACCGGTGAGGCTGACCAGCCGGGTGAGGACGAAGCTCTCCCAGTACGGCGATGCGCCCGAGCCGTCGGGCATGTTCTCCAGCAGAGTGCCGCTTGCGTCGTTCACGCGCGGTGCCACCGACACCTGCCACAGCGCCGGCGCCGGCACGCCAGGGACGTCGACGCTGGTCGGCTGCGCCCCGCCGGGATCGACCTTCACGGCGGCTGACGGCGCCAGTGACTCGAGTGCGGTGGCGTTGACCGGTTCGACGTACACCTGCACCTCGTCGGTGTGCTGGTCGCCGAAGATCCAGCTGACCCGGATCGTCGCGGGCGACTGCTGATTGGTGATCTCCTAGACGTTCATCGAATCCAGATACGTCATGTCGCCGCCCCCTCCGGATGGTGACGCCAGGGCAGCACCGGCCGTAGTGCGCCGCAACCCCCGGCGACACATTGGCGCCGAACATCGGCGCGGCGACGCAGGATGTGTCGAGAACCGGTCGTGGACGGCGCTCGATCACGGTTTGGTACACGGCGTGAACGAAGCATGGCGCGACGACGGCCTGAGACCATCTGATCACGCGTTCTTGCTAACCGGACTGCGGTCTGATTTGCTAGACGGACCATAGTCCGATTAGTGAGGCCCCCAATGACCACGACCTTGTTGCACATCAACGCCAGCCCGCGCGGCGGCGCGTCCGAATCCCGACGCATCGCCGAGGCCTTCCTCGACACCTACCGAACCGAGCACGACGACGTTCACCTCGACACCTGGGATCTGTGGGACGGCACCTTGCCCGCATTCGGCCCGGACGCCGTCGAGGCGAAGATGACCGTCTTCGGCGGAGGCACACCGACGGGCGACGTCGCGCGGGCGTGGCAGCACGCGCTCGATGCCTTCGCGCGCTTCGGGCGGGCGGATCGGGTCCTGTTCACCGTGCCGATGTGGAACGGCGGGATTCCCTACATCCTCAAGCAGTTCGTCGACGTGGTGTCGCAACCCGGCACGGTCTTCGGGGTCGACCCGCACGAGGGGTACACCCACCTGCTGTCGGGGCGGGGCAAGAAGGCTGCGGTGATCTACACGAGCGCGGTCTGGGGCCCCGCCCTCGGGCCGAACTTCGGCCGCGACTTCCAGAGCACCTACTTCACCGACTGGCTGCGCTGGACCGGCATCGAGGACGTGCTCGAGATCAGGTTCCACCCGACTCTGACCGGCGACGTCGATGCCGCCCGCGCTGCGGCCGACGCGGACGCACGCGAAGAGGCCAAGCGGTTCTGACGGTCGAGGGCACGGGTCACGCTTCCGAAAGTGCCCATCGTCGCGCCAGCGCCGTCAGCGCCCGGGCGATACCGGCCGGTTGCCGCCCCTCGACCTCGACCCAGCGCACGATCTGTTCCGCGGTGACGGCGGCGAGCAGCACCTCGGCCGCGAAGTCGGCACCGGGCACATCTGCTTCGCGCAGCAGGTAGCGCACGTGGGCCCGCCAGAACTCGTGCGAGCCGGTCTCGAAGCGGCGGCCGGGGCGCGACCACTGGCTCATCGTCACCAGCTTCGAGTGGGCAGCGACGTAGTCGACGTAGGCGCGCAGGAAGGCCCCGAGCCGCGCCCAGGGCTCGACGCCCGGCCCGATCGGCGGCGGCCCGTCGAGAATCGCGCGCTGCAGCTCGGTTTCGAGGCTGTCCAGCAGCGCGTGGGCGACCCCGCTCTTGTCGCCGAAGATGCGGAACAACGTCCCCTTGCCGACCCCGGCAGCGGCGACGATGTCGTCGGCGGACACGTTGGCGGGTTCGCGGTCGCCGAACAACGCCGTGGCGGCCACGAGAATCTTCTCGCGGTTGCGGCGTGCGTCGGCCCGGATCCTGGGCGGCTCGGCCGGCAGCACCGGCAGGCTCGCCCTGCGGCCCGCGCCGCGCCGTGCCGTCATGTCAGCCAACCCGTCCCCGGGATTCGGACTCCGGTCCGGCTAGCCTAGTGCATGCATGCGGACGACGAGTGATCTGAACCGTTGCTCGGACACATCGCGCCGCGGTCAGCACCGCGGCGACGCGTGATCCGGCGAGCCAGTCGACCGGATCCAGGGCCGCGGCGACAGCGCGGCACCCGGTCAAGGACTGCGTGTCCGGTGTGAAGGCCTTCCGCCACCCGTTGGTGGGCGAGCTGGATCTCGAGTTCGGCGCCATGCAGCTCGGCGGGGGCGCGGACTGTCAGCGGATGTTCGCCTACCACGCGGTGCCGGGTTCCTCGTCGGAGGCAGCGCTGCAGCTGCTCGGCGCCGCGGCGTCGGTGTCGCAGCCCGCAAGCGATCGCGAAGATCGTCGAAGCCGGCACTGTGCGCCTGACGGCAGCTGACGGGCGGGTTATCGTCGCGGTTGCCGTCGCCGAAGGAGCCCGCCGTCACCGTGAACGATGCCCCCGCTGCACTCGCCGACTTCGGCTCGACCTGGGCGCAGCGCCGGTTGCGACCGGACGTGTTGCACTTCGACAGCGCCTCGGCCGGCCGCCCGTCCGAGGCGACCCTGGACGCCGTCGGCGGCTACGCGCGACGCGAAGCGGTGATCGGCGCGAGCGTCGCCTATGTCGAGGCCGCCGACGTGATCACCCGGCTGCGCACCGATCTGGCCGAGCAGTTCGGCGTGACGGCAGAGGGCATCGCGCTCACCGAGAGCGCGACGAACGCGTTCCGGACGCTGCTGCGCGTCTGGCCGCTGCCGGCCGGCGCGCGGGTCGCGGTCGTTCCCGCCGAGTGGGGGCCGAACCTCGAGGACCTCGCGGCAGCCGGCCATACGCTCGTGCCGCTCGCCGCGGACGGTGAGGGCGCGGTCGATCTCGCCGCGCTCGAGCAGCTGCTGCGCACCGCTCGGCCCGACGTCGTCCTGCTCACCCAGGTCGCCTCGCACCGGACCCTCGTCCAGCCGGTCGCCGCGGCGGTCGCGCTGTGCCGGGCCGCGGACGTGCCCGTCTGGGTGGACTCGGCGCAGGCGATCGGACACATCGACACGGCCACCGGGGCCGACGCGATGTTCGCGCCGGCCCGCAAGTGGCTGGCCGGCCCGCGCGGGGTCGGCGTGCTCGCCGTCGCCGCGCGCCACCTCGACAGCCTCCGGGTGCCGAGCGCCGCGTTGCTGCCGGACGCGTCGCCGATGCAGCTGGTGAGCTCGCACGAGGCCCACATGGCCGGACGGATCGGGCTGGCCAACGCCCTGCGCGAATATCTCGCCGACGGCCCGACCGCGGTGCGCACGCGGCTGGCGCAGGTGGGGGAGCAGACCCGTGCGGCGCTGGCCGACGTAGCGGGGTGGACGGTGGTAGGTGCCGGCAATGCCAGCGCCCTCGGTGCGATCACCGCGTTGCGTGCGACGGGCGACGTGCGGATCGCGGACGCCCGCGCCGAACTGCTGCAGGCGCACGGGATCCTCACCATCGTCTGCGTACCGGCACGCGCTCCGGGCGACATGACCGAGCCGTTGTTGCGGGTCAGCCCGCACGTCGACTGCTCGGCAGCCGACCTGGACCGGTTAGCGACGGCGCTGCGGGCTGTCGTCTGACCGGAGCCCGGTGCGGACCTCGCAGGCGAGCACCGGGTGGTCGGTGATGACTCCGGCGACACCGGGCGTCTCGAACAGTTCGCGCATCCGACCGGCGTCGTTGACGGTGTAGACCCAGAACGGCCGATCGTCGCCGTGCGCGCGCGAGATGAGCTCCGGAACGGCGAGCGGATCCTCCACGAGCGTGACGGCTGCGCCGCAGGCGTCGGTCAACGCGAACAGATCGGTGGGGAACGGCACGTCACCGATCGGCGCCTCGATCACCAGCCCGGTCTCGATCGAGTCGGTCAACCGGTTCATCTCGACGAGCACCTCGGGGAAGATCGAGGTCACGAGCAACCGGCCGGGGAAGCCGGCGACGAGGTCGAGCAGCGCCCGCTCCAGCCCGAACTCGACGATCTCGAGATCGAGCCCGACCTGGCCGGCGGCGAGGTCCAGCAGCGCCTCGAGGGTGACCAGGTCGTCGCGCTCGAGGTCCCAGGTGTCGTGCGCCAGCACCAGCTCACCGGCAGCCGTCATCCGCACGTCGGTCTCGATCAGCTCGCACCCGCTGGCGACGGCAGCGGCGAACGCGGCCATCGAGTTGTCCGGCAGGTCGAGACTGGCGCCGCGGTGCGCGCACACGAGAGCGCCGCTCACGACACGGCTCGCGGGTCCGGCGCGGGGTCGGCGTCGCTGAGCCGGGGCGCGTCGGCGAGCAACCGCCTGGTGTAGTCGTGCTCCGGTCGCTCGAGGACCTGGTCGACCGAGCCGGCCTCGACGATGCGACCGTCCTGCATCACCGCGACCCGCTGAGCGATCGAGCGCACCAGCGGCAGGTTGTGCGTGACGAACAGGATGCTCAGTCCCAGGTCCTCCTGCAGCTCGCGCAACAACGTGACGATGGCCGCCTGGACGGACACGTCGAGCGCGCTGGTCACCTCGTCGCACAGCAGCACCTTCGGACGACAGACGAGTGCCCGGGCGATGGCGACGCGTTGTCGCTCGCCGCCGGAGAGCTCGTCGGGGTACTTGGCGGCGTACTGCGGAGGCAGCGAGACCCGTTCCAGGATCCCGGCGACCTGCTTGCGCACGGTGCGGCGGTCCTCGCCGAGCAACGCCAACGGACGCGCGACCGACTGCCCGACCGTGCGTCGCGGGTTCAACGAGCCGTACGGATTCTGGAAGATGTACTGGATGTCGCGCTTCATCGCCCTGGTGCGGTGCCGGGCCGACCGGGGGAGCTCGGCATCGTGCAGCGTCACCGTGCCGTCCCAACCGTCGTGCAGGCCCGCCACGCAGCGCGACACGGTGGTCTTGCCGCTGCCGGACTCACCGACCAGCGCGAGGCACTCGCGCCGCGCGACCGCGAACGTCACGTCGTGGACGACCTCGCTGTCGCCGTAGTAGGCCCGCAGGCCGCCGACGCGCACGATGCCCTCGGCATGATCGGCGCCGGCGACGATGGGTGCCGGCGTGGTGGTGGCCAGAGTGGCCTTCGACTCGGCGATCCGCAGGCAGCGGGCGGTGTGGCCCGGGCCGACCACCGCCGCCTCCGGCAACCGTTCGCGGCATTCGGCGATCCGGATGGCGCAGCGTGGTTCGAACGGGCAGCCGGGCGGTCGCGAACCCGGCGACGGCGCGCGTCCCGGGATCGCCGCGAGGCTGCGCGCCACCTCGATCCGCGGCACCGCGGCGATCAACTGCCGGGTGTACGGGTGCGCCGCGGCGGTGAAGATCGTCTCGGCGCTGCCCTGCTCGACCAGCCGTCCTGCGTACATCACAGCGACTCGATCGGCGAGGCTGCTCACGACCGACAGGTCGTGCGAGACGTACAGCGCCGCGGCGCCCTCGGCGGACGTGATCCGGCGGATCGTCGCGAGCACGTGCGCCTGCGTCGTCACGTCCAGCCCCGTGGTCGGCTCGTCGAGCACCACCACCGCAGGCTGGCAGGCGAAGGCCATCGCGATGCAGACCCGCTGCTGCTGCCCGCCGGACAGCTGGTGCGGGTAGCGGCGCAGGAACTCCGGATCGTCGGGCAGCGAGACCTCGCGCATCATCTCGGCCACCCGCTCGCGGCGGCGCTGGTCGCTGCCGCCCCAGTCATGGACCTCGAGCGCCTCGATCAGGTGCGCGCCGATGCGCCGCGCGGGATTGAGCGCCGTGCCCGGATCCTGCGGCACGTAGGAGACCAGCTTGCCGCGCGCATCGCGCCGTCCGCGCTTGTCCAAGGCGAACATGTCCACGCCGCCGACGGTTACCCGTCCCCCGGCGATGCGCACCCCACGTCGTTCGTGGGCGAGCAGCGCCAGCGCGGCGGTGGTCTTGCCCGACCCCGATTCACCGACCAGCGCGAGCACCTGGCCGCGACCGATCTCGAAGGACACGTCGGTGACGATGTCGTGCCCGCTGGCAGCGACTTCGATGCGCAGCCCCTCGACGCGGACGGCCCTGCCGCCGTCGTCGGCCGCACTCACGACGTCCCCCGGTCGATGCCCGCCGCGGCGCGCGCGATGCCGTCGCCCACCAGCCCGACGCCGACGGTGAGCAGCGCGATCGCGACCGCAGGGACGAGCGGGGCGTTGGGCTGCAGCGTCAACGCGCTCGAGTTCTGCGAGACCATCGTGCCCCAGTTCGGCTCGTTCGGGTTCGCCGCGAAACCGAGGAACGCCAGCGCGGCGATCAGCTGCACCGCGTAGGTGAGCCGGAACGTGGTTTCGACGCCCAGCGCGCCGATGACGTTCGGCAGCACCTCCACGAGCGCGATCCGTAACTGGCTGTCGCCGTTGGCCCGCGCGGCGTCGACGAACTCACGCTCGACGACGCTCGTCGCCGCGCCGCGGATGACGCGCACCGTGCGCGGCAGCGTGGTCAGCGCGACCGTCAGCACGATCAGCCAGGTCTTCGGGCCGACGGTCGCGATGACGATCAGCGCCAGCAGGATCTGCGGGAACGCAAGGAGGATGTCGGTGCCGCGAAGCAGGGCGTTGTCGACCCACCCCTTCGACAGCGCCGCCCACAGCCCGATCAGCACACCGCCCCCGACCCCGAGCACTGTCGAGATCACCGACACCAGCAGGATCGACCGTCCGCCGTAGAGGAAGCGCGACAGCACATCCTGGCCGAGGTAGTCCGCCCCGAGCGGCAGGCCGGGCGAGGGCACCTGGTAGGGCCGGCCGAGCAGCGCGCTCGGGTCGTGCGGGGCGAAGTACGGCCCGAAGATCGCGACGAGCACGAGCGCCACGGTGATGGCCAGGCCGATGCGCGTCCGCCACAACCGCAGCGAGCGGCGCAGCACCCCGCGAGTACGGACGACGGGCGCGGGCGCTTCGTTGGCGATGGTCTGCGCGAGATCGATGGTCATCGGTGGATCACGCCAGCCGGGTCCGCAGCCGTGGGGTCACCAGAATCGTCCCGATGTCCGCGGCGAGGTTGGTCACGACGTACACCCCGGCGATGATCATCGTCACGACCTGGGCGGTCGGGAAGTCGCGATTGAGCACCGCGTCGCGCATCGCGACGCCGACACCGGTGTAGGAGAACACCGACTCGACCACGATCACGCCGCCGGCGAGGTAGGCCAGATTCAGGGCGATCACCTGGAACGCGGGCGCCAGGGCGTTCGGCAGTGCGTGGCGCACGACGATGCGCCGTTCCGGCACGCCGGTCAGCCGCGCCGACTCGATGTAGTCCGACTCGAGCACCTCGATCATCGCGGCGCGCATGATCAGCGCGATGTTCGGCGTCACGACTAGGACGAGCGTGAGCGCCGGCAACCAGATCGCGTCGAGGTTCGACCACGGCGGCGAGCCGGGCGGGATGATCGAGACGGCCGGGAAGACCTGCAACACGCTGGTCGCGAACAGGGCGATCAGCGCCAGCCCGATCACGAACTCCGGGATCGAGGCGAGCACCCGCTGCAGGAACGAGGAGATCTCGTCGAGGATCCCGTCGCGCCGGACCGCTGCCACCGACCCGATGAGCAGCGACAGCGGGATCGAGATCGCCGCGGCCACCAGCACCAGGAAGGCCGAGTTGGCCAACCGGGGCGTCAGGTCGGCCATGATCGGCTGACCGGACGTCAGCGAGTTGCCGGGATCGCCGCGCAGCAACCCGCCGACGAAGTGCACGTACTGGTGGAAGGCCGACTGGTCGAGCCCGAGCTGTTTCTCCAGCGCGGTGAGCGATGCCCTGGTGGCCTGCTTGCCCAGCTTCGCCTTGGCGGCGTTTCCGGGCAGCAGTTGCGTCGAGGCGAACACGATGATCGACACGACGACGAGCGTGAGGACGGCAAGGGCGATCCGGACGGCGACGAGACCGGCGAGACCGCGCGGTCGCAGCCGCCTGGACAGGCGCAGGCTCGGGCTGTTCTTGGTCACGCGCGCTCAGACGAGGTACACGTCAGCGAAGTGCCGTCCGTAGTAGTCGAGGTTCAACGTCCCACGGTTCTTCTGGAACCCGCCGACCTTGTTCGAGTACGCATCGACCAGGTTGTCGAAGAACGGGATGATGTAGCCGCCGGTGTCGAACTCCTCGCGCATCATCTCGTGGATGATGTCGGTCTGCTTGCCGGCGTCCTGCTCGGCGAGGGCCTGCTGGTACAGCGAGGCGAAGTTGGACCCCTTCGGCGGCCAGTAGGTCTCGTTGTACGGTGCTCCCTTGAGCGAGCCCTGCGCCACCTGCGGCAGGTAGTTGCGCGTGCCCCAGAAGTCGGGGGAGAACGTCCACTTCTGGAAGCCGTTGTTGAACGTCGTCGAGTCCATGACCTTGACATTGACGGTGACGCCGGCGCCCTTGGCCTGCTGGGCGAACACCTGGCACATCGCGTTCAGCCCGGCGGCAACCTCGCTGGTCTGCAGGTCGATCGTGAGGTTCTCGTGGCCGGCGGCCCGCAGCAGCGACTTCGCCTTCTCGAGGTCCTGCTCGCGCTGCGGCACCTGCAGGTAGGCGGGGTCGAACGGGGCGTAGAGGTCGTTGGCGACCCGACCGAACCCGCCGAGCGCGTTCTGCAGCATTTGGTTGCGGTCGACGATCAGCCGGAAGGCCTGCCGGACCCGGACGTCGGTGAACGGCGCCTGGTCGATGCGCATGCACAGCGTGAGCCAGCCGCCGCCCGCGTTGTTGAAAAGCACCAGCGAGGGCTGCTGGGTGATGACGTTGGTCTGGGTGTACGGCACGTCGGCGATGGCCTGCACCTGACCCGAGATCAGCGCGTTCATCCGGGCGTTCGGGTCGTCGATGTCGAGGATCGTGACGTTGTCGAGGTAGGGCTTGCCGCTCAGGCGGTAGTTGGCGAAACGCTCGTGCTCCGAACGCTGCCCGGGGCTGAACGACGTGAGCCGGAACGGGCCGGTGCCGACCTGACCGTCCTGCCAGGACTTGCCGGTGTTCTTGTACCCCTCGGGCACCATCGTCGCGGTGTAGGACGCCAGGCCGAACGGGATGGTCACGTCGGGCCGCTTGAGCCCGAGCCGGACGGTGTAGGTGTCGATCTTCTTGATGTTCTTCGGATCGGCCGACAGCAGGCCGGTCCCGCCGTCGAGACCGAGCTTGGGATCGGTGAGCCGCTGCAAGGAGTACACCGCGTCGTCAGCGGTCAGGGTCTTGCCGTTGTGGAATTCGACGCCCTTGCGGAGCTTGATCACGTAGCCGAGCCGGCCGTCGGCCTCCACCGATTCGGCGAGACCGGTCGTGGACAGCTTGAAGTCACGGTCGAACTCGAGCAACGGTTCCCAGCCGGTGACCGCGCGGGCCTGGTCGATCTTCGCGAGGTCGTTCTGGGCGTCCATGATGTCCTTGAGGCCGTTGCCCTCGACGGCCACGCTGAGCTTGCCGCCGCGCTTCGGCGTCCCGGACGGGCCGGAACTTCCCGGGACGGACGTCGGCGCCGGATTGCCGGACGCGGGGCCGGAGGGCGTGGTGCTCGGACCCGACCCGGTGCACGACGACAGCGCAACGGTCGCCGCGATGCCCCCGGCGCCGAGCAGCGCCTGCCGGCGGCTGACCGCCCGCGCGGCCCAGAACCGGTCGGGGCTCACTGATCCATCGTCCGAGGTGTGCTCTGTAGGCATCGTCGCTCCTCCGTCACAGGGCCGTCGATCGAAAGCATGGCCCACCCTCGCCGATCCGCACCACCGCGACACGGCGCCGACCCCTCAGAACCCTGGCAGGCGACCCGACACGGTCGCTGGCCGCAAGTTGAAGAATTGGTGACCAATGGCGCAACACTACAGTCGCACCGGCGCGGCAGCCAGCCCCCGCGGGCGGCAAATCCGGGGCGCGGGTCAGACCGCTGACAGGTCGGCGTTGAGCGCATCGAAGCGCGCGAGCCGCTCGCGCAATGGCGTTCCGGACCGCTCCACCGCACCGAGAACGAGTGCTTCGACGATCGCCAACGCCGGAGTGAGGGTGATGAACGGCGCCGGGCCCTCGACCGACGACGTGAGCAACACCGTCGCCGCCGAGGCCACCGGGCTGAGATAGGTGTCGGTCAGCGCGATCACCGCGGCGCCGGCGGCGGCGGCGCCGCGGCCGAAGTCGACGACCTCGTCGTCGTAGCGGCGGTAGTCGAAGACCACGATCACCGAGTCGGGGGTGACGTCCAGCAACGTGGCGGCGCGCGCGGTCCGCTCGCCGGCGACGAAACGGACGTCCGGCCGCAACAGCGACAGCGACCGCGCAAGGTACATCGCGTGCACGCACGACACCCGTCCGCCGGTGACGTGGACCCTGCGCGCGGGGTCGGCCAGCAAGGTGACCGCGGCGTCGAACTCGACCGGGTCGATGCCGAGCAGCGAGTCGTGCACGGCGGCGCCCACGCTGCGTTCGAAGCGGCGCAGTATCGGACTGGCGCGCCCCGCCTCGTCCACGGCCGGGTAGCGCTGCACCGGTCCGGCGGTGCGGGCCGACAGTTCCGCGCGCAGCTGCGACTGCAGTTCGGCGTAGCCGGTGAAGCCGAGCTTGGCGACCAGGCGGACGACGGTCGGCCCGCTGACGCCGGCGTTCGCGGCGAGCGCAGCCACCGACTGCAGCCCGGCGGCGGGATAGTCCGACATCAGCGTCTGGGCGACGCGCAGCTCCGCGGGGGTGAGCTGGCGCCGCTCGCTGCGGATCAGCTCCGCGACCGTCGTGCGCGCCATCGCGCTCAGTACTTCCAGCGTGCTGCCGCGGCGAGGTCGTCGGGGGAGGCGTCGGCGAAGCGCTCGGCCTCGGCGCGGCGCAGGTCGACGATCGTGGTCGTGAGCTCCGTGCCGAACGCGGCGGCGAGCGTGTCGTCGGCCTCGAACGCGTCGGTCACCTCGGCGAGCGAGTGGGGCAGCGGCAGGACGCCCAGCGACTCGAGTTCGGCCGACGACAGCGACACGGGATCGACGTTCACCGGCTCCGGTAGCGGCGTCGAGGCCGCGATGCCGTGCAGCCCGGCAGCGATCGTGCCGGCGACGACGAGGTAAGGGTTGGCCGACAGGTCGAACGCCTTGACCTCGAGGTTGGCGGCGTCCGGGTTGCCCGGCGAACCGGCCACCAGCCGCAGAGCAGCCTCCCGGTTCTCCAGTCCCCAGGTCTGGAACGCGCCCGCCCAGTGGCTGGGGATCAGGCGCAGGTAACTGGCCGGTGCCGGCGCACCCACCGCGAGCAGCGCGGGCAGGTGGTCGAGCACGCCCGCGGTGAACGCCTCGGCGTCGGCGTGCAGGCCGTAGTGGCCCTCGCCGCCGGTGAAGATGTTCTGCTCGCCGCGCCACAGCGACAGGTGCACGTGGCCGCCGTTGCCGACGCCCTCGGCGAGCACCTTCGGCGAGAACGACGCGTAGAGCCCGCGCTGCGCGCTGAGCGCGCGGATCGTCTCGCGCACCAGCACCATCGTGTCGGCCGCCTCGACCGGACCCTCGGCCGCGACCGACAGCTCGTACTGCGCCGCGCCGTACTCGGGATGGATCTGATCGACGGCCACGCCCTGCTCGGCGAGCGCGATCAGCAGGTCGCGCAGGTAGTCCGACTGCTCGACCAGGCGGGTGTAGCCGTAGGCCGGTCCGGTCGCGGCCGGGGTGAACTCCGGCGCGGTCGTCGACAGCGCCCACTCGAGCTCGAAGGCCATCTTTGCGGTGTAGCCGACCCCGGCAAGAGCGGCGACGGCGTCGATCGCCTTGCTGCGCTGGTCCTGCGGGTGCACCTCGCCGTCCTGGCGGTAGCGGACGGCCGGCGCCCAGGCCCAGCCCGGCTGTGCGTGCAGCACGACGAGGCGGTCGAGGTCCGGATGCAGCCGCAGGTCACCGACCGGGCCGCCGGCCACCCGTCCGGCAACGATCACGTCGTCGGGCAGGAAGGCGTCGAACACCGGGGACGCGCCGATGCCCCACCGCGCGGCGCTCTCGAGCTTGGCCAGCGGCACGGCCTTCACCCGGGTGACGCCGCTGTTGTCGACCCAGGTCGTCGCCACGCCGACCACGCCGCGGTCGGCAAGGTGCTGCCGCGCCGCGCTGCCCTGCGCCGCCTGTGCCTCGCGCTGTCGTTCGTCCACATCGGGATGCTACGTCCGGTGAAACGTTTGTTACAGGCCTTCGACCCTCTTTTCTTTCCGATTCAGCGGGAGCACACTCGGCGGCAAGTGCGGACGGACGGGGGACGAGATGGCAACGGAGCTCGGCAAACAACCGGTCGCGGCGCCCACGACGGGGCTGCGACGCAATCTCTCGGTGTGGCAGGCGGTCGGCATGTCGATCGCGCTGATGGCGCCGAGCATGGCGGCCAACATCAACCCGCAGGGCGTCGTGCCCACGGTCGGTCGTGCGGTGCCGCTCGCCTTCCTGCTCGCCGCGGTCGGCGTGCTGCTGGTGTCCTACGGAATCGTGCGGCTGTGCCAGTACTACCAGCACTCCGGCTCGGTCTACGCCTTCGTAGGCGCGACCCTCGGCGCCCGGACCGGCGCGGTGTCCGGGCTCGCGCTGTTCGCGACCTACACCTTCTACGGCGTGGTCACCTCGTGCGCGTCGGGCATCCTCGGCACGTCGTTCCTCGACGGGGTCGGCATCTGGAACAACCCGCCGACCTGGGCGCCGTTCCTGCTCGCCGCGATCTCGCTCGTCCTCGCGCTGTGGCTGACGATCATGCCCGCCAAGCGGGGCACGTCCACCCTGCTCGTGATCGAGGGCGCGACCGTCGCTTTGATCCTGCTCGTGTGCGCGGTGGTGTTCGTCCGCGTCGTCAGCAAGAACGCACCCAACGGCGGGTCACAGCACTTCACCCTCGACGTGTTCAAGGTCGCGCCGGGCACGAGCACCAGCACGCTGTTCCTGGGCATCGTGTTCGGGTTCCTGTCCTTCGCCGGCTTCGAGGCCGCGTCGACGCTCGGGGAAGAGACCGCGCACCCGCACCGCGACATCCCGCGGGCCATCCTCGGCACCGCGATCTTCGGCGGCGTCTACTTCACCGTCGTCACCGCGATCGAGATGATGGGCTTCGGCACGAACCCCGCCGGCATCAAGGCGTTCGGCCTGTCCGGGTCGCTGGTCGGTGACCTCGGGACCTCCTACATCGGCTCGTGGGTCGGCGATCTGGTCAGCCTCGGCGCGACGATCAGCGCGTTCGGGTGCTGCCTGGCCTGCATGGTCGGCGCCGCGCGGCTGCTGTTTGCGATGAACCGCGACCTCGTCGGCCCCAAGGGACTGTCGACGCTCACCCGCCAGGGCACCCCGGCCCGCAGCGGACTCGCCGTCGCGATCCTGATGGGCGCGATCATCGTCTTGATGCACTTCGCCTTCGGCGCCGAGGCGTTCGACGCGTTCTTGTGGTCGGGGACGATCGGCACGCTGATCCTGCTCGTCGCGTACGTGCTCACCACCATCGGTGCGATCCGGCTGCTGTTCTTCCAGCGCAAGATGCCCGTGCCGATGTGGCAGATCATCATTCCGATCCTGGCGCTCGTCGTGCTCGGCTACACGATCTACCGCAATGTCTGGCCGTACCCCGCGTCCGGGCAGCCCGCGTACTGGTTCCCGATCGTGGCCGGCGGCTGGATCGCGCTGTGCATCGTGCTGGTGCTCGTCTTCGGCGGTGCGGCCGCCCAGCTCGGACGCAGCCTCGCGGCCGAGGACGGCTTCATGACCGACCATGCCGACCGGACGAGGCAGCCCGCGTGACAGGAGTAGCCACCGACCTGCCTCTGATCGACCACCACTGTCACGGGGTCCTCCCCGGCGACTCGGATCGCGCCGAGTTCG
>DATBTJ010000080.1:0-26907 GCA_036559305.1 Jatrophihabitans sp.
CCGGCCTTGCTGTCGATCAACGCCGCGATCCGGCTGTCGATCGTCTGCGCGGCGATGATGCGCCAGGCGGTGACCGGCTCGGTCTGGCCGATGCGGTGGCTGCGGTCGATCGCCTGGGTCTGCTCGGCGTCGGTCCAGGACAGCTCGGCCAGCACGATGTTCGACGCGACCTGCAGGTTGATCCCGACACCGGCCGCTGTCAGCGAGCAGACCGCGACGGCGACATCCGGGTCGTTCACGAACGCGTCGATGTTCTTCTGCCGGGCCGTGCGCGTCTGGTCACCCCGGATCGAGGAGAACTGCACGCCCTGACGGGTGAACAGCTCCTGCGCGGCGTCCATGACGTCGACGTGCTTGGCGAAGAACACGACCTTCCCGGCGCTGCGGGCCAGCTGCACCGCGTAGTCGGCGGCGAGCCCGGCCTTTGCCTGGCCGATCCGGCGCATCATGCTGAACACGTTCTCGCCGGCCTCGGCCGAGTTGGCGTCCTTCTGCTCCCAGCTCGCGACCTTGCGGACGAGGTCGTGGTCGATGCCGTCGACCGGACCCGAGCGGCGGTTGGCCAGCGCGGTGTCGTAGCGGGCGACCAGCCGGCGGGCGAGATCGCGTTCGGACGCGCGGATCGAGCGGGCGTCCTTCTCGTCGAGCTCGACGGGCAGGTCGGCGGTGCGGCGTGCCGGGATGTCGGCGGCGACGTCGATCTTGCGGCGCCGCACGATGCCCATGTCGATCACGCACTGGCGGGCGGCGGCGTAGAACGCCGGATCGGCCGGGGTCAGGCCGGTCTCTTCGAGGGCGTCCATCAGCTGGGCGAGCGGCTCGCTCTCGTCGATCCAGCCCAGGAACTGCCAGATGGCGCGGAAGTCGTCGATGTCGTTGATCAGCGGGGTGCCGGTGAGCGCCATCAGCAGCGGACGCACGGTGCGCGCCCGGATGCGCTTGGACAGGTCCAGAACGTGCTTGGACCGCTGCGAGTTCTTGTTCTTGATGAAGTGCGCCTCGTCCACGACCATGCCGCGGAAGCCGAACTCGCCGAACCAGCCGACGTGCCGGTCGAGCACCTCGTAGTTGACCACCACGATGTCGGCGAAGCCGTCGACGGTGTCGCCGTCGCCGTTCACGACCGTGGCCGTGCGGTTCGGCGTCCACATGGCCGCCTCGCGTGCCCAGTTCGTCTTGACGACGCTCGGCACGACCACCAACAGCGGGTACGCGTTCGTGACCTCGGCCGCGAGCAACGCCTGCGCGGTCTTGCCCAGGCCCGGCTCGTCGGCGAGCAGGAACGTCCGGTGCCCGGCTGCGGCCGCGGCGACCAGCTGGCCCTGGTGCGGCATCAGCTCCCGTCCCGCCGGCACACCGGCCCGGGTGGACGCCGGCAGCGTCATGCACGCGGGCGCGCCGCCGTCGGCACGTTCGAACGCGCGCAGCAGCGGGTTGAGCAGTTCCCATCCGGTCAGCCGATGCAGGCTCGTCTTCACCGGGCGGGCGGCGGTGAAATCGGGAGCGAGGAACGGGTTCGCCAGCTGTCGCGAGACGACCGACTGGGGCACCACTCGCCGCTCGGTGGCGACGGGTGCGTCGGCGAGCTGTGTCGGCGCGGGTGCCTCCGGCGTCGGTTCGATCCCGGCGGCGCGCTGCATCTCCCGGGTCAACGAGCGCGCGGAATCGGAGACGACCGCGTCGTCGGCGAGCAGCCGGAGCAGCGCGGGGTCGCGCACGGCGGTCTTCGCGAGGATGGTCGCGATGCCGTCCAGGCGCTTCTGCTGCTCGGCCCGGCGCGCGAGCGACGTGCTCTGGTCGTTGCGCACCCGGGCGTGCTCCTGGCGCACGCCGAGCGCAACGGCCTGGAACTTCGTGCGCACCGCGGGCGTCACCCGCTGCCGTTGGACGGCTGCTTCCACCTCGCGCACCGCGCGGGCGAGTCCGGAGATGACGTCCTCGGGGCCGCGGGCACCGCGGGCCTGCTGGTCCCGCGACGCGCCGCGGCGCGCACCGGACTGACGCTGGCCTTGTCGAGCCAAGAAATCCTCCTCTGACCGTCCGGCTCGGTAGCCGGGCGGGACGACCGTGTGCGGCGACGCACGCGGGCACGCACGACCTGCAGGCGCTGCTCCGGGCACTACGCCGGGAGCCGGCAGACCTGAACACGTCGCCCGACCATGTCGGCGATCGTGTGTGGCGCGATGTCGCACGCAGACAGACGCGGCGCCACACAGGTGGTGGTACGTACCGATGCTAGCGCGGGTCGGCCTGCGATCGCGCGCAGCACCGACGGTGCGTCGTGAGAACACGCGCCGGACCGGAAATATTCACCCCGCGGTGGCGACCATGCCCACCTGCAGCGTGGTGGAGACGGCGATGCGCAACGCGTCGGCGATCGACTCCAGCGCCAGGCTGGGCTGCGCCTCGGCGCGCTCGAGCACCTGCTCGTGCGCGTATGGGACGTGGATGAACCCGCCGCGCAGGCCCGGCCGCTCGGTGGCCAGCAGGTGCATGAGCGAGTAGAAGACGTGGTTGCACACGTAGGCCCCGGCCGTCCAGCTGACCTCGGACGGGATCGCCGCGGCCCGCAACGCGGCGACGATCTCGGCGACCGGAAGGCCGGTGAAGTACGCGGCCGGGCCGTCGGTCACGATCGGCTCATCGAGCGGCGCCTGGCCGGCGTTGTCGGGCATGGTCGTGTCATTGCGGTTCACCGCCACCTTCTCGGGGGTGACGCCGTAGCGCCCGCCCGCCTGGCCGGTGCAGATCACGAGGTCGGGCTCGTACTGCTCGATCGCCGCCCGGAGGGCGTCGCGCGCCTCGTAGTAGACGACGGGCAGCAGCGCCGAGCGCAGCTCGACGCCGTCCGGGCCGGCGTCGACCAGTCGCTGCACGGCGAGTTGCGAGGGGTTGACCTGCTCGCCGCCGAACGGCTCGAAGGCGGTCATCAGGACGCGTGTCATCACCGGCTCCATCAGTGGTTGCGGAAGGCGAGGAAGTACATGATCGCGACGTTGCAGGCCAGCAGCGGCACCGCGGTCGGGATCTGCGTGCGGATCACGGAATAGTCGTTCTTCAGCCGCAACAGCGCGACCGGGACGATGTTGAAGTTGGCTGCCATCGGCGTGCACAGCGTGCCGCAGTAGCCCGCGAGCATTCCGACCGCGAAGACCAGGCCAGGATTGCCGTTGTAGTGCTGGATCAGCAGCGGGTACCCGATCGCCGCCGTCATCACTGGGAAGGCCGCGAACGCGTTACCCATGATGATGGTGAACACGGCCATGCCCAGGCAGTAGACGACCACCGCCGCCAACAACGAGCCGCTCGGCAGGATGTGCTGCGCGCTCTTGCCGATCGCATCGCCCACCCCGGCGGTCGCGAACACCAGGCCGAGCATCGCCAGCAACTGCGGCAGCACTGCGGCCCAGCCGATGTTCTCGGTCAGGCGCCGCCCTTCGTGCAGCGGCACCGACGGCTTGCGGACGTGCAGCACCCACATCCCGATCAGCACCGCGATCAGGGCCGAGGCGCCGAGGCCGATGACGGTCTCGCTGCCCGGCTCGAGCAGCGGCTGCCCGCCGATCTTGACGTCCTTGCCGACGGTCGCGAACAGCGCGGTGACGACCGGGATGGCCAGGACGGGGATGAACAGCTTGTTGCCGAACCGGTCGGCCAGCCGTTCGCGTTCTTCCGGCGCGGTGGTGTGCTCGGCGGTGCCGGAACGCAACTGGCCGGTGCCGGCGAGCAACGCGATGGCGATGACAGCGATGCCGAGCGGCCAGGCAGGCGCGTGCCCGCTCTCGACGAATCCGCTGTAGGGAAAGCAGATTCCCAGCAATCCCCAGAATGTGCCGCTCGCCCAGCGCTTGGGGTTGGTCTGGTCGCGCATCACCATGAAGCCGACGGCGAGGAAGAACGCGGCGATCAGCCAGTAGAACCATTCCGCCTTGATCATCCGGTCACGCCCTTGGCCGGTGCGGCGACCTGCGTCGCGCCCTGCTCCTCCGCCGGTTCGTCGTCCGGCACGTGATCGCGCAGTTCGCGCGCGAGTTGCCGGTCGAGGCGCAGCATCCGCACGCCGTGGATCAGCAGCGCGCACAGCGCCGACGGGATCGCCCACAAGGCGACCTGCAGCGGCGCGAGCTTGAAGTGGTAGGTGGCGTCGACGAAGCTCGTGATCAGCAGCACCGCGCCGACGGCGACGAAGATGTCCTCGCCGAAGAACGAGCCGACGTTGTCGGTGCTGGCCGCGAGGGCGCGGATCCGCTCCGACACGCGCTCGGGCACGCGGCCGTACTTCTTCTCGGCCGCCGCCTCGGCCATCGGCGCCACGATCGGGCGTACCGACTGCGCGTGGCCGCCGATGCTCAGCAGGCCGAGCGCGCAGGTGATCTGCCGGACCACGAGGTAGGCGGCGAGCACGCGGCCGGCGGTGAGTTTGCCGAGCTTGCCGATCAGGCGCCGGGACTGCTCCTGCAACCCGCACCGCTCGACCAGGCCGATCACCGGCAGCACCAGTAGGAAGATCACGATCGATCGGCTGGTCGCGAAGCCGGTGCCGAACGCGTTCAGGATGTCCATCGGCGACATGCCGCCGAGGAACCCGGTCACGATGCCGGACACGGTCACGACCAGCATCGCGTTCAGGCGCAACGCGAAGCCGACGACTACGAGCAGGACGCCGAGTAGGACGAGCACCGGCGCTCCTTCCTAGGCAATTTATCGGACATTTGCCGCGTCACGGTATAGCTTGTTCAACAATCCAACAAGTAGGCTGCCAGCACGAGATCTCTGACCGGAGGAACGGACGAACGCGGTGGTGGACGTCGACACGCAGCCGGGCCACGGGCCGTCCTCGCCGTTGCGCCTGCGCCGGGCGTCCACCGCACAGCTGGTCGCGGACGCGCTGCGCGAGCAGATCCTGAGCGGGCAGCTGCGCAGCGGCGCGCAGTGCCAGGAACTGCAGCTGACCGCGGCGCTGGGCGTCTCGCGCAACACCCTGCGCGAGGGGTTCCAGATCCTGATCGCCGAGCGGCTGCTCGTGCGCGAGGCGCACCGTGGCGTGTTCGTGCGGCGGCTGTCGGCCGCCGACGTCCGCGACATCTACGCGGTGCGCCGGCTGCTGGAGTGCGCGGCGGTCGCCTCGCCCGGTGCCGCACGCGGGCTGCCAGAGATGCGCGTCGCGGTCGACGACGGCCACGCCGCGGCGGCGCGCGGCGACTGGTACGAGGTGGGCGGCGCCGACGTGCGCTTCCACCTCGCCATCACCGCCTCGGTCGGCAGCAGCCGCCTCGACCGCACGATGCGCGCGCTGTTCGCCGAGCTGCGGCTGGCCTTCCAGCTGACCCCCGACGCACGCGCGCTGCACGAACCGTTCCTCGACCGGAACCGGGACCTGGTGACGTTGGTCGAGAACGGCAGCGCCGACGAGGCCGGTGCCGAGCTCGCCCGCTACCTGGACGAGGCCGAGAACATGCTGCTGAGCAGCCTGGTTCGTCGATGAGCGCGGCGCCCAGATCCGTCGCGGCCGGAGCCCGCGCCCTGCTGCTCGAGTTCGACCGGCCGGGTGAGGTCGCGGCATGGCGCACCGCCGTGCTTCGTGCGCTCGCCGAGGCGCGGCTGCCCGCGCCGGACGACGTGGTGCCGGGCGCCCGGACCCTACTGCTCGACGGCGTCGACCCGGCGGCCGTGCGCGACCTGCTGGCCGACGTCGTCAGCGCGCTGCACGAGCCGGCGGGCACCGCCGGCTCGGTCGTCGAGGTGCCCGTGGTCTACGACGGCGCCGACCTCGAGGAGCTCGCCCGGCTGTGGGACCTCTCGGTCGACGACGTGGTGGCCCGGCACTCACGCGCCGAGTTCGAGGTCGCGTTCTGCGGCTTCGCACCGGGCTTCGCCTACCTGCTCGGACTCGACGTCGATGTCCCGCGACGGTCGTCGCCGCGGCCGCGGGTGCCGGCCGGATCGGTTGCGCTGGCCGGGCGGTACTGCGGCATCTACCCGACCGAGTCGCCGGGCGGGTGGCAGCTGGTGGGACGAACGTCCGCGGCACTGTTCGACCCCGACCGCGAGCCGCCCGCGCTGCTCACGCCCGGTTCCCGGGTGCGGTTCGTGCCGGTGGACGAGCTGCCGGGACCGGGCACGCGGCCGGCCACCCGTCCCCCGGCGAAGGCGCCCCGCGCGCTCACGGTCGTCGAGGTCCGCGGACTGTGCACCGTGCAGGACCGTGGCCGGTTCGGCTACGCGCACCTCGGCGTTCCCCGCGCCGGCGCGCTCGATCGTCCCGCCGCCGACCTCGCCAACCGCCTGGTGGGCAATCCGGTCGAGGCCGCCGTGGTCGAGGCGACGGTCGGCGGCATCACGGTGCGGGCCTCGGCCGCGATGACGGTGGCCGTCACCGGCGCGGGCGGTCCGCTCACCGTGTCCGGTCGTCCTGCCGATCGCGGCATGCCGCTGACCCTCGCGCGCGGCGACGTGCTCGCCGTCGGCCCGGCCGTCACCGGGGTACGCGCCTACCTGGCCGTCGCCGGCGGCATCGCCGTCGAGCAGGTGCTGGGCAGCCGCTCGACCGACGTGCTGTCCGGGCTCGGTCCGCAGCCGCTGGCCGACGGGGCGGTGCTGCCGGTCGGCGCACCGCACCGTCCCCCACCCGCGACGGACTTCACCGCACCGACGCCGCAGCGGGATCCGGTCGTGCTTCGGATCCGGCCCGGCCCGCGTACCGAGTGGTTCGGCGAACCCGGGCTGGCCGCCCTGGTGCACACGTCCTGGACGGTGTCGCCGACCGGCAACCGGATCGGCATCCGGCTGTCGGGCGATCCGGTGCCGCGCCGCTGCGGCGAGCTCGACAGCGAGGGCATCGTGACCGGCGCGGTGCAGGTGCCGCCGGACGGGCAGCCGGTCGTGCTGCTCGCCGACCACCCCACCACCGGCGGCTACCCGGTGATCGGCGTCGTCGAACCCGCCGACCTCGCCGCTCTCGCCCAGGCCCGTCCCGGCTCGTCCGCGCGGTTCCGACTCGAAGGAGCGATCAGGTGATCGACCTCAACAGCGACCTCGGCGAGGGGTTCGGCGTCTGGCGCCTGGGCGATGACGACGCGCTGCTCGACATCGTCAGCAGCGCGAACGCCGCGTGCGGATTCCACGCCGGCGACCCGTCGATCATGCGGTCGGTCGCCGCGGGCGCCGAGAAGCGCGGGGTGGCCATCGGGGCGCAGGTGTCCTACCGCGACCTGGCCGGATTCGGCCGGCGGCACATGGACGTCGCGCAGGCCGAGCTGATCGACGACGTGATCTACCAGATCGGCGCGCTCGAGGCGTTCTGCCGGATCGCGGGCGGACGGGTGCGGTACGTGAAGCCGCACGGTGCGCTCTACAACGCGTGCGTGGTGAACGAGAGCCAGGCCGAGGCGGTGGTCAAGGCCGTGCAGGAATTCGATCCGGCGCTGCCCGTGCTGGGCCTGCCCGGCTCGGCGCTGCTGCGCGCAGCGGAAGCCGCCGGACTGCGCGCGGTGCCCGAGGGCTTCGCCGACCGCAACTACACCCCGGAAGGGCACCTGGTGCCCCGCAGCCAACCGGAAGCGCTGGTCACCGACCCCGACACCGTGGTGCAACGCTCGATGCAGATGGCTGCCGACGGCTCCGTGATCGCCGTCGACGGCAGCCTGCTGCAGCTGCCGATCCGCTCGCTGTGCGTGCACGGCGACACCCCCGGCGCGGTCCAGCTGGCCCGTCGGGTGCGCACCGGCCTCGAGGCGGCGGGCCTGGCTCCCACGCCGTTCGCGCCATGACGGATCGCCTGCAGACGCTGCGCGAGCTCGCCCCGCGCCTGGCCGAGACCGCGCTCGCGAACATCGCCCAGGAGTACCCGTACGACCCCGGCCACGTCGTGCGCGGACCGGACGGCCCGGCGCTGCCGCGCGAGTTGCACCCGGTCTTCTACGGCTCGTTCGACTGGCACTCGGCGGTGCACATGCACTGGCTGCTGGTGCGTCTGCTGCGACGCTTCCCCGATCGGCTGGACGTGGCGACGGTGCGCGCCCGGCTCGACGTCCAGCTCACCCCGGCGGCGGTACGCACCGAGTGCGACTACCTGCGCGCGAATCCGGGCTTCGAGCGGCCCTACGGGTGGGCGTGGCTGCTGATTCTCGCCGCCGAGTGCACGCTTGCCGGCGAGTCGGCTGCGGGCTGGCGGGCGGCGCTCGAACCCGCCGTCGCGTCCGTCGACGAGCTGAGCACGGCCTGGCTGAAGTCCGCCGTCCGACCGGTCCGCGCGGGCACCCACGCGAACACCGCCTTCGCGCTCGGCCTGCTGCTCGACGCCGCCGAGGTCCTCGATCACGGCGACCTCGCGCGAGCCGTCCGCGACCGCGCGGCCGAGTGGTTCCTCGACGACCGTGACGCGCCGGCACGGTGGGAGCCGGACGGCCACGACTTCCTCTCCCCCGCCCTCGCCGAGGCCGACCTCGTCCGCCGCCTGCTGCCCGCCGACCGGTTCAGCCAGTGGTGGCAGGCGTTCCTTCCCGAACTGCCGCCGTCGTTGCAGCAACCCACCGCGCGGCACAGCCCGGGCGACGGCCAGGCCGGCCATCTCTGGGGGCTCGACCTCTACCGTGCTGCTGCCTTCACGCGCGTCGCCGCAGCGCTCGACGATGCCGATCGCGCCGAGCAGCTTCGCGCGTGCGCGCAGCGGCACCTCGACGCCGGCCTGGTCGCGCTCGACGATCCCGACTACCAGTTGCGCCACTGGGTGGCCACGTTCGCCGCCCTCGCCCTGGACCCCGCCGGTCACTGACCTCGGGTGGACGCGACGGGCGTGACGAACCTCTGGTTCCGCGTCGGACGCCCGCCGCGCCGCGTCGACTGAGCGCGTCCCGCACGGCGCTGCCGGTGTGTGGTTGCCTGCCGGCTGTGTACCTCGAACAGTTCGCGCTGATCGTCGACGACTACGACCGCGCCATCGGCTTCTTCGTAGACGTGCTCGGCTTCGAGCTCGTCGAAGACTCGCCGTCGACGACCAATGACGGCCGTCCCAAGCGGTGGGTACGCGTCCGGCCACCCGGAGCGACCACCGCTCTGCTGCTCGCCCGGGCCGACGGCGAGAGGCAAGCACACGCCGTCGGGAACCAGTTTGCCGGACGGGTCGGGCTGTTCCTGCGCGTCGACGACTTCGACGCCGCATACGCGCGGATGCGTGACCGGGGCGTCGAGTTCGTCACCGAGCCCAGCGACGAGCCCTACGGCACCGTCGCAGTCTTCGTCGACGTGGCCGGCAACCGGTGGGATCTGCTCGGCCCGCGGCTGTGACCTGCGGCGCCTCCCGCCCTGCGGGCAAAGCATCATCCCAGGGACGCGGAGGTAGCGTGGCGCCGCCGCCGGAAGATCGGCGGACGTGGGCGGCAACGCGGTCGCGATCGGAAAGGGCGAACAGATGCGCAGGTCGCGACTCTGCGTGGCCCTGCTGTCCCTGACCCTGCTGCTTGCCGACTGCAGCCCGACCGCGCGGCCGGCACACTCGTCCCCGTCGGTTCTTCCTCCGGTCGTGGCGCCGTCGGTCGGTTCGCCCTCCGGCCCGCAGGACCAGCCGCCGAGCGGGTTCTTCTCGAGGCCGTTCTACTTCCCGCACGTCAACGACGACGCCTTCTACAACACGGTGGGACCGTCGGGTGACATCCTCAGCACGGCCGACGACTCGACCGGTGTCAACGGCTCGTGCTCGGCACGGGGCTCCGACATCACCATCATGAGCATGGCCGGCTCGAGTCCCGACGACCTGGGTGCGAAGACCGTCAACTGCATGACCAGCTACGGCCGGCGGGGCGGCGGTGACGCCAACCGGGACGGCTGCTCGTGGAAGACCGGCGGGATCACCCGCATCGGCAAGGTCGTCTACCTCACCGTCGCCCGGCAGTTGCACGGCTGTTCGCGAGGTCGGCAGAGCAACGGGATCCAACCGTCCTTCGACGCGAGCATCATGAAGTCGCTCGACGGCGGCCGCACGTGGACCAATCCGTGGGGCACGACCTCTGCCGACGGTGCGGCGCCGCCGTGGGACAGCACCCTGCACCGGTACCGGGCGATGTTCCCCGGCAAGCAGTTCTCCGCACCGTTCTTCGTCCAGTACGGGCCCGGCAACACGCACGCGGTCGACGGCGCGAACAAGTACCTGTACTCCGCATCGACCGACGGCTACGCCTACAACGGCAACTATCTGAGGCTGGCCCGCGTACCGCTGCACAAGGTGCAGGACGCGACAGCCTGGCAGTTCTATCACGGTCCCGTCGGCGGCAAGCGGCAGAAGTGGACGAGTTCGTCGGCCGGTGCGACCCACGTGCTGGACGCCGAACACGGCCTCAGTCAGCCGGCGATCCAGTACGTGCCGAGCCTGAAGCGGTACGTGTTGTTGACGTTCTACTTCTCCCACGCGCGCACCGACTTCCCGAGGAAGAGCGAGACCCCCTTCACCGAGCTGAGCTTCTACACCGCCCCCAAGCCCTGGGGCCCGTGGACGAAGGTGTTCCGGCACCCGGGCCAGCGCAGTCTCTGGTGCGCCAAGAGTCCGTGTCAGCTCACCGAGCGCCCGCACAACAGGTTGCTCGACATCGGGCAGCCCGGCGACTGGCTCGGCTTCTACGACCCGGCCCTCATCCAGAAGTTCGTGTTCACCCGGCCGCTGAGCGAGCAGGCCATGTTCATCTGCGCCGACTGGAAGAACTTCGGGCGATACCCCGGCGAACGGCTGAACCGGCTGCATGTGCTGCCCGTCGACCTCGCCAAGGTGCTCGGCGGCTGAGCGCCCGCGAGGGCAACTGCTGCGGCGTCTCAGGATTGTTCGGTCGGTAGCGGCCTGAAGGCAGGAGCGCCGAACTGATCGGCGTAGGCGTGCACAGCGGGAGTGCCGCCGAGGTGAAGCAGGAGCACGTTCGCAGCTGGGTCGAAGCGACCTTCGCCGACGAGTTTCTCCAGGCCCCGTAGGGCTTTTCCCTCATAGACCGGGTCGGCGACGAGTCCCTCGGCGCGGGCGAAGCGGCGGACGAGTTCGAAGGTCTCCGGTTCGGCTTCGCCGTACTCGCTGCGGTCGGCGGCGATGATCTCGACGTCCTCGGCACGCAGCCGAACGGTCACCCCGAGCTCGGCGAGCGTGGCGTTGGCGAGGTCGAGAACGCGCGCGCGTTTGATCTCGGTCTCGTGGTCGTCCGCGACGCCGATGACCGGGATCGGCTCTGCCATGAACGCAAAGCCGGCCAGCAATCCCGCCTGTGTGCTGCTGCTTCCGGTGCAGTGCACCAGGTGCTGGAACCGGACGCCGGATTCCCTGCTCTGCTCGACGATCTCTGCGGCACACCGTAGGTAACCGAAACTGCCCAGCCGGTGCTCGGACGCGCCGCCCGGGATCAGGTAGGGGTTGTGTCCGGCTCGCCGGAGCTGCTCGACGAACCCGATCAACGGGCTCTGATCCTCGATCGGACGAGGTGTCTCGTCCAGGTAGAGATCAGCGCCCATCAGGCTGCTCAACAAGATGTTCCCGGTCCGCCGGTACGAGGGCCCGGCGTCCTTCGACCAGCCGAAGTGCAACAGCGCGCACTTGAGGTTGTGCCGCGCGGCGGCCGCCGCCGTCTGCCGGGTGTGGTTGGACTGGATCGCCCCGACCGTCACGAGCATGTCGGCACCTGCGGCAAGCGCGTCGCCGACGAGGTACTCGAGCTTGCGGGTCTTGTTCCCGCCACCCTCGAGGCCGGTGAGGTCGTCGCGCTTGATCCACAGTTGCGGGCCGCCGAGCTCGCGGCTGAAGTTCTCGATCCGGTGGATCGGTGTCGGCAGCAGCGCGAGCGGGGCCCGCGGCCAGCGGGCCAGCGTCTCGTTCAGCTCGGCGTGGCTGCCGGTCATCGCGCTCCCCTCCCGCTCGCGTCCGCGGGCGCTGCGCGCAATCTACTGGGGTCCCTCCGCGGACGCGACGTCCACTGCACGGCCGTCTCGTCGGCCGGCTACAACCGCGGCGTGTTCCGGGGCGGCGGTCAGCACCGGACGAAGCGGGGTTGTCGACAGCCGCCGGATCAGCGCAGTCAGCAGCGGCACCGCGAGAGGGCGACCGACGACGATCACGGCCGCGCCGAGCAGCAGCCCGGCGATCACGTCGTGCGGGTAGTGCGCACCGACGTACACGCGGGCGAACGCGAGCAGCAACGCAGCCACCCACGCGGCGATCCCCAGCCGACGGTTGACGAAGCACAGCCCGGCCGCGACCGCGCCGGCCATCGTCGCGTGGTCGGACGGGAACCCGTAGTCACTCGAGCGGCTGACCAGCAGCAGCATGTGCGGGATGCTCTGGTACGGGCGCCGCTCGTGCACCGCGGAGACGATCGGCTGGTTGATCCCGACCGCGACCAGCGTGCCGACGCCGGCCCAGACCAGGCTCGCCATCGCCCGCGGGTCGCGCGCGCGGCGCGCCACCCACCAGCCGAGCGCCAACAGCACCGCGCACACCACGAGACCGAGCGTCTCGGCGTAGAAGGTCATGAAGCCGTGCAACCACCCGGTGCGCCGGGCGAACCTGTTGATCAGCAGGAAGTCGCCCGCATCGCCCAGGTACTGCTCACCGGTCGCGAGCACTGCCGTCACCGTCATCTGCCGACCTCCTGCTACTCCTACAACGAAGTAGGAGCTTAGTGGCGGCTGGGCGGGCGCGCAGGTCACACATCAGCGATCGTTCATCGGCCCGAGCGGTCAGGTGCAGCCGGCCGCCGGGGCGGCGCTGTCGAGGTGCGCGGCGTCAATTGCGTCGGCAGCAGGATGCGCGGGTTCGGGTCGGCCGCGGCCGTGTCGTCGGCGTCCATCACCTCGTAGAGAGCCTGCACAGCGGCCCGACCTTTTGCGGGGACGTCCTGATGGACCGTGCTCAGCCCGGCACGGGCGGCCGCGGTGCTGTCGTCGAATCCGACGACCGATAGGTCCTCCGGCACGCTCAGGCCCACGTCATCCGCCGCGCGCAGCACTCCGAGCGCGGCGGTGTCGGAGAAGCACACGACGGCGGTCGGCCGCTCGGGCGAGTCGAGGACGCTGCGGGCGAGCTCGTAGCCGTGGGCCTCGGTGAGAGTGCCCGGACGCGCGGCAACCTGCAGCTCGCGATCGGCCAGCCCGTCGCGCCAGCCGCGCAGGCGTTCGGCCGCGTGGCCGGCTACGTCCTGGTCCATGGCGACGGTCACGGCGGCAACCCGGCGATGACCGAGCCGGGCGAGGTGCTCGGCCGCTTGTCGCGCCCCGCCGTAATCGTCGATGTTGACTGCCGGGACGCCGTCGACAGGCGGCTGGTCGACCGTCACCAGCGGCACCCGCCGGCCGATCATGAGACCGAATGCGGCCGAGTCGGCCGAGCAGCCGTAGCCGATCGCGCCATCGAGGGCGAGGTCGCGAGCGGGGACCCGGTCGGCGGTGACCCGGCCGGGCACGAGCGCCATGGCGAGCCCGCGGTCGGCGAGCTGGTCGGCGATGGCTGCCATCAGCGAGACCGCCACCTCGTCGACGAATGCTTCGGCCGGGGTGTCGGTGAGGATGATGCCGACGACGCCGGTCGAGCCTCGCGCGAAGGCCCGCGCGGCAGCGTCGGGGCCGGTGTAACCGAGCGTGCGGGCGGCCTCGAAGATCCGCTCGCGCAACGCCGCAGAGAGTTTGTCAGGTCTGGAGTAGGCGTTCGAGATCGTCATTCTCGACACCCCGACCGCGTCCGCGACATCTTGCATCGTGATCTTCATCGGGCGCCTCCCCTCTGCGGTTCCAGGGCGGTCACGGCACGTTCTCGCGGGCCGGCAGGCGGAGCCGGACCTGAGCACCGGCCAACGAGCGCCCGAACAACCAGATACCCACGACGAGCGCCGCGGCCGCGCAGGGAAGGCACACGGTGGCGAGCGCGGCACCCACCGGCAAGCCGTGCCCGACGAGGCGCCCCATCAGCAGCGGGGTGAGCAGCCCGGCGAGCCGGTTGCCGACGAACATGGCTCGCAGCCCGCTGTGCTGATCACCGATCCGGCTGGCCGCTTCGGCCAGCACCGGAGCCAGCACGCCACAGCCCAGCCCGGCCAGCACCAGGCCCGGGTACGCGGCGACTGGAAGCCCGACCACGGCGAACAGGACGGTTGCGGCAGCGGCGATCGCGGTGCCGCCGGCGAACAGCCGCCGCCGTCCCAGCACCACCGAGAGCCGGTCGCTGACCAGCCGGCCGCCGAGCATGCCCGCAGTGAAGCAGACATAGCCCACCGCGGCCGCAGCCGCTGCCAGGTGCAGATCGTCGCGCAGCCGGAAGGTGGCGAACTCGCCCGGGCCGATGTCGAGAGGCACGATCAGCGCGCTCACCGCGGCGAGGACGAGCAGCACGCGCAGGCCGCCGACCGGGCGCGTCGCATCGTGCCCGCCGTCGTCCTGGGTGGGCATCGCATCATCGCTCAGCAGCCCCCGCCGGACCCGGACCAACACCGCGCAGATCACGACGGCGAGCCCGGCCAGATGGAGCGTGACGGCAACCTTGGCGGTGGCCATCGCGGCGGCGAGCAGGCCACCGCAGAGCGTGCCCAGGCTGTAGACGGCGCTGAGCCGGCCCATCACCGGCATCCCGCGCCGGGCCCCGAACACCGCCTTCTGCACGGTGACGGCCACATCGACGATCACGTTGGTGATCATCATCAGCACCACCGCGCCCAGCAGTGACACGGGCCCGTGGGCGATCGTGAGCAGCGGCAACGCCAGCACGTACACCGGAGCCACCCAGATCATGATCGCCCGGCTGCCGAACCGCGCCGCCAGCCGCGTCGCGGCCAGCGATGCGCACAGCCCGGACAGGTTGCCGAGCGTCATGATCCCGGCGACCGTGCTGAGATCGACCCCGGCCCGGGTCCGCAGGTCCGGCAACCGCGCCAGGTAGGTGGAGTACACCAACGCGTTCACCAGCACCTGCAGGCCCAGCGCGCAGAACGTCGCCCGGTCGGACGGATCCTGTTCCTTAGGTTTACCGGTAAACACACCCTAAACGTAGCGGATGCCGCAACTTCGAACTCAGCGAGCCGGGACCTCGTCGAGCGTCGGCTTGAGGTCCAGGATCGGCGTGCCGTCCACCGCTTCCAGGCAATTCACCTGCACTCGAGCGCCGTCGATGCGTTCGATCGTGGTGGTATGCAGGCCGATCGGATTCGGACGATCGGGTGAGCGCGTCGCGAAGACGCCCGCAACGGGTCGGGTGACGTCACCGCGCGGGTGGGTGGTCCGAGCGCTGCGATCGGCACGATGCAACCAGGTGACGACGACGACACGATCGCCGACAGCCAAGCCGTCGAGCAGTTCCTCGAACCCGGTCAACAGCTCCAGCGTCGCCGGCGGCGCCCCCTCGTCCGGCTGGCGCGGCGCGGCATCGAGCATCGTCAATCCGGACCGCACCCAACCGATGGGGTTCACGACGATCGACGTGGAGGCGGCAGTGTCGATCATCAGTCGATCCTTTCCGGTCAACACAATGACAGTTCCGTGCGAAGGAGTGTGACACCCGGACCGACCGCAGCGCGCGAATGATTCTTCCACGCTTTTCGAAGAGCCTGCGCTGTGCGACGACGCCGGTACCGTGACCGTATGAGCGACGCGACACGAGTGCCTCTCGGCTTCTGGCTCCGCCGCGTCGACTCCTTGTTCGAGTCGTCGATGGACGAACTGTTCCAGTCCGAAGGTGTCGACCGTCGGCTCTGGCAGATCCTGAACACGGTGCAGCGTGCAGAACCGGCGAGCGTTGCCGACTGCGCGCAGGCGATGGCGATGTTCGTCGCGAACGACACCGGTGCCGTCGACAGATTGCTCGCACAGTTGCAGGAACGTGGCTGGGCAACCGGAAACGCAGACGCAACGTGGACGCTGACCGATGACGGCCGCACGATGCTCGCTCGCCTGACGGCGACGGTCGCCGAGCACCGCAAGCTCATGTTCGCGGGCGTGAGCGACGACCACTACCGCATCACTGTCGAGAGCTTGGCGCGCATCACCACGAACCTCGACCCGCAGGACGCGTCGCAGAACTTGTTCCCGCAGAACTAGTGGCCGCCCGCGCTGACATCAACGCTGCTGCATTCGCTGCAGCGCACGCGGAGTTCGACGCCGAGGTCGACTATCTCGACACCGCCACAATGGGTTTGCCGCCGCGCCGCAGTTGGACGGCGCTGCAGGGGGCGCTCGCGCACTGGCGGTCCGGGACCAGCATCATCACGACGTTCGACACGGCCGTTGCCGACGCTCGGGCGGCGTACGCACACCTCGTCGGCGTCGACGCGAGCGCCGTCGCGGTCGGCAGTCAGGTGTCGGTGTTTGCCGGACTGGTAGCGGCGAATCTGCCGGACAACTCAGAGGTGTTGGTCGCAACAGGCGACTTCACCAGCATCCTCTACCCGTTCCTGGTCCAGGCCGAGCGCGGCATCAGCGTGCGCGAGGTTCCCCTTCAGCGGCTCGCCGAATCGGTGACATCGCGCACCACTCTGATCGCCGTCTCCGCCGTGCAGTCTGCCGACGGCGCGCTCGTCGACCTCGATGAGTTGCGCGCCGCGAGCGAAGCACACGGCGCACAGATCCTGCTCGACACGACGCAGGCAGTGGGATGGTTGCCGGTCGACGCGAGCCGCTACGCCTACACCGTCTGCGGCGGCTACAAGTGGTTGCTCTCGCCGCGCGGCACCGCCTACCTCACGGTACAAACCGCGCTGCTGCCCACGCTCACACCGCATCTGGCCGGTTGGTACGCCGGCGAGTCGCCATGGTCGAGCATCTACGGCACCACACTGCGACTGGCGTCCGACGCGCGCCGGTTCGACGTCTCACCGGCCTGGCATTCGTGGGTCGGCGCGGCGCCCTCCCTCGGCTGCTCGCCGAACTCGGCGCCGAGGGCCTCCATGCCTACTCTCTCGATCTGGCCAACCGCTTCCGGGTCGGCATCGGACTCGACGCGTCGGACTCGGCGATCGTGTCGCTGCGCGTCGGACCAGATGCCGCCGAGTCGCTGGCCCGCGCGGGCATCGCCGCGTCACTGCGCGCCGAGCGGCTTCGACTGTCGTTCCACATCTGCCTCGATGCGGTCGCGGTCGATCACGCGATCAGCGTCCTTCGTCCCCACGTGCAACCGCCGGTGTCGCCGGCGGCTCGCCGCGGCACTCCCTGACGTCGCTGACCGCTGCGCGGTCGGGCGCCGACCAGCGCGATGATGGAGCGATGACGCAGCCACCGGCGCACCAGGAAACCCAGGTGCAGCCTGCGCCCGGCGTCGTCGATCTCGGAATCGGTCAGCCGCAGGACGCGATCATGCCTGTCGACCTGATCACGCGCGCGATGCGTGCAGCCGGAGCAGGGGGGCACCAGCTCGGTCTGCAGTACGGGCCGGAGCGCGGCGCCGGGTTCGCACGCGCGGCGCTCGCCGACTTCCTCGCCGAGCAGTACGGGCTGGGAGTCGATGCGGGCCAGCTGATGATCAGCAACGGGACCTCCCAGGCGATCGATCTGTGCTGCGCCGCGCTGACGAGGCCGGGCGACGTCGTGTTCGTCGAGGATCCGACGTACTTTTTCGCCCTACGCATCTTCGCCGATCACGGTCTGCGGGTCGTCGGCATCGCTGTCGACGACGAGGGACTGCGCCTCGATGACCTGGAGGCGCAGCTGGCCAGGTACTCGCCGCGGATGCTCTATGTCATCGCGTCCGGGCAGAACCCGACCGGCGCATCGATGCCGACCGAGCGACGGCGCAGGCTGGTC
This sequence comes from Jatrophihabitans sp., assembly GCA_036559305.1. Taxonomy (GTDB): domain Bacteria; phylum Actinomycetota; class Actinomycetes; order Mycobacteriales; family Jatrophihabitantaceae; genus RYN-133. The sequence continues at coordinate 17,743 of DATBTJ010000080.1, forward strand.
GAGTTGGCTCGCGAACACGACTTCCTCGTCCTGGCCGACGAGGTCTACCAGCTCCTGCACTACACCGGGTCCGCCCCGGAACCGCTTGCCGCCCACGTCGACTCGGGCGTCGTGGTGTCGCTCGGGACATTCTCGAAGATCCTCGCGCCGGGCCTGCGGCTCGGCTGGATCCAGTCGAGTGAGAACCTGCTCGACGCTCTCGCGTCCCGGGGCCAGCTGATCAGCGGCGGCGGGCTGAACCCGTTCACGTCTGCCCTCATCGCGTCCGTCGTGCGCGACGGCGGACTCGTCGCCCACCTCGAGCAACTCCGCCGCACCCTCTACCGCCGGCTGACAACCATGGACGAGGCGTTGCAGGCCCACCTGCCCGCGGGCGTCACCTACCGCCGCCCTGACGCCGGCTACTTCTTCTGGCTGCGCGGGGCAGAATCCTTCGACGCCACCGCGTTCCTGCCGGTCGCGCGTGCGGCCGGAGCCGGGTTCCAGCCCGGACCGGTCTGCTCCCCCGGCGGCCGCCACACCAACTGCCTGCGCCTGTCCTTCGCCTTCTACGACGAACCGGAACTCACCGCCGCCGTCGCGTCGCTCGGTAGCAGCCTGACGGGATTCGTCGGGGCCACGGCCGGCCGCTGACCCGGCACGGTCCGGACACCGTCCACGGTCGCTGCCGATCGATCCGGATCGGCGATGCAGCGGTTCGGCACCAGCGCCAGGGCCGCCGCGCCGAGACTGGCTGCTGCGACCGAACCCCAGAGCATGACGGGTCCGTAGCTCAGCAGTTGCCCGCCGATGAGCGGGGCTGCTGTGGTCGCGACTCCCCAGCAGAGACCGAAGATCGCCATCGTCGCGGCGCCGAGCCCGGGTTCGTTGAGTCGGGCCGCGGTGGCCTGGTAGGTCCCGATGAGCAGCGATCCCGACGCTCCCTCGAAGACCGCGCCGAGCAGGTAGGCGGCGGGGTGCGGGAGAGTCCACAACCCGGTTCCCGCTGCGAGGAGCAGGTGCCCGAGCGCGAGCACGGGCCGGGTGGCGACCCGAGATCCCCACCGGCGCAGGCCGCGTTGGGCGACCAGCGCGCTCGCGGCCCCCGCCGCCAGCACGGCGCCGGTCAGCCAGCGGGGTTGTCCCGCCGCGCGGACCGCGAGCGGGAGCATGAGCACGACGATCATCGCCAGGGTGGCGTATCCGGTGCCGATGCCCGTCCAGGCCAGCAGCCGCGGCGTCGCCGCATCCCGCAGTCGCGAACGAGTCGTCGGCGCCCGGCAGGGCCGGCGGGTCGGACACATGCGCAGCGCGAGCGCCGCCGCCAGCAGGCTTGACAGCCCGTCGACGAGGAACAGCGCCGGCACGCCGAATGGCGTCAGCACGACCACCAGCAGACCGGACACGACGCCGGCTATCGAGGTGGCAGCCCACAGCAGCGCGAAGCCCGCTGCGAGTTGATCTCGCGCCGAGCCGGCGGCGATGACGACCTGAGTGGCCGGTTCGATGAGCTCGTAGGACAACCCGAGAAGCACGACCGCGGCGACCAGGACGGTGGTCGCGTTCGCGAAGCCGATCGTCAACTGCGCCAGGCCGCAGGCGGTCAGCCCGGTCACCATCGACGCGCGGGTGCCGACCCGCAGGGCCAGGGCACCGCCGAGCAGCCGCGAGGCGATCGTGCTCACCCCGAACAGCGCCAGCACCAATGCGACGATGTTGAGCTCCAGGTGCGCGCCGGCGGCCAGGCGCAGCCCGAGGAAGCTCATCCCGAAGCCGGCCAGCCGGTTCACGACGCGTATCACGATCACGGCATGCGTTACTGTCATACGCGAAATCAACAGTGACATGACTCGGAGCCTAGGTGACTGTGTAAATGCCGTTCAACGGTCACGTGGAGAGATTGGCGACGCTCACCGTCGCGCTGGTCAACGCGCTCACCCCCGGCCTGCGCGAGGGTCGTGAGGCAGGCCGGCCCGGCGCCGATTCGCTGCCCGGCGCCGTCCGCGAAGCTCTCGGCACAACTGATTACACCGTCCGGTGCACCGCACGCGAGGCGGCGGAACTCGTGCCCTGGGCCGCCCGCAGCCGGCAGGTCATCGAGCACCTGGACGCCGGCGACCTAGCCGCGGCCGCGCGCGAGGTCAACGCGATGCTCGAGGGGTCCGGCGCACGGCCCCGGCTCGACACGGAGGGGTCGGGCCAGGTCCGGATCCATTTCCACGGGCCGAACGAGACGTTCGCTGCCGGCTGGTCCGCCGGCCTCGCCGCCGGGCTGGCGATGGCGATCGGTGGCGACCTAGTCCACCGCTTCGGCGTGTGTCGAGCACCGGCCTGTGACCGGGTCTGGGTCGACTTCTCCAAGAACGCGCACCGGCAGTTCTGCTCGCAACGCTGCCAGAGCCGGGTCAAGGCCGCCGCGTACCGGCGCCGCCAGGTCTCGCGCTGAGTCGTTTCCCGACAGACGTGCGTCCGCGCGGTGCCGACGTCGAATGATCGGCACCACGCGGACGGATGAGGACTAGCTCCAGCGGGCGCTCTCCACCATGCTGTCCACCCCCTCCCTTCGCTCGGATGACGTTGTGCTTCCAGCTCGCCTGGGGTCAGACGACCACCGTCGCCGGATCGACCGGCACGGCGGTAGGAAGTGTGTGATCGCCGGCGAGCAGGCGCTGCCAGCGAAGCGCGGCTGTCCCCGCAAGAACGGTGACGAGCGTGCCGGCCAGGGCGACGGCGAGAGCCGGGTTCGCCTCGGCGGCGACGACACCGCCGAGCAGGATGCCCAGCCCCTGCACCGCCATCAGCCCCGAGGCGGCGATGCCGATCGCCTGCCCGCGCCGAGCCGTCGGCGCGGCGCGCACGTACTGCGGCATCACCTGCGTCAGGTAGGCACCACACGCACCGCTCAGTGCCCACAGCACAGCCGACACGGCCAGCGCCGGATGCCACCCGCACGCCGCCAACGGCAGCCCGCCGAGCGCGGCCAGCACGCCGATGACCCGGGTGCGTCGCTCGTCGGTGAGGAGCTTCATGAACAGTGCGGATCCGACGGCGGTGCCGGCCGGACCGGCGGCCAACAGCAGGCCCACCCCGGCGGTCGATGCGTGGATCGCTGCGGCGTACGGGACGGCCAGGCCCTCCGGGACGACCAGCAGGCCCATCAGCCACGCGAGTCCGAGCAGCACGCGCAGCTTCGGGGTTTGCCGCACGACGGCGATGCCCTCGATGATCGAGCGCAGGTACGCCTCGTCGTCATGGCCCTCGCGCGGTGCCGGACGCAGCCGCACGACCAGCCGCACGAGCGCCGCGGCGATCAGGAACGTGCCCGCGTCGGCGAGCAGTCCGATCCTCGGGGTGAGGCTCGTCAGCACGATGCCTCCCGCCGCGAATCCCCCGACCTGCGCGAGCTGGTGGGTGATCGTGCGGGCCGAGGAGGCGACCTCGTAGCGCTCCCCCTCGAGAATGTCGGCGAGCATCGCCGAGTTCGCCGAGTCGAACGGCGCCGCGGCCGCCGTGGACGCGAAGACCAGTACCACCAGGACCGCGATGGGCATCCCCGACACGGCCATGGTGCCCACGAGCCCTGCGCGAAGCAGGTTGCAGGCCACGAGCGTCGTGCGGTGCGGGAACCGGTCGGCCACACCGCCCAGCAGCAGCCCACCGAACAGCGCGGGCAGGAACGTCACGGCGTACACCAGCGCGGTCAGCAACGCCGAACCCGACCGGTCGTACACCAGCACGGACAGCGCGACGCGCGAGAGCTGATCGCCGAGCGCCGACTGCGCATCGGCCAGCCACACCGCCCGGAACTCGCGGTCGGCGAAGACCTGCGAGAAGGTGACGCGCTGCCGCGCAGCGTCGCTCACCAGCGGCCGCCGACGCGATCGCGGCGCAAACACATGTGAGCCCCCCGATCCTTCGCACCCGTCGCGGAGATCCGAACTATGTCGGTGTTCACAGACCTTGGGAAGAGCTGACGAAGATCTTCGAAAGGGCTCAAGCCTCCAGGATCACCGCCGCACATCCATCAACCCCGACAAGTTCCGGGAGCAGGCTCGGTCCGTACGGCCTCACCAACGTCACTGAGGATTGGAAGGCGCGCACCCGCGTTGCACCGCATGGGACGAGCGGCAATCGTGCCCCCTGGGCCGTGTTGCAGAACAAGCGTCTTCGCGACTATCTCGCCGACATGACGTCACTTCGACACTGCCGGCACACGGTCGCGGCCCGCAGACCGCCACGAACAACGCCGCCACGCTGAATGTCGTCAGGAACGGGGCCACTGCCGCCGTCGACCGGCGCGAGCCTGGTCGCAATGCCGCCGCGGCCGTGCTGAATCGCTATTGCGGCCGGGACGAGCCCGCGACCTCGGTCCTGCCAGTGTCGAGCGCGTCGAGCTCCCTGAGAACGCGGGCGTACGCGGCGGCGGATCTCGCCAGGTAGGGCTGTCGTTGTGCCGCGTCGAGGGTGGCGGCGTGGCGATCGGAGGTGATCAACCTGTAGAGCGTCGCGCGCGCCACCATTGCCGCCTGCTGGGACCCCGGCACCAAGGTCACTACCTCACGACCGGCGCCGTGCCAGGCCAGGGCGTCGGCAACGACGACGGCCGATGCCCAACTTGCCGGACGCCAGTAGCAACTGATGTCGATGACCGCGGGAGGCCGTCCCTCGCAGAGCAGCACGTTGCCGGTGAGATCGCCGTGCACCAGCTGATCCGGTTCGGCGCACGGCAGCAGATGGCGCGCAAGCATGTGCCCGAGCGCGCGGAGACTCTGGTTGTCGATGACCAGCGGCAATTCGCCCCACGCCACCCGATCCCCGACCGACCAGACGTCGTTGCGATCGTCGAGAAAGCCCGGTCGCGGCACGTCGGCGAACAGACGGTGCAAGGCGGCGCCGGCCGCAACGATCTCTGGCCACCGGCCGGTCGCGATCGTGCCGGGCAACCACGTCCACGCGACCCAGCCGTCGCAGACCCACTCTCCTGACGCGGTCGCTACCGGGCGCGGCACCCGCACATCGTCGGAGTTCGGCAGTGCGGCGCACAGCTCCGCGACGTACTGCGCGGCGTCGGCACCGCCGGCATCAACCTCCTTCAGCGCGACATCGCCGGCCCGCCACGAGCGTCCCTGGCCGCCCACCAGCGGCGCCAGCTCGGCGCCTTCGAGGCCGAAGGCGGTCAGTGCCCGGTCGGGCGGCCCGACAACGTCCATGCAGTCATGATCACTCAGTGACCGAGCTGCCGCCGTACCCGCCGGCCCGTCGATCTGGTGCAGTGTGCCGCGCGCGAGGGGCTCGGGTCAGAACTGGCCGACCACGTCGACGATCAGGACGCTGGCCGGCGCCGGGGGCTGGGCGGCCTGCGTCGGAGACGCCGGCCTGGCCGGGGACGGCGGGAGCAGAACGAGCACGCGGCTGCCGATGCGCTGTCCGGTCAGCTTGTCGGCGACGCCGAGGACGCTTTTCGCAGCGATCGTCTGCGGTGCCCGGCCCCATGAGGATTGCGTGTGCTTCCCGGTGGCCAGATCGGTTTGCACGAGCTGCAGCACCAGCGTCTTCGCGGTGTCGATCTTCGGTCCGTGACCGGTGACGAGCAGCGTCGACGTCGGCCTGGTAGGAGCTTTGACTGCCTTGGTACTGATGATCTGCGGTTGCTTGCCGGGCACGTTCGTGACCTTGGGCAGGCCGCTCTTCGGCAGGTGCGTCACGGCCGTCCCCGGGGCGGACGCGTTCGGGGAGTATTCGGCCACCAGATCGACGACGAACACCAAGGTGTCCGTTCCGCTGATGCCCGCGTTCGGCTGGCCCTTCGGGCCGTAGCCGTCGGTCGGCGGCACGGTCAGCAGCATTCGGCTTCCGAGCTTCTTGCCGACCAGCGTCTTGTCCCAGCCGGGGATCACGGCACCGGTGCCGATGACGAACGCCGCGGGCGAGCCGCGCTGGAACGAACTGTCGAAGACGCTGGACTTGCCGGCCTTGGGCGCCCAGGTCTGGCCCAGGTAGTTCGCGATCAGGGTGTCCCCCTTGACCACCGGCGCGCCACTGCCCTGGACCAGCGTCTGCTGGGTGAGCGCGGCCGGCGCCGGCTTGGCCGGAATGCTCAGCCGCGGTGCGGCGCCGAACCCGCCGGAGACCTTGACCCCGACGCCGGTGCCCTTCGCGGCGGCCACCGCCGAACCCGAGCCGGACGGCGAATTGGACGACGGCGTGGACGTCGAGGTGGACGTACAGGCGGCCAGTACTGCCACCGGCAGCACGAGTAACACGGCTAAACGCACAAAGATCCTATTCGGGGTGGAGAGCAGAGGGTCAGCCTTCGACCCTAGCTCGCGCCCCACGGGCGCCTGCGCTCGACGTTGTTACGCAACCAACGGTTGCGAATTTCGCACGCCTCGGGCAGACTGACATGCAACCGATGGTTGCTTGTTGGAGGTGCCGGGTGGAATTCGGAAAACTCGAGCGCGAGGTCTACATCGAGGCCGCGCCGGAGATCGTGTTCGACGTGGTCAGTCGGCCGGAGCACATCAAGATGTGGTGGCCCGACGATGCGTCGTTCGAGCCGGTGCCAGGTTCGGTCGGCGAGGTGGTGTGGGGTGACCGCGACCAGGTCGAATCGATCCTGGTCGTCGACGTCGACCCACCCCGGAGGTTCTCCTTCCGCTGGATCGCTCCCGAGGGTCAGCTTCCGGATGCAGGCAACGCGCTCCTGGCAACCTTCGAGCTCGAGCCGTCCGGCTCCGGCACGAAGCTGCGCCTGACCGAGACCGGCTGGCGGGAGAAGGGCTGGGAGGCCGCCGTACTCGAGGAGGCGTTCCACGATCACGAGCACGGTTGGGACTTGTTCCTGGGCAGGCTGCAGGGTTACGCGCCGACGGTGCCATCACGATGAGCATCGCCGTCGATGACGAGCTCTGGTCGGCGCTCGGCGATCCGGTCAGGCGCCGCCTGGTCGATCTGCTGTTGGCGGAGGGGTCCGGCACGCCGACCAGCCTGAGCGATCGCCTGCCGATCTCACGCCAGGCGGTGAGCAAACACCTGAGCGTCCTCGATCGCGCGGGAGTCGTGCACGCGACACCGATGGGTCGCGAACGGCGCTACCAGGTCGACGAAGCCCAGCTCGTCCGTGCGGTCCGGCAACTGCACGACGTGGGCAAGGCGTGGGATTCGCGCCTGAACCGCATCAAGCGCATCGCAGAAGAGCTCCAGCGCCAGAAGGGCGCCGGCCGAACACATCCACGAAGCACTGATCGCAACAACTGAAGGAGAAGACGATGGTGGACATCCTGCACAGGATCGCGGTCGAGCAGACCGCACCCGCCAAGGTGTACGACGCCTTGACGACGATCGACGGCCTCGCCGGGTGGTGGACCGAGACGACGACCGGCAACCCGTCCCCCGGTGGGACGATCGCCTTCCGCTTCCCGCCCGGCGGGTTCGACATGAAGGTGATCGACGCGGTGCCCGCTGAGCGGGTGACCTGGGAGGTCGTCGACGGGCCGGCGGAATGGGTCGGCACCACCATCGACTGGCAGCTGCGCAGCGACGGCGAGTGGACGGTGGTGCTGTTCACTCATTCCGGCTGGGAGAAGCCGGTCGAGTTCATGCACCACTGCAGCACCAAGTGGGCGACCTACCTGATGAGCCTCAAGGCGCTGCTCGAAGGCGGCACCGGTGCGCCCTCGCCGCGCGATGTGCACATCGCCTACCCGGACTGACCTGCGCGCGGATCAGTCCGGGGTCATCTCGGTGGTGTCTCAGTCGCCGCGCGACTGGTCGGCGAGAAAGCGCTCGAGCTCGGCTCCCAGCTCGTCGGCAGAGGGCAGGTCCCCCTCGGCGAGAGCGGTCTGGGCCGCGGCGGCCGCGGCGTCGTACTGCTGCTCGAGAGCGGCGACCAGCGTCTGCAGCTCCTCGGACGCGGCGACCTCGCGGTCTATCGCCTCCCGGGTGACGCGTTCGGTGTCTTCGAGGCTCGCCGTGTCGAAGCGGAGCCCGGCGCGCGCGCCGGCTTCACGCAGCAGCGCCAGCGCGGCAGTCGGGTACTCGGTCTGGGACAGGTACGGCGGTACAGGAGCGGCAATTCCGAGCGCGTCGATGTCAGCCGCGCCGAGACGGTACTCGAGCAGGTGGCCGGCACTGGCGGGAACCATGATCTGCCCCAGCCAGGCCCGGTAGTCGGCGAACAGCTCCCGCCGCGAGCCGTGCACGATGATCGGCGTCGGCCGGCTGTGGGGAACCGACATCGGGAACGCGTCGAGGCCGACGACCAGCCGGACCCCGAGCCGCTCCACGAGCAACGCGACCGCGGCCGCGAAACGCTCCCATTGACTGTCCGGCTCCGGCCCGGCGAGCAGGAGGTAGGGCGTCTCGTCCTGGTCGTACAGCAGGTGCACCACCAATTGCGGAGCGTCGTAGGCGGTCCAGTGATCGACAGCGAAGTGCATGGCCGGACGCCTCGCCCGGTAGTCGTGCAGTTGATCGACGTCGAAGCGGGCCACCACCGGCGCCTCGCCGGCGAGCAACGTCGCGCGAGCAAGCCGAGCCGCAGCGCCTGCGTCGACGAAACCATCGAGGCTGTGCAGGAGCACCGCACCGGACAGGTCCGGCCGATCTGCGTCGAGTTCGAAAAGCTCTTCAGGATCCAGACTCACCCCTCCATCTTTCCCCCTCGTCCGGCCGGACGTGGTGGGAGCATCGCCGGATGCTTCCGGAGCGACGCATCCCGACCCGATCCCCGGAGTGGCAGGCGCTCGCCGAGCGGATTCAGATCGCGATGGATCTGACCTCACGGCTGAACCTTCTGCCGTTCCGCGACGCCCACGCGCGGCACGCGGTGCTCCGCGAGCTCCTCGACGATCCGCATCCCGAGAAGGCGTTCATCTTCCCGCCGTTCTACTGCACATCAGGTGTCGGGACCCGCCTCGGTGAGCGGGCCTCGGTGGGCCACGCCTGCTCGTTCCTGGATCTTGGCGGCATCACGATCGGCGAACGAACGATGATCTCGCCGAAGGTCACCCTCATCACCGAGGGTCACCCCCTCGAGCCGGCCGAACGATACGACTACATCACCGTGGCGCCGATCGTCATCGAAGCGAACGCCTGGATCGGTGCGGCGGCGACCATCCTGCCGGGCGTCACCGTCGGACACGATTCGATCGTCGGCGCAGGCGCCGTCATCGCCAAGGACGTGCC
>DATBTJ010000081.1:0-28097 GCA_036559305.1 Jatrophihabitans sp.
CCGCCCGGATACGTGCCGAGCTCGGCGTGCACGTCGAAGAATCCGTCCACCTCGTCGATGATCCGGTCCAGGTGGCGGGTCTTGACGCCGTCGGCGGTCTCCTCGGTGTTGCCGTGCATGGGGTCGCACTGCCAGACCACCAGGTGCCCGGTCGACTCGACCTTCTCGACGATCGCCGGCAGCCGGTCACGCACCAGCGCGTTGGACATCCGGCTGATCAGCGTCAACCGGCCGGGCACGCCGTGCGGGTCGAGCCGCTCGACCAGTCCGGCCGCGTACTCCGGTGTGGTGGACGGACCGAGCTTGACGCCGATCGGGTTGGCGATGCGCGAGACGAAGTCGAGGTGCGCGCCGTCCAGCTGGCGGGTGCGCTCGCCGACCCACACGTAGTGCGCGGACAGGTCGTACGCGCGGCCGTCCTCGATGCGGGTGAGCCCGCGTTCGTACTCGAGGATGAGCGCCTCGTGACCGGCGTAGAGCTCGACGCCCTGCAGCGCGGCGTCGTTCACGCCGCACGCGCGCATGAACCGCACCGCGCGGTCGATCTCGGCAGCCAGCCGCTCGTAGCGGGTGCCGGTCTCGGTCGAGCGCGCGAACGTGGTGTTCCACGCGTGCACCCGATCGAGCGAGGCGAGGCCGCCACCGGCGTAGGCGCGCATGAGGTTGAGCGTCGAGGCCGCGGTCGAGTACGCGCGCAGGATGCGTCGTGGGTCCGGCGTGCGGTCGCCGGTCAGGTCGTTGACCATGTCGCCGCGGTAGGACAGCCGACCGCTGGCGTCGAGGTCGGACGACCGTGGCTTGGCGTACTGGCCGGCGATCCGACCGAGCTTGACGACCGGCATCGACGCGCCGTAGGTGAGCACGACCGCCATCTGCAGCAGCACCCGCACCTTGCCGGCGACGTCGGCCTGCGAGGAGGTCTGGAAGGTTTCGGCGCAGTCACCGCCCTGGAGCAGGAACGCCTCGCCCTTGGCGACCGCCGCGAGCCGCTCGCGCAGCTGGTCGACCTCGGAGGCCACCACCAGCGGCGGCATCGTGGCGAGGGTCGACGCGGCCGACTGCAGCGCGGCGGCGTCGGGCCAGGGCGGCTGCTGGGCTGCCGGGAGATCGCGCCAGGCGTCGAGGTACAGGTCGGCCGCGGTCACGCGTCCAGGTTACGGCGAGCCGGGAGAGCGCCGGGTGCGGGCCGTGTGACGATGCCCTGGTGACACCGTCCGACGGGCGCCTCTCGCATCGCGTCGCCGTCCGGCGCGGCGAGGTGCGGTTCATCCCGGCGCTGGCGGTGGTGGTCGCAGCCGCGATCTACGCCGCGCTGCCGCACGACCTGCTGTTCGGGCCGCGCTGGCTCATCCCCGTCATCGAGGCGGCGCTGCTCGTCAGCGTGGTCCTGGTCAATCCGACCCGGATCACCACCGAGACGCGCTGGTCGCGGCTGGCGAGTCTGGCCCTGGCAATGGTGCTGATCGTGATGAACACGGTCTCGGTGGGGTTGCTGATCCGCGACCTCACGGCGGCGCACCCGACTCCCGGTCGTGAGCTGCTCGTGGCTGCCCTGCAGGTGTGGATCACCAACATGATCGCGTTCGCGCTGCTGTACTGGGACCTCGACGCCGGCGGTGCGGTCGCCCGGTTGCCGTCGTCGGCGGTTCCCGCCAAGAGGCACGACTTCTGGTTCCCGCAGAACGATCCGGGCACCGCCCGGCTCGCACTCGGCGCCCCCGGCGTCTGGATGCCTGTGTTCGTCGACTACCTGTACCTGTCGATCACCAACTCGGTCGCGTTCAGCCCGACCGACACACTGCCGCTGACCTCGCGCGCGAAGGTGCTGATGGCGGTGCAGTCGCTCGCCGCGATGGTCACCTCACTGCTGGTGATCGCGCGCGCGGTCAACGTCCTGCGCTAGCCGAAGAAGACCTCGGCCTCCGCATACAACTCGGGACGGACCGTCTTCAACTGCGAGGTCGCCTCGGTCAGCGGCACCCGGACGATGTCGGTGCCCTGCAGGGCGACCATCGAGCCCCACGCGCCGGCCTGCACCGCATCGACGGCGTGCAGGCCGAAGCGGGTGGCGAGGACCCGGTCGTAGGCCGACGGCGTGCCGCCGCGCTGGATGTGGCCCAGCACCGTCGTCCGGGCCTCCTTGCCGGTGCGCTTCTCGATCTCACCGGCGAGCCATTCGCCGATGCCGCCGAGGCGCACGTGCCCGAACGCGTCCAGGCCCTTGTCGATCGTCGCGTTCTCGCCGCCGTCCGGGGTCGCGCCCTCGGCGACCACGAGGATCGGCGCGTAGTGCGACTGGAAGCGGCTCTCGACGTAGGCGCACACCCGCTCCAGCGAGAACGGCTGCTCGGGGATCAGGATGACGTTCGCGCCACCGGCGATCCCGGCGTGCAGCGCGATCCAGCCGGCGTGGCGTCCCATCACCTCGACGATCAGCGCGCGGTGGTGCGACTCGGCGGTCGTGTGCAGCCGGTCGATCGCTTCCATCGCGATGTTGACCGCGGTGTCGAAGCCGAAGGTGTAGTCGGTGGCGTTGAGGTCGTTGTCGATGGTCTTGGGGACGCCGACCACGTTGATGCCCATCTCGCCCAGCCGCGTCGCGACGCCGAGGGTGTCCTCGCCGCCGATCGCGATCAGCGCGTCCACGCCGTTGTCGTGCAGGGTCGTCACGACCTTGTCGAAGCCGTGGTCGACCTTGAACGGGTTGGTGCGCGAGGACCCGAGGATCGTGCCGCCCCGCGGCAGGATCCCGCGGACCTCCGGCACGCCGAGCGGGATGGTCACGTTCTCGAGCGGGCCCCGCCACCCGTCCCGGAACCCGACGAACTCGTATCCGTAGACCCCGACACCCTTGCGGACGACCGCTCGGATGACCGCGTTCAGGCCGGGACAGTCGCCGCCGCCGGTCAGCACACCGATTCGCATAGCCCCAGACCCTAGTTGTCCGTGTGTCGCGACGTCACGACGACGCGACACACGGACAACTCGGGCTTCACGGGAGGGCTTGCCAGCGCGCGAAATTGTGCCGCGCGTCGGCGAGCGCGTCGTGCTGGTCGCGGGGCGCGGCGGGCAGCGCCGGGCTGCCGGCGTCCTCCCAGCGCTGGCGCAACTCGTGGGTGAAGCGCGGGATCGGACGCGGCAGCGCGCGCATGTCGCCCCACAACTGGGCGAGCGCGACGTGGTCGTAACCGGCCATCCACGCCCACAGCTCGATCGGCTCGCCGGGTTCGAGCAGGAACGCCAGCAGGTCCTCGCGGATCTGCGTGCGCGAGCGCCACGCGCGGTCGGCGGGCGAGGGCAACTTGTCCAGGACGTTGATGCGCACCCAGTCGATCGCGCGCGACGGGTCGAACTCGGTCGACACCGCGTAGAACTCGCGGCCGGTCTCATCCACCATGCCGATCGAGACGAGCTCGATGGTGGTGCCGTCCTCGATGAACTCGCAGTCGTAGAAGTAGCGGCGCATGTGCTAGGAAGCGCGCGGCAGGCGCGCACGCAGCGCGTCGGAGTCGCTGCCGAAGGCGCGGTCCTTGCCCTGCGCCTTCTTGACATCCGCGGCGTACTGGTCGACGTACTCCTGGCCGGACAGCTGCATGAGCGCGTACATGACCTCGTCGGTGATCGAACGCTCGACCAGGTGGTCACCGGCCATGCCCTCGTAGCGCGAGAAGTCGAGCGGCTTGCCGATCCGCACCCCCGGCCGGGGCCGCAGCTTGGGCAGCCGCCGGCCCTGCGGCTGGATCTTGTCGGTGTCGATCATCGCGCAGGGGATCACGAGGGCGCCGGACTCGAGCGCCAGCCTGGCGACACCGGTCTTGCCGCGGTAGAGCCGGCCGTCCGGCGAGCGGGTGCCCTCGGGGTAGATGCCGAGCAGATCGCCCTGGACGAGCACCCGCAGCCCGGTGTTCAGCGCGGCCCGCGAGGCGTCGGAGTCGCTGCGGTCGATGGGCACCTGCCCGACGCCGCGGAAGAACAGCTTCGAGAACAGGCCCTTGATGCCGGGGGTCGTGAAGTACTCGGACTTGGCCAGGAATGTCACCTTGCGCCTGACCAGGAGCGGGAAGAAGAACGAGTCGCTGAAGGACAGATGGCTGCTGGCGAGGATGGCCGGACGGTCGTCCGGAATGTTCTCCAGCCCGGTGGCCCAGGGCCGCCAGAGGGCGTGCAGGGCCGGCCCGATGAGGACGAACTTCGCCAGCCAGTAGAACACGTACCCAGGCTAGTGCCTGCCGCTCGTCCGCACCGCATCCGCGCGGCATGATGGACCCGTGGCAAGCACGCACGATGAACACCGCGACCAGCGCGAGACACCGTCCGGGGCCGCGGACGAGCAACCGTTCGCCCACGACGGCGGTCCGGTCGGCGTGGTGCTCAGCCACGGCTTCACCGGGACGCCGGCGAGCATGCGCCCCTGGGCCGACCATCTGGCGGCGGCCGGTTACACCGTGCGCCTGCCGCTGCTGCCCGGTCACGGCGGGACGTGGCAAGAGACCAACCGCACCCGCTGGCCGCAGTGGTACGAGGCGATCGAGCAGGCCTATACCGAGGTGGCCGACCGCTGCGAGATCGTCTTCGCCGCGGGCCTGTCGATGGGCGGGGCGCTGGTGACCCGCCTCGCCGAGCAGAAGGGCGACAAGATCGCCGGCCTGGTGCTGGTGAACCCGTCCCTCGGCACGAGCAACGCGAAGGAGAAGATGGCGCCGTACGTGAGCTGGCTGGTCAAGTCCCGGCCCTCCCTCGGCGGCGACATCAAGAAGCCGGGTGTGGAGGAACCTGCCAACGACCGCACCCCGGTCGTCGCCGGCGCCTCGGTCGTCAAGTTGTGGAAGGTCGTGACCGAGGAGCTGGACAAGGTGACCGCACCGATCCGGCTCTACCGCAGCGTCGAGGACCACGTCGTCGACGACACGTCCGCCCGGTTGCTGCGGGTCGGCGCGACCTCGACCTCGGTCGAGGAGATCCTGCTCGAGGACAGCTATCACGTCGCGACGCTCGACAACGACGCCCGGACGATCTTCACCGGCAGCGTCACGTTCTTCGCCGACCTCGCCGCGGAGCTCACCGGTGGCTGAGCACCAGCCGCAGCCGTGGAACAACGGGCTGCTCGCCTCGTCCTACGTGGCGCTGTCCGACGTACCTGCCGAGCGCGCGCCACATCTTCTGACCGCGCTCTCGCGCGCGCGCATCGCCGCCTACCTCGCCGAGGCGCCCGGGGTGAAGGGTGCGCTGCGGCTCTACGTCGCCTCCGGCGAGCGCGCGGACGCGCGGACCATCGTGGCCGCCGTGCTGCGCGCGGGCGAGCTGCCGGAGCCGGCGGTCGCACCGTCCGACCCGCTCGCAGGTATCGACACCGACGCCGAGTTCAACGCGTTGATCGCCGACTGGCACGTCGACACCCACACCGCGATCCGCGATGCCGAGCGCGCGCTCAGCGACGCCGACGAGGACTGGCGGCTGCGGCTCGGCAGAGCCGGCGCGCCCCGAGACACCGCAGGGACGGCCGCCGAGAAGGCCGCCGGAGACGACCCCGATGACGTCACCTGGCTCGACGACGAGCACTACGTGCCGCCCAACCCGCCGCCGCTGCCCCGGCCGACCGCGCCGATCCTGGTCGGCATCCTGCTCATCGTCGTTTCGGTGATGCTGTTCGCGTTCGGCGATCCGCTCGGGATGCCCTTCACCATGAGCCTGTTCCTCGGCGTGTGCGGTGTGATCACCGCGCTCGTCCTGTTCGGCACCCGGCTGCGCCAGTACCGCGACGACGACGACGACGGCGCGGTGCTCTGACCTTCACGTCGAGGTCGACTGTTTACCGAGCGGTCACCGACCGGACGCCTGCCCGCGCGCTCGCGGCCGTCTGGGGCGAGGACTCTCGCTGGCACGGAGGTGATCACCGTGCCGACCGACGAATCCGCAGAGGCCACGGTCTGCCGACTGTGGTGCCGGCTCACCGGCACGCCGCCGGAGGAGTTCACGCCGGCGGACCGGGCCGCGTTCTTCGCCCGCCCGCAGGTGGCCGAACTGGCGGCGACCCCGTACGAGGTGCTGCTCGACGCGGGCATCGACGCGGCCCGGCACGGGATGCTGCCGCTCGAACGCTGGCTCAACGCCGTGCACACGGTGCGCCCGATCGGGGCGTAGCGCTGCCGGCTTCCGGAGCTGCCGCGCCCGCGAGGTGTCGGGCTTCGCAAGGTGTACTACACCTGTCGTACACCTTGCCGAGCCGATCAGGTCGCTGACCCGATCGGCTGGAGTTCCAGCTCGGCCAGCACCGGACGGTGGTCGCTGGCGATCGCGACGTCCGGGCCACCGAGCGCCTGCGCCGAGACCACGGTCAGCCGCGGGTCGACGAAGATCCCGTCGATGAGGTTGCCGGGTTCCTCGCCCGACCAGGTGAACGTGCCGTTGCCCCGCGCGACCCCAACGGCGTCCTGCCGCTCGGCGGCGAGCGCCTGCCAGGTGAGCGAGTCGGGCCCGTCGTTCGCATCACCCGCGACGATCACCGGCACCTCGGCCGGGACCGACTGCGCGATGACGCGGTCCAGCTCACCGACATGGCGCAACCGCGGCGCCTCCTCCAGATCCAGATGGATCCCGGCCACCGCGAACCGCGCACCCTCCTTGGTCAGCACAGCGAGGGCCGTGCCGCGCTGGTGCATCATCGGGTCGACGCTGAACAGCACATCGCGGGTCGAGACCACGTCGACCCCGAGCGTGGAGAGGATCAGGTTCGATCCGGCCGGGCGTCCCCCACTCACCACGACGAGGTTGCTGCGCCGGGCGAGCTCGGCGCACAGCGAGCGCCAGCGCAGGAACCGCGGCGACTCCTGCACCAGCACGACGTCCGGTTCGGCTGCACGGATCACCCGCCCGAGCGCGTCGCGGTCGTCGCGCATCGAGCGGACGTTGTAGGTGAGCAGGCGCAGCGTCGGCACCCCGCCATCGTGCCTGGCCGCCTGCGCGACGCAACGACCGACCCGAGTGGGTCAGCCCGCACGGACCGCCCAGAACAGGCTGTGCCCGCCGTCGCCCTCCGGGACGAACGCTTCGTCCTCGACGCGCAAGCCGGCGTCGCCGAGCCAGCCGCGGTAGGTCGCGGCATCGGCGTGCGACCACCACATGGTGGCGGTGCCGCCCAGCCAGCCGGTTTCGGTCCCCGTCCAGGCCCGCGAGCCGGCGGTCATCAGCAGCACGCCGCCGGGGCTCAGCCAGCGGGCGAACGCCGCCAGCAGCGCGGGTTGCGCATCCAGCGGGACGTGGATGACCGAGTACAGCGCGACGACCGCGTCGAACGAGCCGGCGTCGAGTTCGAGGGCCGTCAGGTCTGCCTGGACGAAGGTTGCGCCGGGTCGAGCACGCGGGCGCCAGCCGGGACGGCCGCGTGGAGCCTGCCGAGCCACGGGCCGTACTGCCCGGCCTCGGCGTCGTCGGCGCGGTACCGGGTCGACAGCTCGTCGTAGCCGGTACGCACCAGCTCCGGACCCGACGGGTCGCTCACGACCCCGGTCAGCCTTCTGCCGCGCGCTGGCGGGCGAGGTCGGCCGCGCCGATCAGGCCGGCGTCCGGGCCCAGCGCGACCGGCTCGATCGCGGCGACCGGGCGGAAGCCGCGGCCGGTGAGGGTGTGCCGGAACTCCTGCCGCGCCGGAGCGACGAGCAACTCCCCCGCCGCGGAGACGCCGCCGCCGATGACGAACATGGACGGGTCGAGCACTGCGGCCAGGCTGGCGAGCCCGGTGCCCAGCCAGCGGCCCATGGTCGTGCAGATCGACAACGCCGCGGGATCACCCTCGGCGGCTGCCGCGCTCACGACCGGCCCGTCGATCGCCTCGATGCTGCCGGCGAGCTCGACCATGCGCGCGGCCGCGACCGGTGAATCGGCGGCCAGCTCGCGGGCGTCGCGGGCGAGCGCACGGCCGGAGGCGTACATCTCCCAGCAGCCGCGGTTGCCGCACGCGCACAACCGCCCGCCCGGGACGACGGTCATGTGCCCGTACTCGCAGGCAATGCCGTAGGCACCGCGGAACACCGTGCCGTCCACGAGCAGCGCGCCGCCGATCCCGGTGCCGAGCGTGACGACGACGACCACCGGCTGGTCGGCAGCCACGCCGAAGCGGTACTCGGCCCACGCGGCCGCGTTCGCGTCGTTCTCCACGATGAGCGGAACGTCGATCCGCCGGGCGAGGTCGTCGCGCAGCGGTTCCTCGCGCCAGGCCAGGTGAGGTGAGAACAGCACGGTCGCGTTGTCGGTGCCGACCCAGCCTGCGGCGCCGATCCCGACCGCGGCCACCTCGTGCCGCGTGCGCAGTGCCTCGACGACCTCGACGATCACCGCCTCGATCTGGGCGACGTCGGCTCCGGGCGTGTCCCGGCGCTCGCGGTCGATCACCCGTCCGGCGCTGTCCACCACCCCCGCGGCGACCTTGGTGCCACCGATGTCCACGCCGATCGCGAGGTCGCCCGGGAGGCTCAAGGAGTGCCCGATCCGTTGCCGAGGTCGATGCGCTGCACCCGCGGCGCGGGCTCGGGTTCGTCGTGCGCGCTCGCGCTGGTCGCGGCATCGAGCACCGAGCGCAGCGCCGCGGCGATCGCGCTGCCGGCCTCGGCGACCCGCTCGGTCACCTCCGGCCGGTCGCCGCGCAACACGGACATGAACTGACACAGCGGGCACCACTGGCACACCGGTGCCGCCGAGCCCTCGTGCCCTTCCGGCGCGGCGGGGAAGGTCTGCCGCGTCCACTCCTGCAGCATCCCGAGCAGGCGGGTCGCCTCGTCGGCGAACGGCGGGCGCGGGGGGTGCTCGTCAGCCATGCCCGCCTCCGTTCCCGCCCGGTCGCTCGCTCGGCCACATGTCGGGGTCGGGACGGAACCGTACGGACAGCTCACTGCCGTCGAAGTCGCCGCCCACCACCGTGCAGCGCCGCAGCACGCTGGGCAACGTGAGCACCCGCCGGTGCCCACCCACGGTGACGATCAGGTCGTCGCCGGCCCGGGCGACGTCCACCCCGGAGCGGACGGCGAGCGGCAGGTGCATCGACAGCACGAAGTCGCCGCCGTCGGCGTCCACGCGCAGCAGCTCACGCGCCGGGCCCAGGGCTGCCGGATCCGCCGTGCCGTAGAGGTCGTCGGCCACCTCGCGCAGCGCCGGTGCACCGACCGGTTCCGCGGCGCGATAGGTGAGCTCGCGCACCGGCAGCCCGGCGAACGACTCGCGGATCGCCGCGAGCTGGGTCTGCTGGGCGCGGGCCCACCCGGCACGCCAGGCGTCGTCGCCGGCCGGAAACACCCGGTTCGCGACGACGAGATCGACGCTGTAGCCGTAGAGTGCGAGCGCGGTGAAGGTGCGCCGCGCTTCGGCGGCCACGACCGATTCCGGGGTGAGCACCAGCCGGACGCTGGTGATGGCCGGATCGCCGAGCAGCTGCCGGACGGCGGCGAGATCCTCGTTGAGCCGCAGCAGCGCCTCGAACAGGTTGTCCGGCGGGATCACCTCGCCGCGGCCGAGCAGGCTCGCGATCGGACGGATGCCCTTGGCGATGCGCCGGTGCGCGGGGAACACCTTCTGCAGGTACCAGCCCAGCGCCTCGGGCAGCGCGAGCAGCCGCAGCGTCTCGGCGGTCGGCGCGCAGTCGACCACCAGCGCGTCCCAGTCCCCCGCGGCCGCGAGCTCGCGCACCGCGAGCAGCGCGAGTACCTCCTCGACGCCCGGGAGGACGGTGAGTTCATCGGCGGTGATCGGGTCGACGCCGCTGCGCGCCAGCATGTCCACCAGGAAGTTCTGCACGTCGCGCCAGGCCGCCTCGAAGCGGGTCTGCGGGTCGATCTGCACTGCCCACAGCGCCGGCGCGACCTCGGTCGGCTCGCCGGACAGCGGCAGGTCCAGCGCGTCCTCGAGGGAGTGCGCGACGTCGGTCGACAACAGCAGCGTCTTCAACCCGCGGTCGGCCAGCCGCAGCGCGGTCGCCGACGCGGTGGTCGTCTTGCCGACCCCACCCTTGCCGGTGAACAGGATGATTCTCAATGGTTCTCCACGCGACGCTTGAGCTCGCGCAGTGCCTGGTCCATCACGACGCGCTCGGCCTTGCGCTTGAGCTGTCCGAGCATCGGGATCGCGAGGTCGACGCTGAGCCAGTAGGTGACGTGGGTGCCCTGCGGAGTGGCTTCGAGCAGGTAGCGGCCCTGCTGTGCCTTCATCATCTGCCCGCGCACCAATTCCCACTCGACCGAGCGGTCACCGGACCAGTCGTAGCGCAGCTCGTACACGTCGCGGACCGGTCCCGCGGAGAGGGTGAACTGCACCCGCCGGGCCCGTCCGTCCGGCCCGTCCTCGAGCACGTCCGCGCTCTTCACCGAGCCCGCCCAGGTCGGATAATTCGCGAAATCGGCGATCACCGTCATGATCGCGGCCGGGTCGGCGTCGATGTCGATCGACTGGGTCGACTGCTCCGCGGCCATGGGTGCTGAGGCTACGGGATGCCGGTCGGCGGCCCGCCGAGCCGGGCGATGCGGCCCGGGTCGACGCGGTCGGCCATCGCGAACAGCACCTGCTTCATCCGGATGCGGTACTCGTGCTGCAGCCGCACGCGCTCGCGCGGCCGCAGCGGACGACGCGCACCGGAGAACCTGGCGAAGTAGTGCACGACCGTGCCGTCGTCGGCCGGTTCGAGCCAGATCTCCATCGAACCGGTGACCGCACCGTCGCGTCCGCTGGGCACCTGCCAGCGCATGCCCTTCGCGCCGCGCCGTTCCTGGACCACGACGGTGAGTTCCGGCCACCAGACGTGCCAGTTCGCGGGATCGCCGACGATGCACCCGAGCAGGTGCGCAGGCACGCCGATCCAGGTGTCGTCGACCACATCGACCTCGGGCACGGCGACGAGCGTGGCACAGTTCCTGCGCCGCCGCTCGTTAGCGCGTGTCGTGCAGAACATCTATCGTTATCGTGACGGCCAGTCGCGGTTCATGGGGAAGGGACGGCCGAACCGGTGCGCGAGTTCCACGTTGCCAGCAGCGTCACCACGCTCTCGATGAGCAATGTCGCAGACATCGTCTACGACAACGCCCGATCGCGTCCGGATCACGTGGCGTTGCGCCGGCGTACGAACGGATCCTGGCTGGACGTCACCGCCCGCGCGTTCGCCGACGAGGTCACCGCCGTTGCCAAGGGGTTCATGGCGGCCGGCATCCAGGCCGGTGACCGCGTCGCGGTGATGAGCAAGACGCGGTACGAGTGGACGCTCGTCGACTTCGCACTGTTCACCGCCGGAGCGGTCGTCGTCCCGATCTACGAGACGTCCAGCGCCGAGCAGGTCGAGTGGATCCTGTCCGACTCCGGAGCCCGCGCCGCGGTCGTCGAGACGGCCGAGCACGCGTCGCTCGTCGATTCCGTGCACGAGCACACCCCGGACTTCCAACACCTCTGGACGATCGACAGCGGCGCGATCGACACGCTGGTGAGCGACGGCAAGGACATCTCCGACGACGCGGTGCGCGAGCGGCGCCAGGCGGTAACGCTCGACGACACCGCGTCGTTGATCTACACCTCGGGGACCACCGGACGTCCCAAGGGCTGCCGGCTGCTGCATCGCAGCTTCGTCGCGGAGTGCTCCGAGCTGGCCGAGGTGCTGCGCAGCTTCTTCAACGAGGGCACGTCCACCCTGCTGTTCCTGCCGATCGCGCACGTGTTCGGCCGGGTCATCGAGGTCGGCGCCCTGTACGTCGGGTGCACGCTCGGGCACACCCCGGACGTCAAGAACCTCATCGACGACCTCGGCGAGTTCAAGCCGACGTTCGTGCTGGCCGTCCCGCGCGTGTTCGAGAAGGTCTACAACTCGGCCAAGCAGCGTGCGCACGCCTCGGGCAAGGGCAAGATCTTCGACCGCGCCGAGGCGGTCGCGATCGCCTACTCCGAGGCCGACGGCAAGCCGGGGCTGATGGTGCGCCTGCAGCACGCGGTGTTCGACAGGCTGGTCTACTCCAAGTTGCGCGCCGCGCTCGGCGGCGAGTGCATCGCCGCGGTGTCCGGCGGTGCGCCGCTCGGCGCGCGGCTCGGGCACTTCTTCCGCGGGACCGGCGTCACGATCTACGAGGGCTACGGCCTGACCGAGACCACCGCCGGCATCTGCGTGAACCGGCCGGACTCGATCCGGGTCGGCACGGTCGGCCAGCCGGTGGGCGACGTCACGATCCGCATCGCCGACGACGGCGAAGTGCTGGCCCGCTCGCCGATGGTGTTCGCCGGCTACTGGCAGAACGAGGACGCGACCGCGGAGGCGATCGACGGCGACGGCTGGTTCCACACCGGCGACCTCGGCGAGATCGACCAGGACGGCTACGTCAAGATCACCGGACGGAAGAAGGAGCTGATCGTCACCGCAGGCGGCAAGAACGTCGCGCCGGCAGTGCTCGAGGACCGCGTCCGCGCCCACTACCTGATCAGCCAGTGCCTCGTGGTCGGCGACCAGAAGCCCTACATCGGTGCGCTGGTCACGCTCGACCCCGAGTCGATGCCGCAGTGGCTGTCCGAGCACGGCAAGGCCGAGGACACCCCGCTCGCGGACGTCGTCGACGATCCCGCGTTGCAGGCAGAGATCCAGGGCGCGATCGACGACGCGAACAAGGCGGTCAGCAAGGCCGAGTCGATCCGCAAGTTCACGATCCTGCCGGCCGACTGGACCGAGGAGAGCGGTCAGCTCACCCCGTCCCTCAAGCTCAAGCGCAACGTGGTGCACAAGGAGTGCGCTGATCAGATCGCCGCGCTCTACTCCGACGCCAGACCCCGCTGACGTTTCGCGCGCTCAGGGCTGCAGCAGGGTGCGGAGCTGGGCGGCGCGCACGTCCCAGGTCCAGTCGCGCTCGACCCAGGCCCGGCCGGCGCGGCCCATCCGGGCGCGCAGGTCGGCGTCGGACAGCAGCGCGACCAGCCGGTCGGTGAGCATGCTGACATCGCGCCCGCCGACGACGTAACCGGTCTCGCCCTCGCGCACCGCCTCCGGCGCGCCGCCCGAGTCGCCCGCGACGACGGGGAGCCCGGTGGCCGACGCCTCGAGGTAGACCATCCCGAGACCTTCGACGTCGAGGCCCCGGCGGCGGGTGCGGCACGGCATCGCGAACACGTCGCCGGCGGCATAGTGCTCGGGCAGCTCGGGAAAGGCGACGCCGCCGGCGAACACCACGTGCTCGCTGACGCCGGCGCGGGCAGCCCGGACGCGCAGGTCCGCCTCGTAGGGCCCGGACCCGACCAGCAGCAGCGCGGCGTCCGGAACCGCGCGGCGGACGGCGGGCAGGGCGTCGATCAGCAGGTCCTGGCCCTTGCGCCGGACCAGCCGGGAGACACACACGATGACCGGACGGTCGGTGAGGCCGTGCCGGGCGCGCACCGCGGAACCGTCCACGCCGGTCCGGAAGGTGTCCACGTCCACCCCGGGTGCGAGCTGCCGCAGCGCCGGATGGTCGCCGAGCGCGCTCGCCATCCGCGAGCGGGTGTACTCGGTGATGTAGGTGACGACGTCGCAGTGCCGCCCGATCGTGCGCAGGGTCTGCCGGGCCACGGGCAGCATCGCCCAGCCTGCCTCATGGCCGTGCGTGCTCGCCACGATGCGGTCCGCACCCGCGCGCCGCAACGCCGGCGCCAGCAGCCCGAGCGGGGCCGAGGCGCCGAACCACACCGAGCTCGCGCCGTGCCGGCGCAGCGTGGCCACGACCCGCCGCCGCGCTGCCGGGGTGGGTACGAGCAGCCCGGTCGGATGCCGCACCACCGGGAACGGCTGCTGCGCGTCGAATCCGACCGAGCCCGCATGGTCGGAGGCGTACACAACGATCGACCCGGCAGGCTGGCGCCGGGCCAGCTCGTGCACGTAGGACTGGATCCCACCCTGTCTCGGCGGGAAGTCGTTGGTCACGACCAGCGTCGCGCTCATCGCAGCTGTTCCTCGAGGTAGGCGCGCCACTGGACGGTGAAGGCGCGTTCGGTCTCGTGCAGCACCGACCGGAACGCGGCCGCGACAGCGTCGGCGCGCGGTGCGAGCGCGGTGCCGATGCTGCGGTAGAAGCGCAGGAGTCCGGCGCGGCCGGCCCGCGCCGCGATCAGCCGGCAGGCCAGCCACGACTGCTCGTACTGCTGAGCGAGGGTGTTCCCGCTCGCGCCGAACGCGGCGTCGACAGGGAGGTTCTTCGGCACCTGGCCGGCCCGCACGGCGGCGCGCAGCTCGCCGGCGGCGGCCGTGACCGGTTGGCCGGTATGCAGGTTGGCGACGTACTCGGCGAAGCCCTCGACCAACCAGCGCGGGGTGATGTCCGCGGTGTCGGCGGCCGTGGCCAGGTGGGTGATCTCGTGCGCCAGCACGATCTGCTCGCCGACCGCGCTGAGCCGCGCCAGCTGGGTCGGGTCCAGGACCAGGCGCTGACCGTAGGGCTGCCCGGTGCCCGAATCGACGCCGTCGGTGACTGCCGCGGCCGCTGTCTCGCGCGCGGCGGCCCCGGTCAGCGCGGTGTACTCGGCCGCTGAGGCGGGGACGACGGCGGCAACCCGCTGTGACCAGCGGGTCCCCCACACCGCGCTGACCGCCGCGATGCCGGCATCGACGCGGCGCGCGAGCTGCTGCAGTTGCGCCCGGCGATCGGGCGGGCCGAGCACGAGGCTGCGCGCGCCGGGCACCGCGATCAGCGGGCCGTACCGCCACGGTCCGACCCAGCTGTGCAGGGTCTCCCCCGTGCCGGCGTCGTCACCGGCGAGGTAGGTGTGCCCGTCGCGCTGGGTGAACACGAGGTACTGGTCGTGCCTGCCGGCGACGACGTCGACGCCGCGCAGCGCGTACAGCAGCGTGACGTGCACCAGCAGCACCGGTCCGCCGTAGCGCCGCGCGGCCGACCGGTTTGCGGTGCCGTCGTGGATCTCGCCGACCACCGCGTAGCGCCAGACCCGCAGCGGCAGCCGCGACAACGATGCGTAGTCGGTGGTCTGGTCGGCGCGAAAACCCGGCCGGCGTGGGTCGAGCGCGGCGAGCAGACGCGTCCGGTCATGGCCGCGCACGGCGGCTGCGACCGAGGCCAACACCTGCCGCGCCGCGGCCAGGCTCGGAGCCTGCGGGCCAGACGCGCCCGACGATCCGGTGCACGCCGACAGCGCCGCGATCAGGACGAGTGTCAGCAAGACGGCGACGACCCGCCGCGAGCGCGGCGGGTCGTCGGGGTCTGCGGTCGGACGGCTCAGCTGATCAGCCGGCCAGCCGGGTCGCGCCGACGATGTCATTGGCGAACCTCTGGACCGAAACGACCTGCACGTTCTCGCCCGGCTCGGGCGCCGAGACCATCATCCCGTTGCCGATGTAGATCGTGACGTGGGCGATCGGCTGGTACAGGAAGACCAGGTCGCCCGGCTGCAACTGGTCGAGGGGCACGTGGTGGCCGTAGCTGTACTGGTTGAGCGCCGAGTGCGGCAGGCTGACCCCGCCCTGCTGCCAGGCGGCCATGGTGAGTCCGGAGCAGTCGAACGAGCTCGGTCCGGCAGCGCCGAACACGTAGGGCTTGCCCACCTGCGCCAGTGCGAACCGCACGGCCGCCTGCGCCCGCGCCGACGCCGCACCGAGGGCCTGCGAGGTCATCGAGCGGGCCGCGCTCGCCGAGATCGGGCCGCCCTGGCGCGCCGCCCACATCGCGCGCTGCTGGGCGGTCAGCGAGGAGAGCACCTTCTTGTACTTGTCGATCTGGACCTGCGTGGCGCTGCGCTGGCGACCGAGCGCGGCGCGGGTCTGCGCGGCCTGCGCGTAGAGGTTGTCGGCCTGCGCCTTGGCCTGCTTGGCCTGCGTCTGGATCGCGGCGAAGGAGCTGACCACCTGCGAGTTGTGCTGCGAGATCAGCGACAGGCTGTCGAGCTTGTCGAGGTAGCTGGAGCCGGAGTTGCTCGACAGCAGCGCGCCGGTCGTGCTGAAGGTGCCGCCCTCGTACTGCTGCGCGGCGCTCAGGGCGAGCATCTGCTCGGCCCGCACGACCCGCCCCTGCGCCTGCCGGTACACCGCGCCCGCGTGCGCCGCCGCCGCCTTCTTGGCGTGGTAGGCGACGTCGGCCTGGTTGTACTTCTCGACGATCTGGTCGTTGCGCTGGGCGAGCGCGGCAAGCTGCTGGCGCGCGGAGTGGATCCGCGGCGCGATCGGCACGTTCGGGCTGGCCGAGGCGATCGTCGGCACGGCCAGGGCGGCACCGACCACGAGCGCAGCCGCGCCGGCGGTGCGCAGCCGACGGGTGCCGGTCAGGCCGGGCGTGCCGGCCACGGCAGTGGTGCCGGTCGTAGCGGTGGTGGAGCGGTTCGGGCGACGCACGAGACGAAACGCCATCGGGGGGCGAGACTCCTTCTTCCTCGTCCGCCTACCGAGTTAGCTGACGGATTCGGGCCGGAAGAAGCCCTACGGGACGCCCCGGACCGCTGGTCGAGCGGACCGATCTGCCCCGATTCACCCCAGAACTCACGTGGGTCCTCGGTTCGCGGGACGCCGACCCAAGGGACCGACTTTCCGCGATTCGGCGGTGACTACCGGAGGCGCCCACGGTGGGCCCCTGCTACCGGTTTTGTCTCGGAAAGGTTACGACCCGGCGAATGGACGGGCAACACCGGCCCCCCCGATCAGGCCCGTTGTTCCCCGGCCGGGACCCGGCTAAACCGCGCGCGCGTCGCACCCCGGGTCGTCACGGACCAGCCGCAGCGGCGGCACCAGCCCTGCGTCGGCCAGCCGCACCAGGGCGATCTGCTCCTCCGATTCCAGCTGGACCTGCTGCGGTGGCGCATTGAGCAGCACCGAGATCACGCAGTCGTGGCAGTGCACGCCCTGCCCGATGCAGGTGTCGCAGTCGATGATCATGTCAACCTCACTCACCTCTCGTCCGTTCCTGCTGCGGACGCTAGGTCGGTGGTCTGACAATTTTTTCGCGCCGGCTCAGCCCAGCCGGTCCAGCAGTGCCGCGGACGGCACCGCCCAGGCCCCGGCGCGGCGGACGTCGGTGGCCACCGCCCGGTCGGAGCTGACCACCAGCAGCGGCCGGCCCGGCGGCTCGGCGCCGACCAGGCGCCGGATGAGGTCGTCGGCGATCTCGTCGACGCTGAACAGCACCCGCACCCCGCGCGGCGTGCGCGGCTGGACGGGCGGGCGCGCTCCCCCGTCGAAGGCGATCGTGATCTCCGCCCCGGTCCGCGCGTGGACCGCGGCGAGGGCGGCGATCAGGCGGGCGCGCTGGTCGGCGAGCGGCAGGTCGGGATAGCCGGTCTTGGTGACGTTGTAGCCGTCCACGATGAGGTGCGCCTGGGGCAGCGCGAGGAGCCGGTCGAGGTCGACCCGGGTGCCGGCTGCGTCGCCGACCTCGCCGGCGAGGACCGCATCGGCGGGGCGCAGCGTGCCGGCCGGCAGCGCCAGCTCGCGCCGCACCCCGGCTGCGGCGTCGGTGAGCGTGTCGAGCAGCAGCCGCATCCGGGCGTCGTCGACCTCGCGGCCGGCACGGCTGTCACGGCGGGCGGCGTCTCCGGCGCGTTCGAGCTCGGCGATCCGCTCGCGCAGCTCGGCGAGCCGGTCCTGCTCGCCGGCGCGGTAGGCGTCCAGCTCCGCGGCCACCCGCCCCAGCTCGGCCCGGGCCTGCTCGGCGTCGGTGGCGGCTGCGCGCAGCTCGGCCGTCCGGCTGCGCAGCAGGTTGCGCAGCCGGGTCGCTTCCTCACTCGCCGCGGCCGCGGCGCGCTGGGCGGCCTCGGCGACGACGTCGTCGCGGCGCGCGGACTCGGTCCGCAGCTGCGAACGCAGCTCGGCGACCTCAGCGCGCAGGCGCGCGATCTCGTCCTTGGCCGCCTCGCGCGCCGCCTGCTCACCGGTCCACTGCTCGCCGACGCCGCTGACCAGCTCCGACCAGCCGTCGGGACGCACGAGATAGGCGACGACCGCGGTGTCGATCGGGTCGGAGGCAGTGGTGGGCTCGTGGCGGCGCACCGCCTCGACCAGCTGTGGGGTGGTCTCGGCCACCGCGTCGGCGACCCGGGCACGGAAGCCCTCGTCGGCGTCGAGGGCGGCCGCGAGCGCCGGCGCACCGAGCCGGACCCGCTTGGCGGGGGTGAACCGGGCGATCGCCCGCAGGGCCGCCGGAACGTCGTCGGCGGCCAGCCGGGCGAGCACCTCGGCCGCCAGTTCGACCAGGCGCTGGCGCACCGGTTCGGCCAGCACCACCGGCACCGGCTCCGGCCCGGGCGTCGGCGCAGGCGTCGGATCCGGCACCTGCTCCGGCTCGCTCATGCCGTCGAGCCTACGAGCGTGTCCCGGGCGCGCCGCGCCGTTTTCGTCGTACCCCCGACCTAGCGTCGCCGACATGGTGGTCTCCACGGTGGGTACGAGCGGTACGGCGTACGTGCAGGCGAGCTTCGACGAGCTCGACGAGCCGCTGCGCACCACGACGTTCGTGGTCGTCGACCTCGAGACCACCGGCGGCTCGGCGATGGCCGACGGCATCACCGAGATCGGTGCGGTGAAGGTCCGCGGCGGCGAGATCCTCGGCGAGTTCCAGACACTCGTGCATCCCGGGCAGTCCATCGCGCCGTTCGTCAGCGTGCTCACCGGCATCACCGACTCGATGGTGTGTTCGGCGCCCCCGATCGGCGCGGCGCTGCCGGCCTTCCTCGAATTCGCGCAGGGCAGCGTGCTGGTCGCGCACAACGCCCCGTTCGACGTCGGGTTCCTCAAAGCCGCGGCGGTCGACCACCAACTGCCCTGGCCGGCGTTCGCCGTGGTCGACACCGCGGTGCTCGCCCGCCGCGTGCTCACCCGCGACGAGGTGCCGAACTGCAAGCTGGCCACGCTGGCCGGGTTCTTCCGCGCGGGCACCACCCCCAATCACCGCGCGCTGTCCGATGCCCGCGCCACCGTCGACGTCCTGCACGGGCTGATCGCGCGGCTGGGCAACCTCGGCGTGCAGTCGCTGCCGGAACTGCGGGCCTTCACCGCGCAGGTCGCGCCCGAGGTGCGACGCAAGCGGCATCTGGCCGATTCGATCCCCACCGGCCCGGGCGTCTACGTGTTCCGTGACGGGCGCGGCCTGCCGCTCTACGTAGGCACCAGCCGCAATCTGCGGGCCCGGGTTCGGCAGTACTTCGTCGCGAGCGAGATGCGCACCCGGATGGGCGAGATGGTCTCCCTCGCCGAACGCGTCGACCCGATCCCGTGCGCGCACGCCCTCGAGGCCCAGGTGCGCGAGCTCCGCCTGATCGCTGCGCACAAACCGCGCTACAACCGCCGCTCGAAATATCCCGAGCGCTCGGTGTGGCTCAAGCTCACCGCCGAGGCGTTCCCGCGGCTGTCGGTGGTGCGTGCGGTGCGTGATGACGGCGCGCAGTACCTCGGGCCGCTGCGCTCGCAGCGCCAGGCCGAGGCGGTCCGCGACGCGATCCACGACGCCGTCCCGCTGCGGCAGTGCAGCGACCGGCTCTCGCTTCGGCGCGTCGTGCGCGCCGCTTGTGCGCTGGCCGGCATCGGGCGCTGCGCGGCCCCGTGCGAGGGCGGGGCCACGCCGCAGCAGTACGCCGCGCTCGTCGACCTGGTGGCCGCCGCCTGGACCGGGGACGTCCGGCCGCTGATCGAGCCGCTCACGGCCAAGCTCGCGAGGTTGTCGGCCGAGCAGCGCTTCGAGCAGGCCGCGGTGGTCCGCGACCGCATCGCGACCGTCGTCCGGGCCTGCGCGCGCATGCAGCGGGTGCGCTCGGCGAGCTCGATCGAGGAACTGGTCGCGGCACGGCCCGACGGCGCCGGCGGGTGGGAGCTGTCGGTGATCCGCCGCGGCCGGCTCGCGGCGGCAGGGGTGGCCGCGCGTGGCGTTGCGCCCCACGCGGTGATCGAGGCGCTGCTCGCCACGGCCGACGCCGTGTCGGCCGAGCAGCCCGTCCTAGCCGAGGAGACCGAATGCATCCTGCGCTGGCTCGAGCAACCCGGCACGCGGCTCGTCCACGCCTCGCAGCCCTGGCTACTGCCGGCGCACGGCGCCGGCGGCATGGTGTCGTGGCTGGCCACCGACGCGGCGCGGCGGGCGGCCACCCCGTTCACCGACCGGCGGGTGCTGCCGGTGGTCTCCCGGCCGGTCCGGGCGAGCGCCTAGGGTGCCGGCCCGGTGTCTTAGGCTTCGCCCGTGATAACCGCGATCGTGATGATCTCCGTCGAGTCCGACAAGATCCCCGAGGTGGCGCAGCAGATCGCCGACGTCGAGGGAGTGAGCGAGGTCTACTCCGTCGCCGGTGACGCCGACCTGATCGCGATCGTGCGGGTCAAGCGCTTCGAGGACATCGCCGACACGATCGCCGGCCGGTTGTCGAAGGTGGCCGGCGTGCTGCACACCGACACGCACATCGCCTTCCGGGCCTACTCCCGGCACGACCTCGAGGCCACCTTCTCCCTCGGCGTCGAGTAGCCGCGGCGGATCGAACTCAGCGCGAGCGGTCCAGCTTGGCCAGCCACGTGTTGTAGGACTCGCGGGCCGCGTCGTCGTCGTCGTAGGTGTCGACGTCCGAGCTCGCTGCGGTGTGCTCGGTGAACGTCGCGACCCGGGCCTGCTCGAGCCAGCCCTTCTTGTCCGCGCGGTCGGTGTCGACGCGGCGCAGCCAGTCGGCCGCGAGCACGATCATCACAGTGATCATGAGCGCGTCGCCGCCGAACCACATGATCGCGCCGCCGGTGCGGGTGTCCGAGAGCGGATCGACCAGGACATGCGGGTCGGCGACCATCGCGATCGCCTGCGTGCCCTGCAGCAAGACGATGCCGGTGAAGGTGTCGACGGCCATCGCGACCGCGAGCAGCAGCCACCGGGCCGGTGTGCCGAGCCGCCAGCGGATCGGTTCCTGCCCGACGACCAGCACGAAGAACTGGCAGCCGACGAGCAGGTACACCGCGTGTTCGAGCTGCCCGGCCCAGGCGTTGCGCATGATCGTGTCCATCAGCCCGGTCAGGTGGCTGCCGACGATGACCACCGTGTACGAGGCGAGCGCCACCGGCGGCGCGGTGAGGAAGGAGACGATGCGGCCCTGCGCCCGGCGCGCGATCCGCTCGCGCCGTTCGGGACGCGCGGCGGCCAGGCGCAGTGACAGCGGATGCCCCGCCACCAGCAGGACGGGCGCGACCATCACCAGCGCCAGGTGGCCGATCATGTGCGCGGTGAACAGCACCTGGTCATAGACCGCGATGCTGCCGTTCGTGGCGAATCCGACCACCGCGAGACCGAGCAGGAACGAGCCGGTGCGCCGCAGCGGCCACCGCGTGCCCGACCTGGACCGGGCGAGCGCCACGCCGGTCAGGTAGGCCGCGGCCACCACGGCGAGCACCACGAGCGCGACCGCGTCGAGCTGCCACTTGGTGAGCAGATTGCGGCCCAGCAGCGGCCCGGCCGGGTCGCCGCCTGCGCGGGTGAACGCGTGCATGTGCATCGCCGACGAGCCGCCGGACAGGTGCGCCGAGACCGCGACCACGAGCACCACGACGACCAGCACCGCAGCCGTCCATGCGGCGAGGGCGAGCTTCGGCACTCGGGCACGGGTCACCCGGCCAGTATCCGCCGGACGCACCGACGGCGGGGCGGCAGCCCTCAGGGGCGAAAGGCCACCCATCGCTCGAGCAGGGCGAGCGCCGCGCCCGAGTCGACGGACTCCACGGCAACCGCCAGGCCCTGGGCCATGGCGTCCTCGAGCGGCCGGTCTAGGCCGTCGTAGGCGGCGATCGCGGCGGCCGCGTTGAGCAGCACCGCGTCGCGCACCCCGTTGCGCGCGCCGCCGGCCAGCAGGTCGCGCACCACCGCCGCGTTCTGAGCCCGGTCGCCGCCGCGCAGCGCCTCCGGAGCCACGGCGGCGATGCCGAAGCGGGCCGGGTCCAGGGTGGCGGGGGTCACCGTCGCCCCCGACGCCACCCAGACGCTGGACGTGGTGGTCGTCGTCAGCTCGTCCAGCCCGTCGTCGCCGCGGAACACGAGCGCGGAGTCGCCCCGCTCGGCGAGCACCGCCGCCATCACCGGCGCCATCCGCGAATCCGCGCACCCGATCGCCGCCGCGGTCACGCGCGCCGGGTTCGACAGCGGGCCGAGGAAGTTGAAGAACGTCGGGACGGCGAGGTCGGCCCGGGTCGGTCCGGCGTGGCGCATGCTCGGGTGGAAGACCGGGGCGAAGCAGAACCCGATCCCGACGGTGGCCACCGAGGCGGCGACGCCGTCGGCCGGCAGGTCGATCGCGACGCCGAGTTCTTCCAGGACGTCGGCCGACCCGCACTTCGAGGTCGCCGCGCGGTTGCCGTGCTTGACCACCGGACGCCCGGAACCCGCGACCACCAGCGCCGCCATCGTCGAGATGTTCACGGTGTGGGCGCGGTCGGCACCGGTGCCGACCACGTCGACCGCCCGCTGCGGCACGGTCAGCGGGGTGGCCCGCTCGCGCATCGTCCGCACCAGCCCGGCGAGCTCGTCCGGCGTCTCGCCCTTGGCCCGCAACAGCACCGCAAAGGCCGCAAGCCGGGCCGGCGAGATGTCGCCGGCCATGATCTCGTCCATCGCCCAGGCGGTGTCCTCAGTGCTGAGCGACCTGCGCTCCATCAGTGCGGACAGCAGCTGCGGCCAGCTCTGCGTCAACGAACCACGGGGATGCCGCGCACCCGCCGCCGGATCTGCTCGGCGACCACCTCGGCGGCCTCGATCGGGTCCAGCGGCTGGTGGATCACCGCGTCGGCCAGCGACCAGCTCGCCAGCCACGCGTCCTGCGGTCGGGCGATGAGCACCACGATCGGGGGGCAGTCGTCGAGCTCGTACTTGAACTGGCGGGCCAGGCCCATGCCGCCGGTGGGCTGGGCCTCGCCGTCGAGGATCACGACGTCCAGACCGCCCTCGTCGAGCTGTTCGAGGACCTGGGCGGTGTCGCCGCACTCGACCCAGTCGATGCGGCCGGTGTCCGGCGCCGGGCGCCGCCCGACGGCCGTGCGGACCTGCGCCCGCACCTCGGCGGAGTTGCTGTAGACGAGGACGGTCGCACCCTGCGCTGACGCGGTCATGGAAGCGATCGTATCGACGTGCGGCAGCTGGGGATTCGCCCGTGCATCACGATCACGCTCCGACCCCCACCCGGTGTCTTGACAACCCCATAGGCAGGTCATAATCGGCTGGTGACATCGACTGCCACCACGACAAGTTTCGAGTCCAGCCAGGTCCACTCGCTGACTCGTCCGAATGTCGTGAGCGTCGGCACGATCGTATGGCTGTCCAGCGAGCTGATGTTCTTCGCCGGCTTGTTCGCGATGTACTTCACCGCGCGGGCCGTGCACCCCGGCAACTGGCCGATGATGCTGCCGGACGGCGAGAAGATCGTCCCCGACCTCGCGTACGCCACCCCGTTCACGATCATCCTGGTGGCTTCGAGTTTCACCTGCCAGTGGGGCGTGTTCGCCGCCGAGAAGGGCGACGTCTTCAAGCTGCGCCGCTGGTTCGCCCTCACCTTCCTCATGGGCCTGGTATTCGTGCTCGGCCAGGCCAACGAGTTCCTCACCGAGGTCCACCTGGGCAACACGATCTCGGCGACCGAGTACGGCTCGGTGTTCTTCCTCACCGAAGGCTTCCACGGGTTGCACGTGATCGGCGGCCTCGTGGCGTTCATCCTGTTCCTGGCCCGCACCACGCTGGGCCGGTTCACGCCCGCGCAGGCGACCGCGGCGATCGTGGTGTCCTACTACTGGCACTTCGTCGACGTCGTCTGGATCGGGTTGTTCTCGATCATCTATCTCATCCGCTGACCGCATCATCGAAGGGACGTTCGTGACCGAGGAACCGTCGGAGACCACCGCCGACCTCGACGCCGAACTCGGCTTCGAGCCGGTTGTGGCGTCCTCAGGCGCCGGCGACGCTTCGTCCGCGCCGTCGGTGCGTCCGTCCAGGCGGCGCCGGCGCGGGCTGGTGCGTCGCAAGCTCGGCGCGTTCGGCGTGCTGCTGTGCGCGCTGACCGCGGTCGGCGGCACCTACGCCGCGTTCGCGGCGTCGTCGGGCGCTGCGCAGTCGACCGACACCGCGGCGTCGGTGACCCACGGCCGTCAGCTGTTCGACATGAGCTGCATCACCTGCCACGGCGCCAACCTGCAGGGCGTCAAGGGACGCGGGCCGTCGCTGGTCAGCGTCGGCGGCGCGGCGGCCTACTTCCAGGTCATCACCGGACGCATGCCGCTCGCCCAGCAGGGCGCCTACTCCCCGCGCAAGACCCCGAAGTTCAGCGACCAGGAGACCCGCGACATCGCGGCGTACGTCCAGTCGGTGGGCGGCGGCCCGTCGATCCCGAGCGGCATGGTCCGCGGTGACGACGCGAGCATCGCCGAGGGCGGCGCGCTGTACCGGCTCAACTGCGCCTCGTGCCACGGCACCACGTTCAAGGGCGCGCCGCTGTCCGCGGGCAAG
The DNA here is from genome assembly GCA_036559305.1 of Jatrophihabitans sp. Lineage (GTDB taxonomy): Bacteria > Actinomycetota > Actinomycetes > Mycobacteriales > Jatrophihabitantaceae > RYN-133. The sequence goes on from DATBTJ010000081.1 coordinate 24,420, forward strand.
CAGGCTCCGTCGCTCAACGCGGCGAGCGACCTGCAGATCTACACCGCGATGCTGTCGGGCCCGGAAAGCATGCCGGTGTTCAGCAACAACCAGCTGACGCCGACGCAGAAGAAGGCGATCATCGCCTACATCCAGAACATCAAGGCCTCCGACGACCCGGGCGGCGCCGGCATCGACCGGATCGGCCCGGTGTCCGAAGCGATCGTCCTGTGGGTCGTCGGCGTCGGCGTGTTGATGGTCGTCATTTTGTGGATCGGAGCACGGTCGCAATGAGCACCAGCGACGACGAGATGACCCGCGCGGGCGCCCCGCACGGCACTCACGGGCCGGTGCAGAAGCACACGGCCGAGGAGCTTCGGGCGATGACGCCCGAGGAGCGGATGATCGCCGGCACCGAAGCCGAGGACATCCACATCGTGCACCGCCGCGACCGGTTCCCGATCCGCGGCACCAAGGCCGAGAAGCGGGCCGAGCGCGGTGTCGCCGCCTGCTTCCTGATCGCCGCGATCGCCGGCGTCGCGTTCATCGTGTATTTCTGCGCGGGGTCGTGGAAGTGGCACCTGCCCGGCACGGCGCAGAACTTCCGGTTCTACACCCCGATCCTCGGCGGCCTGCTCGGCGCGCTGCTGCTGTTCCTCGGCGTCGGCCTGGTGCTGTGGGCCAAGTGGCTCATGCCCGAGGAAGAGGTCGTCCAGGAGCGGCACGACTTCGACACGACCGAGGAAGACAAGCTGATGACCGAGGCGACGCTCTCGGTCGGGCTGGCCGACACGGGGCTGCCGCGGCGCGGGTTGATCCTCAAGAGCCTGGGCCTGGCCGGCGGCGCGCTGGTCACCGTCCCGCTGGTGGCGCTGGTCGGCGGAATGATCAAGAAGCCGGGCGACCAGCTGTTCCACACGATGTTCCGCCCGAACAAGAAGATGTTCCCGAAGTCCAACGGCATGGTGCCGATCGTGTTCTCGGACTGGCGTCAGGTGTCCCCCGACGACATGGAGCCGGGCGCCATCGTGACCGTCTTCCCCGGCGTGCGTGCCGTGGACGCGAACGGCTTCGACGGGCTCACCTCGGCGTCCTCGCCGACGATCATCATCCGGCTGCGGCCGGGCCAGAAGGTGTCCTACCGCAAGGGACAGGCCGGTTTCGCCTGGCCGCCGAGCGACCCGCAGTACATCGCGTTCTCCAAGATCTGCACGCACGCCGGCTGCCCGGCGTCGCTGTACGAGCAGCAGACCGGGCGTCTGCTGTGCCCGTGCCACCAGTCGCAGTTCGACGTGCTGCAGGACGCCAAGCCGGTCTTCGGCCCGGCCACCCGCAGCCTGCCGCAGCTGCCGTTGACGGTGCTCACCGGCGAGGACGGCCGCCAGTACTTCTACGCCAAGAATGATTATCCTGAGGCAATCGGACCCGGCTTCTGGGAGCGTCCATGACAGCGACGACCAACCCGCCCCGTAGGGACAACAAGCCGCGCACGCCGCAGGGCAAGGCGGCCGGCTGGTTCGACGAGCGGCTGCGCCTCGCCGGGCCGATGCGCACGCAGCTGAACAAGGTCTTCCCCGACCACTGGTCGTTCATGATGGGCGAGATCGCGCTCTACTCGTTCGTCATCTTGCTGCTCACCGGCACGTACCTGACGTTCTTCTTCGACCCGTCCATGGCCGAGACGACCTATCACGGGTCCTACGTGCCCATGCAGGGCATCCAGATGTCGCAGGCCTACGCCTCGACCCTGGACATCGCCTTCGACGTCCGGGGCGGCCTGATCATCCGGCAGATCCACCACTGGGCGGCGCTGCTGTTCGTGGCCGCGATGCTCGTCCACATGTTCCGGGTGTTCTTCACCGGCGCGTTCCGCAAGCCGCGTGAGCTCAACTGGATCATCGGCCTGAACCTGATCATGCTGGGCATCATCGAGGGCTTTGCGGGTTACTCGCTGCCCGACGACCTGCTGTCCGGCACGGGCCTGCGCATCGCCGACGCGATCATGAAGTCGATCCCGGTGATCGGCAGCTGGGTGTCGTTCACGGTCTTCGGCGGACCGTTCCCCGGCCACGTGATCATCGGCCGGCTCTACATCGCGCACGTGCTGTTGATCCCGGGCATCCTGCTCGCGCTGATCGGCGCCCACCTGGCGCTGGTCGTGCGGCAGAAACACACCCAGTTCCCCGGCCCGGGACGTACCGAGGACACCGTCGCCGGCGAGCGGGTCTTCCCGATCTACGCGGCCAAGGCCGGCGGCTTCTTCTTCATCGTGTTCGCCGCGTGTGCCGCCCTCGGCGGGCTCGTCCAGATTAACCCGGTGTGGCTGTTCGGTCCGTACCAGCCGAGCGCAGTGTCCTCGGGCTCGCAGCCGGACTGGTACATGATGTTCCTGGACGGCTCGACGCGTCTGTTCCCGTCGTGGGAGATCCGGCTGTGGGGCCACACCCTGCCGCCGCTGTTCTGGCCGACGGTCGTGCTGCCGGGCATCCTGGTCACCCTCGCCGCGGTGTATCCGTTCATCGAAGCGAAGATGACCAAGGACACCCTGAAGCACCACCTTCTGCAGCGTCCGCGCGACGTGCCGGTGCGCACCTCGCTCGGGTGCATGGCGATCACGTTCTACCTGGTGCTGTTCTTCTCCGGCGGCAACGACCTGATCGCCAAGACCTTCGACATCTCGCTGAACGCGATGACGTGGGGCGGCCGGATCCTGCTGCTCACCCTGCCGCCGATCGCCTACGCGGTCGCCTACCGGGTGTGCCTCGGGTTGCAGCGCCACGACCGCGAGGTGCTCGAGCACGGCCTCGAGACCGGCATCATCAAGGTGCTGCCGACCGGCGAGTTCATCGAGGTGCACCAGCCGCTCGGCCCGGTGGACGAGCACGGCCACGGTCAGCTGACCTACGCCGGCGCGCCGGTCCCGAAGCGGATGGGCCAGCTCGGCGCGGCGTCGCCGGTCAAGCACATCCGCGGGTTCTTCTACCCGGTCAAGGAGAAGCCGGAGATCCAGGCCGCGATCGACGAGCAGGAGGCCCGCGAGGCCGCTGCTCTCGAGCCCGACCCGTCCGGCTCGGTCGAGAACCGCACCCGCGAACTCACCGACTGACCGACCGCATCGACGAGGGCCGGACCGCTGCTGCGGTCCGGCCCTCGTCGTTTCTCGACGTTCCGATGGCCGCCGCCGACCTGAGCGGGTCGGCCTCGTCCGGTCGGGATGATGCAGCCGGCCGCGCCGCCCGCGATCGTGGGGCGGTGAGTGCCGGTGCAACCAGACCGTCTACGACGCCGACCACCCCCGCAAAGCGGTGGCGGCTGCTCGAGTTCGAGGTCCCCGGGGGCCTCGACTTCGACGACCCGCGACACGAGTGGCGTCGGCTGTTCTCCGAGCTGCTCGGCACGTTCTTCCTGGTGGTCGTCGGCGCCGGCGGCGGCGTGGTCTCAGCCGCGAGCAACGGAGCCGTCCAGCGGGCGGCCGCGGTGACCGCACCGGCCCTGATGGTGATGGCGATCATCTTGTTCATGGGCACGGTGTCCGGGGCGCATCTGAACCCCGCGGTCACCCTGGCCTTCGCGGCGCGCGGGGACTTCCCGTGGCGGCGGGTTCCGGGTTATCTGGTCGTCCAACTTCTCGGCGCCACCCTGGCCTGCCTGCTGCTGTGGGCGGTGTTCGGCAAGATCGGGATGCTGGGCGCGACCGAA
>DATBTJ010000082.1:0-9443 GCA_036559305.1 Jatrophihabitans sp.
GGTCGTCTCGTAGTGCGAGCGCGGGTTGTTCACGTTCGCGTACTGGTTCGGCTTCCAGCCACCGGGGGTCTCGCGGGCGAGTCGGTCGGAGACCGAGTAGTACGAGCGCGGGTCCTCGGGCGCGACCGCGGTCGGGCAGACGACCACCTCGGCGCCGTACGCGCGCAGTGTGTTGATCTTGTCGCCGCTGACCTTGTCAGGGCAGACGAAGATGCAGTGGTACCCGCGCTGCTGGGCGACGATGGCCAGACCGATTCCGGTGTTGCCGGACGTCGGTTCGACGATCGTGCCGCCCGCGGTCAGCTCGCCGGACTTCTCGGCTGCGTCGATCATGTTGACCGCGATGCGGTCCTTGACCGATCCGCCCGGATTGAAGTACTCGACCTTGGCCAGCACGGTCGGTGCCGGTTCCCCCCGTAAATGACTTGTGACGCGGTTGAGCTTGACCAGCGGGGTGTTGCCGATCAGGTCGACCAACGATTCGTAGTAGTGCATGCGGCACACGGTAGCGAGGCGCTCAGGTCGGCGGTGGGGCGCGCCGATAAGACCCGTATGAGCGCTCCGCTTCGTGTGGCCACGGTGGTCTGTCGCGGCAGCCTGCTGGGATCGGCCGCTGCCGTCGGTCTGCTGGGTGGCCAGTTCACTCTGGCCAAGCGCCGCATCCCGCGCGCGTGCACCTTGCCGCCGGTCACCGACGGCACGGGGTGGGCCGCGCCGGGCGCCGACCGGCGGCGCCGCCCGTTGCGGGTGCTGTTGCTCGGCGACTCGATGGCCGCGGGCTACGGCGTGCCGGTCGCGGAACAGACCTTCGCAGCGCAGCTGGCGCTGCTGTTGTCGGCGTCGACGCGGCGTCCGGTCGCGATCACCAACCTCGCCACGGTCGGGGCGCGCTCGCGTGACCTGCGTGCCCAGCTGAACGCGCTCGGGTTCGCCCGTCCGGCCGATCTCGCGGTCGTGCTGGTGGGCGCGAACGACATCATCCACCGGTCGCCGCAGGCCGAGGCGGTCGGTCAGCTCGTCCTCGCCGTGCACCGGCTGCAGACCGTCGCCATTCCGGTGGTGGTGGCGACCTGCCCGGACCTCGGTTCGATCCCGTCGCTGGCCGAACCGCTGCGCAGCCTGGCCCGGCGGCGGGGGCGCCGGCTCGCCCGCGCCCAGGCCGAGGCGGTGCTGCGCGCCGGTGCGCAGGTCGTTGCGCTCGCCGAGCTCGGGCCCAGCTTCCTGCGCGAACCGGACATGTTCGGCCCGGACCGCTTCCATCCGTCCGCAGCGGGCTACCGGCGCGCCGCCGAACTCGTGGCACCGGCGGCGCTGGGATCGATTCCGAACCTGGCAGTGGCTTATCGTCGGACGGCGTGAAGCTGTCGCCGCGCACCCGTCGCATCGTCGCCGTCGGCGGTGCCGGGGTGGGTGCCGCGGGCGTGCTCAGCACCGTGGGGCTCGCCGGGCTGATGTGGGGCGAGGCCAAGCTCGCCGAGCGCCGGATCCCGATCGCCACCGACGCCCCACCGGTCTCGCACGACACCACGTGGGCCGCGCCCGGGGTGAGCCCGGCGCGGCCGCCGATCCGGATAGCGCTGTTCGGTGACTCGACCGCCGCGGGCTACGGCGTGTACCGCGATCGCGACACGCCGGCCGCCCAGCTCGCGATCGGCATCTCGGACGCAGCGCGACGGCCCGTCCACGTAACGAACGTGGCGGTGGTCGGGGCCGAGTCGCCGCAGCTGCCCGACCAGCTCGAGCGGCTCGGATCCGCGCGGATCGAGCTCGCCGTCGTGATGATCGGCGCGAACGACGTCACGGAGCTGACCAAGCCGTCGGTCGCCGTGCCCCATCTCGAGGAGCTGGTGCGCTCGATGCAGGCCCGCGGCGCGGAGGTGATCGTCGGAACCTGTCCGGATCTCGGCACGATCCGCCCGATCGCCCAGCCGCTGCGGGCTTACGCGCGGCGGCTGTCGCGTCGGATGGCGCGCGAGCAGACGATCGCGGTGGTGCGGGCGGGCGGGCGCACCGTGTCACTCGGCGACCTGCTCGGCCCGCTGTTCGCCTCGCGGCTCGAGCTGTTCTCGGCCGACCGGTTCCACCCGTCCGAAGAGGGCTATCGCGAGGCCGCGCTGGCGCTGCTGCCGTCGGCCCTGGACGCGCTGGGGCTGCGCACCAAGGGCCGCTCGGCGAGCACGTTCACCACCCGGATGTCCAAGTCGATCGAGCGGGCCGCCGCCCAGGCCGCCGCGCGTCCGGGCAGCGAGGTCGCCCCGAGCGACACGCGCCCGCTGCTGTCGCGCGCGGGCGGCACCTTCGCCCGGCTGCGGCGGCGCCGGCCGCGTGATCCGGTGCGGGTGCGTACCGAGGCTGCTGTGCCGGTGCGCAATGAGTAGCGTCGAAGGGTCCCCTTGTTCGACGAAGGAGCCTCGATGTCCGACGCCGTGATCGTGTCCACCGCCCGCTCGCCGATCGGCCGGGCCGCGAAGGGCTCGATGACCTCGATCCGTCCGGACGACCTCGCTGCGCAGATGGTGCGGGCCGCGCTGGACAAGGTGCCCGAACTCGATCCGCACGACATCGAGGACCTGATGATGGGCTGCGGCCAGCCCGGCGGCGAGTCGGGGTTCAACATCGGCCGTCAGGTCGCGGTGCTGCTCGGCTACGACTTCCTGCCCGGGACGACCGTCAACCGGTACTGCTCGTCCTCGCTGCAGACCTCGCGGATGGCCTTCCACGCGATCAAGGCCGGCGAGGGGGAGGTGTTCATCTCGGCAGGCGTCGAGACCGTCTCGCGCTACGGCAAGGGCAGCGCGGACGGCTGGCCGGACACCCGCAACCCGCGCTACGCCGAGGCCGAGCAGCGCACTGCGAAGACGGCCGAGTCGGGCGCAGCGGCGTGGGTCGACCCGCGCTCGGAGGGCGCCGTTCCCGATGTCTACATCGCGATGGGCCAGACCGCCGAGAACCTGGCGCTGTACAAGGACGTCAGCCGCGAAGACATGGACCACTTCGGCGTCCGCTCGCAGAACCTCGCCGAGCAGGCGCTCGCGAACGGATTCTGGGCGAAGGACATCACGCCGATCACGCTGCCCGACGGCACCGTCGTGTCGAAGGACGACGGCCCGCGGGCCGGGGTCAGCTACGAGGCGGTCGCCGGTCTGAAGCCGGTGTTCCGGCCGGACGGACGGGTGACCGCGGGCAACTGCTGCCCGCTCAACGACGGCGCCGCCGCGGTCGTGATCATGTCCTCGGAGAAGGCGGCCGCACTCGGCCTCACCCCGCTCGCGCGGATCGTCGCGACCGGCGTGAGCGGGCTGTCGCCGGAGATCATGGGCCTCGGGCCGGTCGAGGCGTCGAAGAAGGCGTTGGCCAACGCGCGCATGACGATCGACGACATCGACCTCGTCGAGATCAACGAGGCGTTCGCGGCCCAGGTGCTGCCCTCGGCGCGTGATCTCGGCATCGACCCGGACAAGCTGAACGTCAACGGCGGGGCGATCGCGGTCGGCCACCCGTTCGGCATGACCGGGGCGCGCATCACGTCCACGCTGATCAACTCGCTGCAGTTTCACGACAAGCAGTTCGGCCTCGAGACCATGTGCGTCGGCGGCGGCCAGGGCATGGCGATGGTGCTGGAGCGCCTCTCCTGACGGCAGTGATCAACTGCCGCTGACCCGTCACCGGCGACGGGTGAGCGGCCGTTGATCAAGCTCGACAGCCCGTGCGGCGAGCCAGGCCGAGATGCCGTCGGTGAATCGCTTCGGGTGCCAGGCGATGAAGCTCGGGCGGCGGTGCGCCACCGACAGTCCGAGCGACTCGAGCACGATGTGCCGCTCGTCTGTGGCGTCGGCGTCGGCAGGCAGCCCATGGTGCTCGTCACTGTCGATCTCGAGGACGGCCCGCAACTGCCGCCAGAGGAAGTCGACGTACAGGTGTCCGCCGCTCGGCGACAACAGCGTGACGTTCTGGCGGAACGTCGGAACTCCGGCCGCACGCAGCAATCGGCCCGCCAGAGCTTCCGGCGCCGACCACGGACCGCCGGACACCTCCTCGATCGCGAGCCGCAGGTTGCGGCTGCCGTTGCGCAGGCCTTCGACGAGTTCGACGACCAGGTCCTCGACCGAGCAGAGGTTGCGTCGAACGGCGTCGGCGACCAGCGCACGCACGTTGTCGAGGCGTCGGGTCTCCAGCGCCAGATCCGCGACAGCCCGCGCGACCGGCGCTTTCGCCGGCCCTGGTTGCAGGTCCGGGCACGGCAGTCGGTCGGTGACCCGCAGACGCACCCACGCCACCGAGCGCCGTCTTGTCGCAGGCGGGACAAGAACCAGAACTGAATCCGGCCGGCGCGTGCCCCCCAGGCCGGTGTCGGCCAGTGCCGCGGCGCCCGACAGCACCGCCTGCTCGCCGGCGAATGCGAGCGCTGCACGCTGGCGGTCGACCCAGGTGAGGGTGCCGACGGTGAGATAGACGCACGGCAGCACCGGCGGCAGGCGGTCAGGCAGGGGCGGCAGCCAGTCCTCCACGGACGGCAGTCTCGCGGTCCCTCGTGACTTCGGTGGCGGCGCGTTTGCCCGGCTGTGGACGAGAGCTTTGATCAGCGGACGAAGGTGAACAGCTCACCAGACGTCGGCACGTCCAGCGCCGGGCCGTCGTAGCGCAGCGCCCCGACCGACGGTTGCAGCTCCCGCGGGTACGTCTCGTAGGCCAGCTCGGTGAACCCGCACTCGGCGAACCAGCCGCGGATCACCTCGTTGAGATCACCGCGCTCGCGGCTGCGCGACCACAGCACGGTCGCGGCGGGCCGGCACAGCGACGCGGACGCACGCACGGTGCGCTCGATGTCGTCCGGAAAGATGTTGCCGAAGATGCCGATCAACAGCAGCAGGTCGACCGGCAGTGCGTCGGCGAAGGTCGCGAGCTGGCCGGCATCGCCTGCCCGCACGCCCACATCGAGTCCGTCCGCGGCCGTGCGCGCGCGAGACACCAGTTCCGGCAGCACCTCCACGAGCGTCGCTTCGACCCGGTCGGCATCCTGACGGGCCCGCAGCACGCCGATGACGTCGCGCCCGTCACCGGCGCACAGGCTGAGCACCCGTTGCGGGCCGTCGTGGGAGTCGAGGTGTTCGGTGATCAGACGACGAACGACCCCGAGCCGCCAGGCGAGTGGCGAGTCGGGGTCGTCGTACTGGTCGTGCCAGCTCAGGTAATCACGCACGCACCTGAAGTTAGTCGCGCATGTAACCCAGCAGGCGCAAGATCTCGATGTAGAGCCACACCAGCGTGACCGTGATGCCGAACGAGGCGTACCAGGCGTACTTCTGGTCGGCGCCGTTGCGGATACCGCGCTCGATGACGTCGAAGTCGATGACGAGGTTCATCGCGGCGATCACGATGCAGACCAGGCTGAACAGGATCGCGAGCGGTCCGCCGCTGCGCAGGCCGAGACCGGTGTCGCTGAACAGATAGGCGACCATGTTCACGATCATCAGGCCGAACACGCCGATCGTGGCGCCGATGACGATGCGCGTGAGGCGCGGGGTCACCCGGATCGCGCCGATCTTGTAGACGAACAGCATGCCGACCGCCACCATCACGGTGCCGGTGATCGCCTGGATGACGATGCCGTGCCAGCGGGTCTCGAAGGCCTTGCTGATCGCACCAAGGAGCAGGCCCTCGCACACCGAGTAGGCCAGGCACAGCACGGCGTTCGCCTTACCGGTGAACGACATGTAGAGCCCGAGGCCGAGGCCACCCATGAGGCCGACGAGCAGGAGCGGCATGGCGTGCTGCAGGGTGTCGCCGGTGATCACCCAGGCGACGGCGCCGGCCGCGAGGATCGTCAGCAGCATCGCGCCGGTGCGCTGGACGACGTCGTCGAGGGTCATGAAGCGCTGGTTCGGCCGCGCGCCGATGTAGGCGGGCTGCTCGTACTGCTTCTGCAGATCGATCGCCGACGGTGTCGCGACACTGGCCGCAAAGCGGCGGATGACGGGGTTCTCGGCCATAGGGCGGCCTGCCTCCTTCTCGCTGATCGCCTCGTCCGGGCGCTCTGTGGGGACAACGATAGGCACGACGGCGTGGTTCCCGCATGCGCAGGGCTGCGGGCGCGTGCCGTCATGGTCGCCCCGGCACTATTTGGCCGCGGCCGTACCAGCGAGTAACTTGTATCCGGTACAGCCAGTACCGGTTACGTTGGGGGTGTCGATGTCAGGACGCAACAGGCGCGGACGGGACGTGATGGGGGCAGGCCTCGCCGCCCTCACCAAGCTTGCGCAGACCTCGGTCCTCGACCGGCTCAACGCGCGCAAACCCGCCGAGCGCGCGGTCTACGAGGCCAGCCGGACGGGCTTTCGCGCGGTCGGCGCCGCCAGCCGCACCTTCGCCAAGGTGCCGGGACGGGGCAAGCCCGCGCGCCCGAGCGGCGCCGCGTCGAGCGGGCTGTTCGACCTCACCCCCACCGACGAGCAGAAGATGATCGTCGAGGCCACCACCGAATTCGCCGCCGAGCAGCTGCGCCCGGTCGCGGCCGAGGCCGATGTCGCGTGTGCCGCTCCGGACACGCTGCTCAAGCGCTCGGTCACCGAACTCGGGATCACCCAGCTCGGTGTGCCCGAGTCCCTCGGCGGGATGAGCAGCGAGCGGGCGACCACGACCGGTGTGCTGGTCGCCGAGGCCCTCGCGCACGGTGACATGGGCCTGGCCGTCGCGTGCCTCGCGCCCGCCGCGGTGGCCAACGCACTCGTGCTGTGGGGCGACGCCGAGCAGCAGGCCACGTACTTGCCGACCTTCGTCGGTGACGACGTGCCGGCGGCCGCACTGACCCTGCTCGAGCCGCGCCCGCTGTTCGACCCCTTCGAGCTGCGCACCACCGCCCGCCGCGCCGACGGCGGCTTCGTCCTCGACGGGGTGAAGTCGCTCGTCCCCCGCGCGGCGAGCGCCGAGCTGTTCGTGGTCTCCGCCGCGCTCGACGGCACGCCCGCGCTGTTCGTCCTCGAGTCGGGGACGAGCGGGGTGAGCGTCGAGTCCGAGCCCGCGATGGGGCTGCGGGCGGCGTCCATGGGACGGCTCGTGCTCGACGACGTGCGGGTGCCGGCGAACGCACTGCTCGGCGCTGCCGCGCCCGAGGTCTACGCCGACTGCGTGCGGCTGGGTCGCATCGGCTGGGCGGCGCTGGCCTGCGGCACCGGCAAGGCGGTGCTCGACTACGTCATCCCCTACGTCAACGACCGGCAGGCGTTCGGCGAGCCGATCAGCCACCGACAGGCCGTCGCGTTCATGGTCGCCAACATCGGCATCGAGCTCGAGGGCGCCCGGTTGACGACCCTGCGCGCCGCCGCGCGCGCCGAGCAGGGCCGCTCGTTCGCCCGTGAGACCGCGCTCGCCCGCCGGCTCACCGCCGAGTACGGCATGCAGATCGGCAGCAACGGCGTGCAACTGCTCGGCGGCCACGGCTACGTCAAGGAACATCCGGTCGAGCGCTGGTACCGCGATCTGCGCGCCGTCGGCGTGATGGAAGGAGTGGTTCTCCCGTGATCAATCTGGAGACCCCGAAGAAGTTCGCGATGCTGGTCAACCAGGCGCACCAGGTCGCGACCGAGGTGTTCCGTCCCATCTCGCGCAAATACGACCAGGCCGAGCACGAGTACCCCAAGGAACTCGACATGCTCGCCTCCCTCATCGACGGCATGAACGAGGGTGGCGAGGGGGGCACCGGCGCCCGCGGTGTGCGCCGCGACACCGGCTCCGACACGGCTAACCGCAACGGCACCAACATGTCGTCGGTCCTCTCGATCATGGAGGCCTGCTGGGGCGACGTCGCACTCGTCCTCTCGATGCCGCGGCAGGGTCTCGGCGACGCCGCCATCGCCTCGGTCGCGAACGACGAGCAGCTCGCGCGGTTCGGCAAGCTGTGGGCGTCCATGGCGATCACCGAACCGGGGTTCGGCTCCGACTCGTCCAAGGTCACCACCACGGCCGTACGCGACGGCGACGACTACGTGATCAACGGCGAGAAGATCTACGTCACCGCCGGTGGCCGCTCCGACGCCGTCGTGGTCTGGGCGACGCTCGACAAGACCAAGGGACGCGCGGCGATCAAGTCCTTCGTCGTGCCGAAGGACACGCCGGGCTGCGTGGTCGAGCGGCTCGAGCACAAGCTCGGCATCCGCGCCTCGGACACCGCGACGATCCGGTTCACCGACTGCCGCGTGCCCGCCGCGAACATGCTCGGCTCGCCCGACATCGAAGACGACAAGGGTTTCGCCGGGGTCATGCAGACCTTCGACAACACCCGTCCCCTCGTCGCCGGCATGGCCGTCGGTGTGGCCAGAGCCGCTCTCGACGAGATGGAGGATCTCCTCGCCGAGGCGGGCGTCAAGGTCGACTACGACCGTCCGGCGTACGCACAGCACGCGGCCGCCGCGACCTACCTGCACCTCGAAGCCGACTGGGAGGCCGCCTACCTGCTGACGCTCGCATCCACCTGGATGGCCGACAACCGCAAGCCGAACTCCCTGGAAGCCTCGATGGCCAAGGCGAAGGCGGGGCGCACGGCCGTGGACATCACGCTGCGGTGCGTCGAGCTGGCTGGTGCGTTCGGCTACAGCGAGAACTCGCTGCTGGAGAAGTGGGCGCGCGATTCGAAGATCCTGGACATCTTCGAAGGCACCCAGCAGATCCAGCAACTGATCGTGGCGCGGCGGCTGCTGAACAAGACCTCGGCACAGCTGAAATAGGGCGCGCGACCCGGCGTAAATGAGCGCCACATGAAATCGTGACCCGGCTCATGGTGATTGCACACCCCGAACGGGCATAACGGTGCTGCCCGGCATGGTTGTCGGCTTGATCGTTGTCCCCGTTTCGAAAAGAGTTCACAAACCATGACCACTGCGACGCCACCCCGCTCGGCCGCCCTCGCCGCTCGTCTCGAGCGCCTGCAGGCCGAACGCGCCGAAGTGATGGGCGAGCTGTTCGTCAGCAACGGCGGCGACACCGCTGACCGTGCGACCAACGTCGACGCGAACGCCCGTCTGACCCTGCTCGAGCAGCGCATCGCTACCGTCGAGGAGGAAATCATCAACGCCGGCCGGCAGAAGACCGGCAGCACCGGCGTCTCGGTCGGCGACGTCGTGACCGTCGACCTCGGCGACGGGCCGGAGCCGTACCTGTTCGGCTCGGTCGAGCAGGCCGGCGACGGAATGGACGTCATCACCCAGGCCAGCCCGCTCGGTCGCGCGATCGAGGGCGCGGCGGTGGGCACGACCGTCACCTACCGCACCCGCGCCGGTCGCGAACTGACCGCGACCGTCATCGCGATCAGCTGATAGCTCCTGACCTGAGTCCCTGACAGCGTGCGCAAGGACGTTGTCGGCGAAGGAGGTCAGGGTGCCGGAGTTGCTTCAGCAGGCGTTGTCGGGCTCGGCGTTGGTCGTGGCGATCGATCCGGGCAAGGTGCAGCA
>DATBTJ010000083.1:0-6934 GCA_036559305.1 Jatrophihabitans sp.
AGGCCGGCATGGTCGGCGATGTCGTCCATGCTCGCCTCGAAGCCGCGTTCGGCGAAGATCTCACGAGCAGCCTGGATGAGCAGTGCACGATTGCGCACTGCGTCCTTACGCTGCGGCTTTCCGTCGGGGTGGGACACCGCTGGTTACCTCGCTGGGCGTTGTGAAGTTCTCGTTAGTATGGCGAGGTAGGGAGTCGGCTTCAACCGCTGGGCACGATTTGATCAGGCGGCCCTGCGGTAGCGCCACGCCCCGAGCGGCGCGAAGACGAGGACGATGCCGATACTCCACGCCAACGAGTGCCAGACGTAGGACGCGGTAGGTCCGCCGAGCACGCACGCGCGGATGGCCGAGGCGGTCTGCGTCACCGGCTGGTTGTTGGCGAAGGCCTGCAGCCAGCCCGGCATGGTGCTGACCGGAACGAATGCCGAGGACGCGAACACGAGCGGCGCGAGCACCGGAAAGCCCGCTGCCATCGCGGTTTCCGGGTCGCCGATGACGAGCCCGAGCACCGCGTACACCCAGGTCATCGCGTAGCCGAACGCCAGAACGAGCAGCATGCCGCCGAGGAACGGCGGCACGCCGTTGTGCGTCCGGAAGCCCATCGCGACGCCGATGGCGACCATCAGCGCGACGACGAACACGTTGCGGATCAGGTCGGCCACGGTGCGGCCCGCGAGCACCGCGCCGCGGGACATGGGCAGCGAGCGGAAGCGTTCGAGCAGCCCGCTCTGCGAGTCGCTGGCGAGTCCGATGGCGGTGTTCATCGCGCCGAAGACGGCGACCTGGACGTACACGCCGGGCATGAGGAAGTCGACGTACGAGACGCCCGGGATGGACAGCGTGGCGACCCCGCCGAACACGTAGCGGAACAAGAACACGAACACCAGCGGCTGAATGGTGGAGAAGATCAGCAGCCGCGGCACGCGCCGCAGCGTGGTCAGGTTGCGCCAGGTGATCGCCGCGATGTCGCGGCCCGGCCCGAGTGTCTTGCTGCGCAGCAGCGCCGCCGCCGTCACGACCCGTCCTCGGTCCGGTCGCCGGTCAGGCTGAGGAACGCCTCGTCCAGGCTGGGTTCGCGCACCTGCACCGCGGTCGGCAGCATGCTGTCGCGGTCGAGCGCGTGCAGCGCGGAGATCAGCAGGCGCGACCCGTCGTGCGAGGTGAGCCGCACCGTGGTGCCGGTGCGGTCGACCTGCGAGTCGGGCTGGGCGTGCAGGACGAGCTCGGCGCGCACGGCGGCGGCCTCGTCGGGCATCGCGAGTTCGATCACGGTGCCCAGCCGCGACTTCAGCGCGGCCGGGGTGTCGTCGGCGATCACCTTGCCGTGGTCGACCACCGTGACCCGGTCGGCGAGCTCGTCGGCCTCCTCCAGGTACTGGGTCGTCAGAACGACCGTCGTGCCGTCCGCGACGAGCTTGCGGATGGTCGTCCACAGCTCGTTGCGGCTCTGCGGGTCGAGCCCGGTCGTCGGTTCGTCCAGGAACAGCACGGGCGGCGCGGCGACGAGCGCGGCGGCGACGTCGAGGCGGCGCCGCATGCCGCCGGAGTAACCCCGCACCGGACGCGACGCCGCGCGCGCCAGCCCGAACCGCTCCAGCAGGTCGTCGGCGCGGGCCACGAAGGTCGAGCGGGGCAGCTGGTTCAGGCGCCCGATCAGGCGCAGGTTCTCGCGCCCGGTGAGGTTGGGGTCCACCGCGGCCGACTGCCCGGCCAGTCCGATGAGGCGGCGAACCTCGGCCGCGTCGCGCACCACGTCCCGGCCGAGGACGGTGGCCCGGCCGGCGTCGGGACGCAGCAGCGTGGTCATGATGCGGATCGCCGTGGTCTTGCCGGCGCCGTTCGGGCCGAGCAGGCCCAGGACCGTGCCCGGGTCGACCGCGTACCCCACGTCGTCGAGTGCGACGACGCCGCCGAACCGCTTGACCAGGCCCTCCGCGACGATCGCGTGCTCGGCCATGGATCGATGTTCGATCCGGGTCGGTGCCCCGACCAGGGGCGAATGTCCCCGACGACGACGCGTCGGACCGGGTTCACGCCTGGACGCCGGGGCGGCGCGGACGGCGGCCGTGCCACCGGGCGCGTCGCGCCAGGAACGTGACGCCGGGTTCCCAGCGGAACCGTGCTGCGGTGACGATGCCGGCGGCGATGATCCATAGGCAGACGACGAGGACCTCCCCGGCCGTCATCGGCCAGCCCGCGCCGCGCGCGAACAGCCGCTCGGCCGGATCGGCGATGGGCTCCACTGGAAAGGCCGCTGCCACGCGCCGCAGCCAGGTCGGCGCGGCGGTGGCGGGAAAGAACACGTCCGACACGAAGGCGAGCGGCAGCATCGTGCCGTAGGCGACCGGCAGCGCCGTCTCGGGTCGCGGCACCAGGGTGCTCACCGCCAACCCGGTCACGGTGAACGCGACGATGCCGAGCGCGGTTATCGCGATCAGGTCTGCGAGCCGGCTGCCCCCGATCCGGGTGTTCATGACGACGGCGCCGATGATCAGAACCACGAACACCGCGGCCGCCCCGACGACCGCGCTGGCCGCGATGCGGCCGACCACGTAGGCCCACAGCGGCAACGGAGTCCCGTGCAGCCGCTTCAGCACGCCCTCCTCGCGGGCGATGACGACCGAGGTGATGGTGCTGACGTAACACGCGTTCAGCAGCGCGAATGTCGCCATCGCGGGGATGAGGAAATCGGCATAGCTCGTGTGGTGCAGGTGCCGGGTCGCGGCCTGCGGGGTCGCGATGTCCAGCGCCATCAGCACGATGAACGGGATGACCACGGCGGTGAACGTGCTCATCGGGCTGCGCAACAGGAGCAGCAACTGGTAGCGGATCTGTTCTGCGGCGAGCAGCAGGCCGAACCGGCTCTTGGCGAGCGGTGCGTGGTTCACGGTCCGCCCGCCGACGACGTGGGTCGCTTGGGCTGCCGCGTGATCTGCAGGTAGGCCTCTTCGAGCGAGGGCCGGGTCACGGTCAGACCCACCAGGTCCTCGCCGCGATCGACCGCCCAGCTGGTGAGAATTTCCAGCGCCTGGGTGGGATGATCGGTTCTAAGGGCGATGTCGCCGCGATCCTCGGTGACCGACCACGGGCCGTCGGGCAGCTCGTCGACCCACGCCGGGTAGGGGATCTGGGCGCGGATCACGGCCGTCGCCACATCGCGACCACCCAATCTGCTCGGGCTGCCCTCGGCGACGATCGACCCCTGCCGCAGTACGGCCACCCGGTCGGCGAGGAACTCGACCTCGTCCATGTAGTGCGAGGTCAGCAGCACGGTCTTGTCGAGCTTCGGCAACCGTCCGATGGTCTCCCACGCGTCGCGGCGCGCACTGGGATCGAGCCCGGTGGTCGGTTCGTCCAGGAAGACGACGCTCGGATCGCCGATCAGCGCGAGGCCCAGCTCGAGGCGGCGACGCATCCCGCCGGACAGGGTGCGTACCCGCGCCGACCGCTTGCCGACCAGGTCGATCACCTCGATCGTCTCATCGACGTCGCGCGGTCGGTGGTACAGGCTCGCGTACAGCCGCATCGTCTCGCCGACGGTGAGCTCCGCGTCCATGCCGCCCGACTGGAGCATGATGCCGATCTGCTCGCGGTAGTGCCGTCCGCCGTGCCCGGGGTCGAAGCCAAGAACGTCCACCGCACCGCCGGTGCGCTCCCGAAAGCCTTCGAGGATCTCGATCGTCGTCGTCTTCCCCGCGCCGTTCGGCCCGAGCAGGGCGAAGATCTCGCCGACTGCGACCTCGAAGGACAGCTGATCGACGGCACGCAGGTCGCCGTAGTCCTTGCACAACCCGCGGACCGCGATCGCCGGTGCAGTCATTCTCGGGTCCTGTCGCTCGGTCGATGAACTGCCGACGGTGCCCGCGCTGCGGGCGTGGGGGTGAGAGGCGAAAGGCCCCGTCCCCTGGGGGCGAGCCGATGGTCCCTACCGGGCTGCGGGCCGGACCGCTCAGCATGGACGCATGGGGCGGGCTGATCGCGCGATGCGCCGGGCCGCTCTGGCCGCGGGCGTGCTCACGACCGCGCTCCTCGCCGGGTGCGGGAGCAGCTCGCCGAGCGTCGTGAATGCTCCGACGAGCGGTGCACCGGTGTCGTCGGTGTCGGTCGGCTCGAGCCCTGCCGCGTCCCGGTCGGCCGGCAGGTTGCGGCAGACGGTACGGATCGTGCCGGCGACCGGCCTGCACAACCGTCAGCAGGTGCAGGTGCACGGCTCCGGATTCACGCCGGGGGAGGCGTTGCAGGTGGTGGAGTGCGCCGCGCGCGGCAACGCGACCGGGCCCGGTGACTGCAACCTGTCCGGCATGCTGTCGGTGAATGCCGGTTCCGACGGACGCGTGACGACGACGTTGACCGTGCTGCGTGGACCGTTCGGTGCGGGACGGGTGGTGTGCTCCGCACACGCGCCGTGCCTCGTGTCGGTCACGCAGGCGTCGTTGCAGCCCACCGAGGAGGCCGACGCCGTGATCAGGTTCGCGCCGTAGCGGCCTGCCCGCCGACCACGATCCCGTCGCACATCTCGATCACCCGGTCGGCGCGGGCGGCGACCCGGGGATCGTGGGTCACCATCACGATGGTCAGCTCGGGCCGGTCGTCGCGGAGCCGCTCGAAGACGCCGGTGACGCGCGTTGCGGACGCGGTGTCGAGGCTGCCGGTCGGTTCGTCGGCCAGCACGACGGGCGGGTTGTTGGCGAGCGCCCGGGCGATCGCGACGCGCTGCCGCTCACCGCCGGACAGCCGGGTCGGCTGCCGCCGCTCGAGGCCGGCCAGATCGACGTCGGCGAGCAACTCCAGCGCCCGCCGACGGCGTTCGCCGCGTGACCGGTGCGTGCCGAACAGGGCGATCTCGACGTTCTGCGCGGCGGTCAGGTGCGGCACGAGATTGTGCAGTTGGAACACCAGACCGACGACGCTGCGCCGGTACCGCGCGGGGTCGTCGAGTGCGGCCAGGTCGTGGTCGAGCACGCGGACGCGTCCGGAGGTCGGCGAGTCCAGCGCCGCGAGCAGGTGCAGCAGCGTCGACTTGCCGCAACCGGACGGTCCGACCACAGCGACCCATTCGCCGACCAACACGTCGAGGTCGACCCCGCGCAGCGCGCGAACGACGCCGCCGTCGAAGTCCTTGTGCACGTCCCGGACGACGATGGCCGCGCCGCGACCCGTCCTGTCGTCATTCACGACGCAGCGCCTCCAGCGGGGAGAGGCGGGCGGCGCGCAGCGCCGGGTAGGCACCGCCGAGCAGGCTCATCGCACCCGCGGTATAGAGCGCCCGCCAGAACGCGGCAGAGGTGTACACCGGGTGCAGGATGCCGACCAGGCCGGGCAGGCGCCCGACCACCAGTGTCGCCGCGAAGGACAGTCCGACGCCGATTGCGGCGCCCAGCAACCCGATCGACAACGCCTCGGCCACGACCATGCCGACGATGCGACGCGCCGGCCAGCCCAGCGCCGCGAGCAGCCCGAACTCCCGGATGCGCTCGATGAAGGCCATCGTCATGGTCGTCATCACGATGACCGCGCCCACCACGATCGCGAGGATCTCGCTGCCGCGATCGGCGGCGTTGATCAGCGCGAGGCTCCGGTCCGCGCGCCCGAAGTCGGTGGTCGTGCGGATCGTGACCAGTTGCGGGAACTCGCGCTCGATCCGCGTCCGCACCGCGGTCAGGTCGGCGCCGGCTCGGAGCCGCACGAAGACCAGCGTCAGCTCACCGGGCTGCCGTTGCGTGGCTTGGAAAGGCACGAGTGGCAGCATCGCGCCCGCGTCGCCGAGAGCTTGACCGGTGGAGTAGGTGCCGACCACGCGGTAGCGAATGCTGTCCAGGGTGATCGTCGACCCGATCGACGCGTGCAGGTTCGCGGCGGCACGCCAGCCGAGCATTATCTCGTGGGCGGCGTCGGCGCCGAACGCTCTGCCGGACAAGACCGTCACGCCGAAATTCGACAGCTCGGTCGGCCGGATCCCTATCTCGAGGAACAACGGGTTGGCGGAGTTGAGGCGGGTGGTGCCGAGGAGCACCCCGGTGGCCGCGGCGATGCTGGGGTAGGCCACGAGCCGCGTCAGCGTGGCTTGATCGACGTTGCTGTTCAGGACGTCGGAGACGCCGCGCTGCGCGATCGTGAAGTCGGCCCGGCCGGTCTGCATGATGGCCAGCTCCGATTCGCGCAGGCTGTGGTTGACGATGCTGAAGGTCACCACCGTCACCACGCCGATCGCGACCGCGAGCGCGGTGAGCCCGAGACGGACCTTCTTGACCGACACGTTGTGCACGACGAGACCGACGAAGGTCAACCCACGGCCGTGACCGACCGGCGCACCGGGGTCCGCCCTCATCGCGAACCTCCCTTCGGCCGGCCGCGCGGCGTCAGGTCCTTTGTACGGATCGGGTGGCCCGCCGGGCAGGGGCCAACGGCCCGGCGTCCGGATGCGTGCCTGGCCGGGGCGACAGAACAGGTGGGGATCGCGGGCGTCCGAGCCGGCGACGCCGATGACAGGTGTACGTGGCCGGACACGTGTACTACGGCCGTAGTACAAGTTCAGTAGCGCTCCTGGGTGTGGGACGTACGTAGCTACGCGGCCGACGGGTTCCGCGCAACGCACTCATCCGCCGCGTACCGTGCCGCTTCGTCGCGGGCCGCCGCGGGCGAGCATTCACAGCCTCTAGACGCCGGCTTCTCTGTTGTCGGCCAGCAGCCGCTGGAGCAGGCTCGAGAGATCCCGCTGCTTACCGCCGGCGGCTGAATTCACGCACCAGCAAAGGCAGTCAAGACAGCGATGCGGTCGCCGACACCTACGTGGAAGCCGACACCTACGTGGAAGGATGTGGCCCGGTGTGAGCAAGCCCGTCAGCGATCGTCTCGACGTGTCGAGATTGCTGGGGCTTCGGGCATCTGGAGGGCTCGCATAGTGGCCTAGTGCGGCGGTCTTGAAAACCGCTAT
>DATBTJ010000084.1:0-11248 GCA_036559305.1 Jatrophihabitans sp.
CGCGGGCCGCTGAACAGGTAGGCGTGGTTGATCCGCCCGGCGGCGATCGCGACGCGCAGCGGTTCGGTGACGTGGTCCTGGCCGATCACCTCGGCGAAGGTGGCCGATCGGTACTTGCGGTACAGCGCCAGATTTGCCACGCCACGACCCTAATCAGTGCCGGTGACGACGCGCCACGCGCGCTCGGCGCGTGCGCCCCTGGGGCATGAAGGACCCCCCGCGCACCCGCCAGAGCCTGCTTATCCTTGCTGCCTTCCGGCCCTGGGGAGGTTCGCAGGGTGAACGCCACACGGGGGGTCGACATCCGAGTGTACGGGTGCCCGTATTCTTCTCGGCGGAGGATTCGCCTAGTGGCCTATGGCGCTCGCTTGGAAAGCGGGTTGGGGGCAACCCCTCGCGGGTTCAAATCCCGCATCCTCCGCCACCGTGTCCCGACCTGAACGCGGCACAGCCGTGCCGACCGGGGCATCTGCACTTCCCCGCGTTGATCCGGCGCATCAGATGGCGCTTTCGTCCTCTGTGGCCGCAGACCACCACCGGGACCGATTACCCGACCACGCACTGCGCGACGTCCGCAGCCGACTGGCGGCCATCGCCGACCCGGGCGCCACCAAGGCTTTCCGCGTCGATTCTTCCCCGGAAAATTTATCTCGGACATTCCGGACCCTTGAGTTGATCAGCTAACACGGATCTAACAAGCTGGTGGCATCGCACCCACCCGGGTACGAAAAACCCCCGCACGCAAGGGAGATCCACCATGCAGCGACTGCGCATGATCAGCACCGGCACCGCCGCGTTCTCGGTGATGGGCGTCCTCGTGACGCTCGTCGGCGCCGGCGTCAAGTTCGGCTGAGGGGCACCGACATGAACAAGGTGAAGCACGCCACTGTCTGGGCGCTGTCCTCGGCCACGGTGACGACCGTCCTGACGACCGTCATCGCCGCCGGCCACAAGTTCGGCACCGGACACTGACCCCTCGCTCGGGGCAGCCAGCCGGCTGCCCCGAGCACCCGCCCGACTCCTTACCCCCGCACTGGAGCTCCCGTGGCACCGACCGACCGGCCCACACTGTCGCACTACATGTGGACGGTGTCCGCCCTCGCCGCCCCACTCGCGTATCTCGCCGGCGTGCAAGCCCTGCACGTCGGACTGCCGGGGCGCGTCAGCCTCGCGATCGCGATCTTCACCGCCGTCCTCGTCATCGGCGAGATGTGGCCGATCCCGGTCGCCCGCGGCCAGGAGGCCGGCGACGAGATCACCGTCTCGAGCACGTTCGGCTTCGCGCTGCTGCTCGTCGCGCCGGTGTTCTACGCCGTCGCGGCCCAGGCCCTCGCGCTGATCATCGACTGGATCGTGCGGCGCCGCCCGCTCGAACGGCTGCCCTTCAACATCGCGCAGTACGCGCTGGCCTTCCTCGCCGCCCGCTTCGCCTACGCCCTGCTCGCCGGCGAGCCGTTCACCACGCAGGTCCCGGCCCACAGTCCCGATCTCGGCGCGGCGCTGGCGGGGGCGATCGCGTTCCTGCTCGTCAACAACCTGCTCGTCGCGGTAGCCGTCGCCATCAGCGTGCAGATGCCGCTGCTCAAGGTGCTCACCGGTGACCTCGCCTGGCAGATCGCGACCTCCGCACCGTTGCTCGGCCTCGGCCCGCTCGCCGCGCAGGCGATGTCGTGGACGCCGCTGTCGATCATCTTGCTGCTGCTGCCGATCGGCGCGCTGCACCACAGCGGACGGCTGGCCATGCGCCGCGAGCAGGAGGCGCTGCGGGACACGCTGACAGGCCTGGCCAACCGCACCATGCTCACCACCGCCGCGCAGCGCGCCCTCGACGCCACGGCCGGGCGCACCGCGATGCTGCTGCTCGACCTCGATCACTTCAAGGAGATCAACGACACCCTCGGCCACGGCGTCGGGGACGAGATGCTCACCCTCGTGGCCGACCGGCTGCGCGCCGTCGCCGGACCCCTCGACCTCGTCGCGCGGCTGGGCGGCGACGAGTTCGTCATCCTGCAGCGCACGGTCGGCGACGCCGCCGCGTCCGAGGCACTGGCCCAGCGGGTCTGCGCCATCCTGCGCGAGCCGGTCGTGCTGCACGGCGTGCCGGTCGCGATCGGCTGCTCGATCGGCATCGCGTACGGCCCGGAGCACGCCGACACCGTCCCTGATCTGTTGCGCTGCGCGGACATCGCGCTCTACGACGCGAAGTCGACACGCGACGCCGCCGTGGTCTACAGCCGCCAGCTCGACCGGCACTCGGCCGTGCTGCTCGGACTGCAGGCCGACCTGCGGGCCGCCCTCGAGAACGACGCCGACGATCAGCTCTGGGTCGCCTACCAGCCGCAGGTCGATCTGGACGAGGGAACGATCGGTTCGGTCGAGTGCCTGGCCCGGTGGCGCCACCCCGAGCTCGGCGAGGTCGCGCCCGACACGTTCGTCCCGATCGCCGAGAGCTCGTCGCTCACCGGCCTGCTGCTGCACCGCATCCTCAACGCGTCGCTGCGCCAGCTCGCCGAATGGGACACGCAAGGACTGCGGCTGACCGCGAGTGTGAACCTCTCGACCCGCCAGATCGGCGATGACACCCTGCCCGAGACGGTGGCCCGCTACCTGGCCCGCTACTCGATCACCCCGGACCGGCTCGTGCTCGAGGTCACCGAGAGCAGACTGATGTCCAATCCCGAACACTGCGCGCGGATCCTGAACCGGCTGCACGTGCTCGGTGTCAAGATCTCCATCGACGACTTCGGCACCGGCTACTCGTCGCTGGGCTATCTGCAGCGGCTGGCCGTCGACGAGCTCAAGATCGACAAGGGCTTCATCCAGGAGCTCGCCGAGTCCGGCGACACGACCATCGTCCGCAGCACCGTCGACCTGGGGCACAACCTGGGCCTGCGCGTCGTCGCCGAGGGCGTGGAGGACGAGCGCACCGCTCGCCGCCTCGTCGAGATCGGCTGCGACACGCTGCAGGGCTACTTCGTGGGACGACCGGCCCCGGCACCGGACCTGCCCGGCGTCGTGCGCCGCGCCGAGCAGCACGCCGTGCTGCGCCGCTCCTCGACCACCCCCGCCGTCCGGCATCTGACGGTGCCCGACGTCCCCACCCGCACATCCGCCTGAGACCCGAGGTATCCCCGTGTTCGTCGCCTTCATGACCGTGCTCATCCTGCTCAGCGCTGTCGCCACCGGTGGGCAGTTCCAGCGCCTGGCCGAGGTTCGGCTGCGCCATTCCTGGCTGATCATGGCGGCGCTCGCCGTCCAGGTGCTGATCACCGAGATCGACTTCGGGGCACCGAAGAACGTCCTGGTGGCGCTACACCTGGCCACCTACGCCGCGGCCGGCGTGGCGATCTGGGCGAACCGGGCCCTCCCCGGCCTGGTGATCATCGCGGCCGGTGCGCTGCTCAACGGCGTCACCATCGCCCTCAACGGCGGCACGCTGCCGGCCAACCAGCACGCGCTGGTGACCGCCGGGCTCGCCGACCCGACCGAGGCCTTCCAGAACAGCGGCGTGGTCGCTCACCCCGTCCTCGCCTGGTTCGGCGACATCATGGCCACGCCCGCCTGGTTGCCGTTCCGGAACGTGATCAGCATCGGCGACCTGCTGATCCTGCTCGGCGCGGGGGTGCTGATCCACGGTGTCACCGACACGCTGGCGGCGCGCGCATTGCGGCAGCGCCTGCAGCGCGTCCCCGCCGGGGACTACGCGGCCTGAACGGGCTGGGTCTTCGGCGACGGGTCGGCGGCGGGCTCGACCCGCCCGCAGTCGCGACCGGCGTCCTTCGCGGCGTAGAGCGCGCGGTCGGCGGCGGCGAAGGTCTCGCCCAGCGGGCGGTCTGCCGTGCAGGACGCGACGCCGGCGGAGAAGGTCGTCGCCGGGTTGAGCACCGCCCAGTGCGTGCGCATCCGATCGAGAGTCGCCAGCGCCTCCGGCACGGTGGTGCCGGGCAGGATCAGCACGAACTCCTCGCCGCCGTACCGGGCGCAGTAGTCCCCGGCCCGTAGCGTGGCACGCAGCATCGAGCCGAAGTCGGCGAGCACGCGGTCGCCGACGTGATGGCCCTGCGTGTCGTTGAGCCGCTTGAAATGATCGAGGTCGCACAGCACCACGGCGTCGCCCGGCTGGGCGGTGGCCAGCCGCACGTCCAGGTCGCGCCGGTTGCCGATGCCGGTCAGCACGTCCAGGTACGCCGCGGCCCGCAACGCGGCCGACAGGGCCTCCTGACGCACCCGCAGGTGCGCGAGCAGTTCGCCGAGGATCGACCAGACGAAGCAGCCGATGAGCAGGCGGATCACGACGGCCGCCGACCAGCCGCCGCTGACGAGGACGAACGCGAGGCCCGCCACCGGCAGCATCGCCAGCGCGGTCCGCGGCGGCTGGGTCAGGCCGATGAAGGCGAAGCACAGCGCGAGCAGGCCGGCCAGCGGCGCGTAGGCCGGTGCGTCGAACACGCTCAGCAGCACCAGGACGCCGCACACCAGCACAGGGAAGGCCAGCGTCGCCCGGGTCCCGAGCCGCCGCCACGGAACGGCGAAGGACGCGGCGAACGCGACGAGCAGCATCGCGACGGCCGCGCCGGCGAGCTCCAGGCTCCCCCGGGCGGTGTTGAGCGCGGGCACGCCGCCGCCGACCAGGGGCGCCGCCACGAGCAGCAGCACCCGTCCGAGCTGGACGGGGTCGACACCCTCGGCACCGGGCCGAGCGACGGTCCGGCGCAGCGCGCCGCGGATCAGGCGATCGTCGCGTCGGCGGATCTCGGAATGCAGGGCCATGCCGCCATCATCGGCGAGCCAGGTCCTTGACTTGAGCGTTCAATCGTTCTTCGGAGCGGACGGGGATCAGCCGGACCGCGAGCACCGGCGCGATCGCGGCGACGGCGAAGGCGAGGGCATAGCGCGAATCGCCGATGACGGCGGCGAGCAGCGGCGCCGTCGCCACCGCCGCGATGTTCTGGACGGTGTTCTGCACGCCGAGCGCGCGGCCCGACCAGGCGGGGCCGGCGGTCTCGGCAACCGCGGTGTAGGCCAGGCCGTTGTCCGCGACGGTCACCACTGCGCCGAGAGCGAACCCGACCACGATCCAGCCCGCGCCGAGCAGCGCCCCCAGCGCGATCGCGCCGAGCACCGCCGCGCTGGCGACGGCGAGGGTGCGCATCGGCCGCAACCGGCTGCCGACCCGGTCCGACCACACGCCCGACCCGATCCGCCCGAGCGCGCCCGCCGCCTGGAAGGCGAAGATCCAGCGGCCGGCGACCGGGGCGTCCCAGTGCCGCTGGGTCACCAGGTAGGTGAGGGTGAAGGTGGCCACGGCGAACTGCGGGATCACCAGCAACGCGCTCGCCATGTGGGTGCGCACCAGGGTCGCGCTGCCGCGATACGGCGAAGCGGGCGGCGCCTCGCCCGGCACGCGGACCGGCCGGGCCGGGTCGCGCACGACCGCCACGGTGAGGATCGCAGCCAACACGCACAGCGCGGCGGGGAACAGCAGCGCCTCGCGGGCGCCGACCCCGTCCGCGAGCGGTGGCAGCACGAGAGCGGCGAGCGCCACTCCGAAGGGCTGCGCGGTCTGCCGGGTGCCCATCGCCAGACCGCGTTCGCCCACCGGGAACCAGCCCATCACCACCCGACCGCTCGCAGCGTTCACCGAGGCGGCGGCTGCGCCGGCGAGGGCGAGCAGCACGCCGATCGCCACCGGACCGCGCACCGCGGCGACGGTCGCGAGCAGGACGCCCGAGCCGCCCACGCCGGCGGCGATCACGACCCGCTCGCCGAACCGGTCGGCGAGCGCGCCCCACGCGATCAGGGTGAGCAGCAGCCCGACGATCGGCGCGGAGACCAGCAGGCTGGCCTGCACCAGGGTCAGTCCGTCCTTGTCATGCAGGGCGGGCACGAGCATCGGTATGCCGTAGAGGAACGAGCAGGTCGTCGCCTGGGCGAAGGTGCCGACGGCGAGGATCGCCCAGCGCCGCCGCTCCGTCATGCGGACCACCGTAGCGCCTATCCCATGATGAGGGACGAGCGTCTCGCTAGATGAGAATGAACGCTGCCGTCGCGTTCGAGAACTCGGTCGCGTTGCGCCGGTGCGGCTCGTGGCCGCCGCCGCGGAAGACGACGAGCTCGCTTCCGGGCAGGTGCGCGTGCGTGCGGTGGGCGTGCGCAACCGGGATGATCACGTCGCGCTGCGACCAGACCAGCATCGTCGGCAGGTGCGCGGCCAGGTATTCCATCTCGAGGAAGGATCCGAGTTGCCCGCGCGGGCCGATCACACCGCGTAGCGATCGGAAGAACGCCGCCCGCATGTCGGCGCGGAACAGCGTGCGGCCGATGCGCCGCAGGTTCACCAACCGCTCCGGCGTGATCCGGAACGCGCGGTGCACCAGGGGACTACGCAGCATGTTCTGGACGGACGAGCGCCCCATCACCGCGCCGGTCAGGGCCTCGGCGCCGGGCAGGGCGAGCATGCGCAGGCCCCAGCTCACCTCCCGGCCGAGCCCGCCGGCCGAGACCAGTACCAGCCGCTCGACCCGGGCCGGGTAGTGGTACCCGAAGTGGACCGCGATCGCGCCGCCGAGCGAGTGGCCGCACAGCGTCGCGCGGTCGATGGCGAGCGCGGTCATGAAGCCGTCGAGCAACAGCGCGAAGTCGTCGAGCAGGTAAAGCCCGCGCGGCTTGTCCGACCCGCCGTGCCCGAGCAGGTCGATCGCGATGGCGCGCAGGCCGCGCGCGGCCAGCGGCTCGAGCACCTCGGCCCACGTGCCACTGTCGGACATCAGGCCGTGCACGAGCAGCACCGCCGGGTCGCCCGGCGAACCGCACTCGAGATAGCTGATGCGGTTGCCGTCGACGACGACGCACCGACGCGAGATCACGACCCCGACGCTACCGAGCGTTGCTGTGGCGCTACCCGGTCGTCACCGTCACCGAGCCCGGCATCACGACCACCGGACACTCCGCCTTGAGGACCACCTGCGGCGCAGTCAGGCTGCTCATCATCGACGCACGTCGGCCGGGCTGCGGCTCGCCGACGACCAGCAGCTGCGCCCCGCGCGCGGACGAGAGCAGGGCAGTCACCTCGCTGCCGTGCACGACCTCGCACTCGACACCGTCCGACGCCCCCAGCGCCGCCTCGACGTACTCGCGCAGCTGGCGGCGGGCGCCCGCGGGCTGATCAGTACTGCCCAGGCCCGCGGAGGCCGGCGGGCGAACGCCCGGGGCGCCGGCCGGCGGGCGCGGCGCCCGCCAGGCCATCACCGCCTTGACCGGTACCCCCCGCAACTGCGCCTCGGCAGCCGCCCACCGCAGCGCGCTCGGCGAGCCGGTGGTCGGGCTGACCCCGACGACGATGCTCACGCCGGTGCCGCTTCCGGTGTGACGGCTCCGCTCTCCGATCTGCTCGTCGCCGAGAGCGGGCTGGCGATGTCCTCGAGCGATTTGCGTTCGGCGTCGACGCCGATGAACCAGGCGACCAGGCCGCCGATGAGCATGATCACGGCGCCGATGACATAGCCCCAGCTGAGCGGGCCCGGCTTCACGTGCGAGTTGTTCTGACCGCCGATCAGGTGACCGAACAGGAACGGCGCGACCACTCCGCCGGCGCCCTGTGACAGTGCGAAGAAATACGAGATCGCCTGGCCACGCAGTTCGAGCGGGAAGATCTCACTCACCGTCAGGTAGGCCGACGACGCACCCGCGGAGGCGAAGAAGAAGATCACGCACCACAGGACCGTCTGCGTGGTCGCGGTCAGCGAACCGTGGTCGAACAGCCACGCGGTGATCAGTAGCAGGATGCCTGACAACCCGTAGGTCAGCAGGATCATCTTCCGGCGGCCGACCACGTCGAACAGGTGGCCGAGCAGCAGCGGCCCCAGCAGGTTGCCGGCAGCGAACGGGAAGAAGTAGAACGGAATGCTGTCCGTGCCGACCTTGTAGAACACCGACAACACGAGCGCATAGCTGAAGAAGATCGCGTTGTAGAGGAACGCCTGCGTCACCATCATCGTGAAGCCGTAGATGGACCGTCGCGGGTATTGCCCGAAGAAGATCTTCGTCATCTCGACGAGCCCGAGCCGCGGCGGTTCGGTGACCTCGAGCGCCTTGCTGTCGTCGACGGGCGTCAGCTCGACGCCGGTCGCCCGCACCCGTTCCTCGATCTCGTCGACCGTGCGTTCTGCCTCGTCGTTGCGGCCGTGCGTCATCAGCCAGCGCGGGCTCTCCGGGATCGAGCGGCGCAAGAAGATGATGATCAGGCCGAGCACCGGGCCGATGAAGAAGCCGATCCGCCAGCTCCAGTCGAGCGACACGTAGTGATGCGAGGAGAACAGGAACAGGCCGACGATCGAGCCGATCGCGGCGCCACCCCAGTACGTGCCGTTGACGGCGATGTCGACCCGGCCGCGGTACTTCGAGGGGATCAGCTCGTCGATCGCGGAGTTGATCGCGGTGTACTCACCGCCGATGCCGATACCGGCGATGAAGCGGCACACCATGAGCGTCGCGAAGTTCCAGGCGAACCCGCCCAGCCCGCTGCCGATGAGATAGATCGCCAGCGTGATGATGAAGAGGTTCTTCCGGCCCAACTTGTCTGTCAGCCGCCCGAACACCAGTGCTCCGACGACTTCACCACCGAGATACACCGATCCCAGTGCGCCCACCTGCGCGGTGCTCAAGGCGAGTGTGTGCGGGTCGGCGAGGACCGGCGCCACGAGCGCGACGATCTGGATCTCGAGGCCGTCGAGGATCCACGACACCCCGAGACCGACGACCACCAGCCAGTGGAACCTCGTCCACGGCAATCGATCCATTCGCGCTGGAACGAGACTTCGTACCGAGGTCGTGCTCGACTCGGTGGCGGTCGCGGTCATGGGGGCTCCTCGCCGTCCGCGGAAGATTTCGTGCGTGCGTTATCCCCGCAACGAGGCCTTGTTACACAAATAGGTCGAACGGGTTTTTCGGGCTACCCGTCGATGTGCAGACGCACCGTGGTGCCGGCCGGCGAGGACCGCAACTGGACCAGATCGCACAGTTGATTGACCAGCCACAGGCCGCGACCGCTCACCCGGTCCGGGTCGGGTAACACACGCCCGGCGAGCGGGTCGCGGATCCAGCCGCGGTCGCGCACCTCGCAGGTCACGGCGCCCTCGACGGACCAGAAGCTGACCCGCGCGCGGCCCTCGCCGTGGCAGATGCTGTTCGTCACGACCTCGTTCACCGCGTAGACGAGGTCGTCGACGCGTTCGTCGTCGAGGCCGGCCTTAGCCGCTCGCCCCTCGATGAACCCGCGCAGTGCGCTCAACGTCGTCCGGTCGACGCCCAGTTCCTCGCTGTCGACCGGGCGGGACGACAGCGGGGTGGCGCGCACCCTGTCGACGACGTCGGCCGGATCGGCTCGCGGACGATGGCTGTCGCTGAGCGCGTCGAGCATTGCGGCCGGCAGGCCCGTGTCATGGACACAGGTGAGCCGGCAGTTCCAGGCCCGAAACGCCGGGAGTTGCAGCATCAACTCGTGCAGCGCCATCTCTTCGCACACCGCCGCGGAGTCGTCGGCGCGCACCGCCTCGCCGATGCAGTGCACCGCGCCGCCCCTGCCGGCATCGACGTGCTGTTGCAGCATCGGGATCAGCCGCGCGGGATTTCGCCCGACGACCCAACGATCGACGCTCACCATCGCGGCAGCGTCAGCGCCGAGGGCCGCACGAAGGTCGGTGAGTCGATCAGCCCGAGCGACGACGATCGGGGTCACCCCGTCGGACAGAGCGGTCCGTACCGATTCGGTGGCAGTACCGACGAAGTCCCCATGACCGGAGAACGGGACGAGATCGTGCTGCATCAGTGCCGAATTCACGACAACACCCGAGCGCGCGCGCCCGACCCGAACGGGGGGCGGGTCGGGGCGGCGCGGTTCGGGGCCGAGCCGACAGCCGGCCGCAGGGCCGACCGGCTGCGGCGCTCAGGCAGCGCGACTGCGGCGACGCGAAGGACGCGGCGTGCGCGGCGCAGCGGCCACGCTCGGTTCGCACTCTTTGCGCGCGGCCACGACCACGTCATGATCCAGACCCAGCATGTCGAGCAGCGTGCGGCAGTCGTCCGCGTCGTGCGCGGCCGCGGCGACGACGCGCGCGGCCTGACGCTGGCGCTGCGCATGCAACTGCTCCTCCTGCTCCATCCTCGCGATGTCGGCCTGCGAGATGATGGTGCCGTCCATGGAAAGGCTCGAGCTGCGTCCGGTCATGGCTCGACCTTTCCCACGACCTCATGCCCTCTAACCGGGAATTCGCGCGTCGTCGGTGAACAGTCGCGAGTCAGTCGTTGGGCAGTTCGGCGACGCTGCCGAAGAAGTCGTCGATCTGCTTCACCACACCGGCGAAGTCGTCGAAATCGACCGGCTTGGACACATGCACCGACGCGTGCAGGTCGTAGCTCTTGGTGATGTCCTCGTGCGCCTGCGAGGTGGTCAGCACGACCACCGGGATGCGGCGCAGCAGCGGGTCCTTCTTCACCTCGGCGAGGACCTCATGACCGGACATGCGGGGCAGATTTAGGTCCAGCAGGATCAGATCGGGACGGCTCGCATCAGCGAAACCGTTCTCCCGGCGCAGATAGGCGATCGCCTCGACACCGTCGGTGACGACCTCGAGGGTGGTCTCGAGCTGTCCGGCGGCCATCGCCTCGCGCGCGATCAGCACGTCGCCCGGGTCGTCCTCGACCAGCAGGACCCGCAGCGGCCGCGCCTGCTCGGTCATGGGCTCAGTGCTCACGTGTGTCCGCCGTCTCTGCAAAGTCCGAGGTCGTATCTGACCGGAGTTCTGCATGATCCGGGATCAGAAACGCAAAGGTAGCACCGGGCGCGTCCGGATCATCTTTCTCTGCCAACCAGATCTTTCCGCGATGGAATTCGAGGATCTTGCGGCACAGCGCGAGACCGATGCCGGTGCCGCCGTACTTGTCCCGCAGGTGCAGTCGCTGGAAGATCGTGAAGATCCGCTCGGCGTACTGCCGGTCGATGCCGATGCCGTTGTCGGCAACCGTGCACAACCAGTCCGCACCCTGGCGCTCGGCGTGGATCTCGATCCGCGGCGGGCGCTCGGGGTCGTGGTACTTCACGGCGTTGCCGATCAGGTTCTGGAACAGTGCCGTCAGCAGCGTCGGGTCGCCCTCGACGGTCGGCAGTGGGCCACGCACGATCTCGGCGTGCGCGCTCTCCAGCCGGTCGTCCAGCATTGTCATCGCGCGGGCGACGACCTGGTTCAGATCG
>DATBTJ010000085.1:0-19453 GCA_036559305.1 Jatrophihabitans sp.
TTCGTCGCGTTCGCGAACCCGCGGGCGTCCTTGATGGGCCGCGACAGGTAGGCGATGATCGGAATGCCGACACCCAACGTCTGACCGTCGCCGAACTTCAACGACACATGGACGGGCGTGGCCGGCTTCGCCGGCTTGGTCGTCGAGGGTTTCGTCGATGGTGTGGTGGTCTGCGAACGGTTCGCGGACGGCTGTTGCGACGTGGACGGTCCGACGATGCCGACGTTCTGCCGCCGGTCGTTGGCCGAGGTGAACTGGGTGATCGCCACGATCGTGCCCACGACGAGCACGATTGCGGCCGCTGCCGCGAGTGGCGCCAGCCAGCGGGAGTGCCGGCCCGTCCGGCGGTGCCGATGCGGAAGCAACTCGTCACCGGCGCGCATCGGCGGCGGTGTGGTGCCATCAGGAACCGCGCCGCGCGCCTTGGCGTCGAACGCGCCCCCGAGCAGCCGCTCGAGTTCGTCGTCGGTCACGGCGTCCCACCTCCGAGCCGGGACTGCAGGGTGGCCAGGCCGCGGCTCGCCGACGACTTGACCGACCCCGTCGAGATGCCGAGCGTCTGTGCGATCTCGCGCTCCGAGAGCCCGGCCCAGTACCGCAGCACGAGCACCTCGCTCTGCCGCGGCGGGAGGGCCCGGACCGCAGCGAGTGCGGCCCGGTGCTCGTCGCGCAGCAGCACGTCCTGATCGGCGCCCGCGGTCGCCTCGGGCTCGCCGACCTTGAGGTGCTTGCGCGCGACCTGCCGCCTGCGCAGCACGGAGCGCGCCAGGTTGGCCACCGACGTCCGCAGGTAGCCGAGGGCGGCATCGGGATCACGCAGATCGTCCTGCTTGCGGTGCAGCGCGACGAACGCGTCCTGTACGACGTCCTCGGCGCTGCTGCGGTCATCGACGAGCAGGACAGCCAGCCGGACGAGGTAGGACCAGTGCGCCTGGTACAGGGCGGGCACGTCGACACGACCGATCGCGAAGAGATCGGCAGGTTCGGGGTCGATGCCACCTCCCGGCTGCACGACTGCCAAGGCTGCCACACTTGGTAGTCGCGCGGCACGGGGTCCGGGTTGCCCGGTGGCGACGGTGACCTACGTCATGCCGTACGAGTGCGTCAGCGGGCCTGCCACGCGGTGGTGACCCCGACGGTGCGCACCAGGCCGTCGATCGAGCGGTAGAGCACCCGCAACAGATGCGCGTGCGCCGGGCCGACCAGGCCGGCCATGCCGCCGCGGCACTGGTACCCGAGCGCGATGTGCCGCACGATCGGGGCCGTCCCGTTCGTCACCACACAATGCGATCCGTCCGCCAGCGAGAGCGCCCACGGCCGCGAAATGGTGATTGCCGACGACGGCTTCGGCAGCCGGTTCACCCGCAGCCGGGTGGCGTGCGACCAGGGGTCGTTGTAGCAGTCGAGGAGGTGTTTCGACCCCGGCACGGCGAAGCACGGATCGAGCAGGAGGTTGGCCGCGAAGCAGCGGTAGGCCGTGGCGGCGGACACCGTGATCGAGGCCGTGAAGCACGAACCGGAGCGGTGCGCGACTACCCCCGCGGTCGCGACACCGCTCCGGTCGTAGGGCGCGAACACACGCATCTTCGTCATCGTCGCGCCGACCGATGACGAACCGCTAGCAGGTCCGCCGGCCGGGGCCGGCGAACTGGGGTGCGACGACGCGCATCCCGCCACCGCGGCGACCACCAACCCGAGCCAGACGAAGGTCCAGGTCGGTGTCCGTCGCGACACCGCGCGCCGTAGGTGCGACAACGCTGCCCCTCCGGCCTGTGCGGTGCTTCTGTGACGTGCATTTCGTGCACTCATAGGTATTGACGCACGCCACAGCCCGGAAGTTGCACAGGATCGGACAAAGATCTGTCAAGAAATGACCAAGGGCCCGATTTCGACCGGGTCGCGAGCTACCGCAGACCGGTCATTTTGCCCATCTTGCGGTCCATCTGTCCCCATACCGGGAAGACCGACGGCGCCGCGGTCGCGACGAGCATGATCGCACCGCACACCACCAGCGCCGCGTCCAGTCCGACCGTCTGGGTGAGCACGCCGCCGGCCAGCGACCCGAGCGGCAGGCCGAGCCACGCCGAGGCTTTCACCACGCCGAGCACCCGGGCCTGCAGCGCGGGCGGAATCCGCTCGTAGCTCATCGCGCCGATGATCGATTCAGCAATCCGCTGAAGAACCCAGCGAGCGTGGTGACGACGACGGGCAACGGCAGGGACGTCGTGGCGGCGAGCGCCAGGAACGGTGGCGCGCCACCGACCAAGTAGCCGACGGCGAACGTGCGCCGTCGCGGCAACCGCGGCCCCAGCCAGCCGCCCACGACCACCCCGGCCAGCGCGCCGACCGCCCCGACGCCGCCGAGCACACCGATGCCGGTCGCATCGTGCAGCTCGTCGCGTGCCCAGACCGGAACAAGCACCGACGTGAAGGCCTGATCGAGCAGGTTCGTGACGGCGACAAGGCAGGCCAGACCGAGCAACAGCCGGTCGGCGCGCAGGAACCGCAGCCCGTCGACGAGATCGGTCAGGTAGGCCTGCAGATCGAAGCGTTCCGGCCGGACGGCCGGCGTGGCGCGGTCCTGCACCGACGTCGGGATCGTCGCGGCGAGCCCGACCGCGGCCGCAGCGAACGTGAGCGCATCGACCAGCATCACCGTGGCCGGCGTCGTCACGCCGATCAGCACGCCCGCAAGCGGCATTCCGATCAGCACGCCCGCACGGTTCGCGGCTGAGTAGGCGCCGCTCGAACGTTCGTAGCTCGCCTGTGCGAGCTCGGCGGTGGCGGGTACCAGCGGCAACGTGGCCGAGTCGGCGCCGCCACGGGCCGCGCCGGCGAGCGCAACCAAGGTCAGCAGCACGACGAACGGGAGATGACCGAGCGCCGACAGCAGCGGGATCGCGCCCACCGCCAGCGCGGCGAGCGCGTTGCCGGTGACGCTGGTGCGTCGCCAACCCCAGCGATCGGCCAGCGGGCCGGACGTCGCCTGCACCAGCACGTACGGCGTCATCTCGACGAACCCGACGAGGCCGGTGCGGGTTGCGCTGCCGGTCGTGACGAGCACCAGCCAGGGAAGTGCGACGGCGGACGCGGCGGTCCCGATCTCGCTGACGAAGAACGAGCCGACGAGCCCGACCAGCGGGGTCCGCCGGCGGGCAGCGAGGCGGGACGTCATCGCTCGTCGGGCAGCAGTTGGAACTGAAAGATCGCGCGCTCGGTGCCCGGCTGCGGGTCGGGGTCGCCTGGTTGGCGGTGGTAGTGCCCGGCCAGGGCCCGCACGTCCGCGACGAACTGCCGGGCTTGCTCGCGGGTCAGGCGCAGCGGCCAGTCGTCCAGCGCCCACGGCACGTCGGCCAGCGGCTCGGCCTGGGCGCTGATCGTCGCGATGAACTCGGTCGTGCGGCGGTGCGCCTCGTCGGCGTTGTAGCGCAGGAAGCCCTCGGCGGCCTCGACGGCGTCCGGGTCCCCGTCATCGCCCGGCATCCGGAAGGTGAACGAGGTGGATCGGTGCACCGCGCGCCACCAGCGGTCGCGGCGCGTGCCGCGCTCGGTGTCCTCGGCGATCATGCCGTGCTCGGCGAGCACCCGCAGGTGGTAGCTGGTCACGCCGCTGGACTGGCCGATCTCGGCCGCCAGCCCGGTCGCGGTCGCCGGACCCTCGCGCTGCAGGAGCTCCAGCAGGCGCAGGCGAATGGGGTGCAGCACGCCCCGCAGCGCGCGGGGAGTGAGCACGAGATCGCGATCCGGATCCAGCCAGGGCGGCACGTCCACGACCCGAACGCTAAACCACAAAATCTCCTTTGCAAAGAATTCTTTGCGGTTTGGCGGTGAGATCGCTCCCGTGGCGGTTCTCGCCGCGATGGGCAAGCAGGCCCGCGGTCGGCGGCCGTCGACCGCGTCCCCGCAGGAGCAGCGGGCGTCCGCGCTGACGTAGCAGGATGAGGATGTGGACGTCGAAGCACGGCAGGAATCGGTCTGGGACTACCCGCGGCCGCCGGCGTGCGTGCCGAGTGACCGGCACGTGCTCGTCCGGCTCGGCGACCTGGTCGTCGCCGAGACCCGCGAGGCCTGTCGCGTGCTCGAGACCAGCCACCCACCGA
Source organism: Jatrophihabitans sp. (assembly GCA_036559305.1). Classification (GTDB taxonomy): domain Bacteria; phylum Actinomycetota; class Actinomycetes; order Mycobacteriales; family Jatrophihabitantaceae; genus RYN-133. The sequence goes on from DATBTJ010000085.1 coordinate 4,101, forward strand.
CCTGGTACCTGCCGCCGGGCTCGGTGACCGCCGGCGTGCTCACCCGCTCGGCGACTGCGTCGACGTGGTGCGAGTGGAAGGGCGCGGCGACCTACTGGGACGTCCTCGGACTGACCGCTGCCGCGTGGTCCTACGAAACCCCGTCGCCGAAGTACGAGGCGCTCACCGGGTACGTCACCTTCTACCCGTCCCGGCTGGCGTGCTTCGTCGACGACGAACCGGTGCGCCCGCAGGACGGCGGGTTCTACGGCGGCTGGATCACCTCCGACGTCGTCGGCCCGTTCAAGGGAGGCCCGGGCACATGGGGTTGGTGACCGCTGCGCTTGCCGCCGTACTGCTGCTGTTCCCGGGCGCGCCGACGCCGCACCGGACCGCACACGTCCTCGCGCCGCCGGGGCACGGCGCGGTGTTCGACTACCAGATCGGCGGCGCGTACCGGCCGGCACAGGCGGTGCGGATCGTCGACCGCGACCGCGGCGCGCGACCCTCGCCGGGGCACTACAACATCTGCTACGTCAACGCGTTCCAGACCCAGGCCGAGGAACACCACTTCTGGACGAGCCGGCACCCGGATCTCTTGCTGCGCAACGGCTCCGGCGGTTTCCTGCAGGATCCGGACTGGCCCGGCGAGTACGTCCTCGACACCTCGACGCGCGCCAAGCGGCACGCGATCGCGCGCATCGAGTACGTCTGGTTGGACGGGTGTGCCCGCAAGGGGTTCGACGCGGTGGAGCCGGACAACCTCGACTCGTGGACGAGGGCCGGCGTACACCATCGGCTGACGAGGTCGGACAACCTCGGGCTCGCATCGCTGCTCGCCCGGCACGCCCATGCCGACGGCCTCGCCATCGGGCAGAAGAACACGGTCGAGGTGTCGCGGGCGGGGAGGAAGCAGGTGCACTTCGACTTCGCCATCGCCGAGGAGTGCCAGCGCTACCACGAGTGCGGTGGCTACCGGCGCTGGTACGGATCGCGGGTGTACGAGATCGAGTACCGCCGCCGTGACTTCCGGGCCGCGTGCTCCGGACACCGCGGCACGATGTCGATCATCCTGCGGGATCTCGATGTCACGCCCCGCGGCAACCCGCACTACGTCTACCGACACTGCTGAGCGTCCCGACAGCCGGCGCCGGTAGCGTCGGGCGTCGTGCTCGATCTTGCCGTCATCGCCACCGTCTTCGGACTCGTCTTCGTCGCCGAACTGCCGGACAAGACCGCCGTCGCCGGGCTCGTGCTCGGCGCGAAGTTCCCCGCCCGCTGGGTGTTCGCGGGCATGGCCGCCGCCTTCCTGGTGCACGTGGTCATCGCGACAGCGGCCGGGTCGCTGCTGTCGCTGCTGCCACACCGTCCGGTCGAGGCGGTGGTCGGCGTGCTGTTCCTGCTCGGCGCCGTGCTCATCTGGCGCGAGGGCCTCGAACAGGAGGAGGAAGAGGAGGCGGAGGTGGCCGCCGTCCCGGAATCAGCAGGTTTCCTGAAGGTCGCTTCGCTGGGCTTCGGCGTCATCTTCGTGGCCGAATGGGGCGACCTGACGCAGATCCTCACCGCGAACCTGGCCGCCAAGTACCACGCCCCGCTGTCGGTCGGCCTCGGTGCAGTGCTCGGACTGTGGGCGGTCGGGCTGCTCGCGATCCTCGGCGGCAAGACCCTGCTGCGGGTGCTGCCGATCAAGTGGATCACCCGCATCGCCGCCGTGATCATGCTGGCGCTCGCGGCCTACTCGATCGTCATCGCGATCCGCGGCTGACCGCCCTCACTTTTGGCATCTGAGCAGCAGTGACGCTGCGCGGATGCCAAAAGCGGTCAGCGGGGGCCGAACTGGCGGTCGCCCGCGTCGCCGAGGCCCGGGACGATGTAGGCGCTGTCGTTCAGGCGCTCGTCCACGCTCGCGGTGAACAGCCGCACCGGCAGCCCGCTCGCCTCCAATGCGGCCACCCCGTCGGGCGCGGTGAGCGCACAGATCACGGTCAGGTCGTCGGCGCCACGCTCGGACAGCAGCTCAAGACAGTGCAGCAACGACCCGCCGGTCGCCACCATCGGGTCGAGGACGATCACCGGACGGCCGGCGAGCGTGTCGGGCAGCGAGGCCATGTACGGGTGCGGCTGGTGGGTCTGCTCGTCGCGCGCGATGCCGACGAATCCCATCTGCGACTCGGGAAGCAGGTTGAACGCCGCCTCGGCCATGCCGAGTCCGGCCCGCAGCACCGGCACCAGCAGCGGCGGGTTCGCGATGGCGGTGCCGGTCGTCGGCGCCACCGGCGTCACCACCGGCACGTCGGCACGCTCCAGACCACGGGTCGCCTCGTAGACGAGCAGGGTCGCCAGCTCGCGCAGCGCCGCGCGGAACTCGGCGTTGCTGCTCTCCTTGCTGCGCATGACGGTCAGGCGGGCCTGCACGATCGGGTGCTCGACGACGGTGGTCTCCATCAGCGCTTCTCCTGCGGCCCTGCTGGCCCCGCGAAGCGTCGGCCAGCGTTTACTCCGGTTTTCACGCCAGGCAGCCTATTTGAGTACAGCTACCCATGCCGCGCGCGCCGGCACCGACCAGGGTCGATCCCATGACGTCCGTCGATCCGCTGCCGCGTCTGGCCGCCTCGCTCTCCGCCATCAGCATGCAACTGAACTCGATCAGCGACGAACTGCGGTCGCTGCAGCCAACGAGCGTCGCCCGACCACCGGCCTACCCGCCGCCGCCGGTCCATCCGACGCCACCGGCCTACCCGCCGCCGCCCTACCGCCCGCCGTATCCCGCCGCGCACGCGACGACGGCGCCACCGCCGATCGCGGCGCCCCCCGACGAGCGCCCCACCCTCTGGGAGCGACTGAGCCGCGAGGGCGCCGGGAGCCGGCTGATCGCCTGGGTCGGCGGAGCGGTCACGCTGGTCGGCGTCCTGCTGCTGCTCGTCCTGGCGGTGCAGCGCGGCTACGTCGGGCCGGTCCCGCGGCTGCTGCTCGGTGCTGCGCTCGCGGCGGCGCTGCTCGGCATCGCCGTGCGGGTGCACCGGATCCCGGACGCCGCGCCCGGCGCGCAGGCCCTCGCCGCCACCGGTCTCGCGGTCGGCTATCTGGACACCGTCGCCGCGAGTGCGTACTACCGCTTCGTCCCGGTCCCGGCCGGGCTGCTGATCGGCCTGATGATCGCGGCCGTGGGCATCGGCATCGCGCTGCTCTGGGACTCGCAACTGCTCGCCACCTTCGTCGTCCTCGCCTGCGCCGCCAGCGCCGTCGTGCTCGCCCGCGACATCACTCTGCTCGTCGGGTTCCTGCTCGTGCTGCAGATCGCCGCCGGCGTACCGGTCCAGCGCCGCCGCTGGACGAGGCTCGCCGTCGCCGCGGCAGCGCCGGGCACCCTCGCGGTGATCGCCGATGCGCTGGTGCACGGGATCGGCGGCGGTTCGGACGCCGGCACCGTCGCGGTGCTGTGCCTGGTCACCACACTCGTCCAGACCGTGCTCGCCACCTCGGCCGCCCGGCACCGCGCGAACGTCGCGATCGGTCTGCTGGTCACTGCGGCGATCCCCACGCTCATCGCGGCGCTGCTCGTCACCCGCATGCAGGGCGTCGCGCTCACCGCGGGCCTCGGCGCGCTGTTCGTCGGGGTGTGCCTGCTCGCCCGCACCCTGCGACTGCCTGCCGGATACGCCGACGCCGCCGCAGCGGTCGGCCTCGCGGGCCTGTTCGAGGCCATCTGTCTCGGATTCGGCGGGGACGCCCGGGCGCTCGCCGTCCTGCTCGCCGCGACCTTGCTGGCCGGCGTCGCGGCCCGGCTGCGGCACGTCCCCACGCTCGCCGGCGCTGCGCTGTTCGCCGCGGCCGGGCTCGCCCTCGCGCTCGGCGACGGCCTGCACGTGCGCTACCTCGCGATCGCTCCGGCGGCACCCCTCGACGCGGGCACGATCGTGACCGCGGCGGCGACCGGCCTGCTGCTCGCGGCCGCGGCGCTCGCCGTCTGCGCCGCAGCGGGACGGCTCGTCGACACCGAGGACCCAGCGGCCGCCCGTACCTGCTGGGTCACCGCGGGTGTGATCGCGCTCTACGGTGTCTCGGGCACGATCCTGAGCCTGGGCCTCGCGATCTCGCCGGACAAGCACGGCTTCCTCGTCGGCCACATGCTGGTGACCCTGTCCTGGACGGTCGGCGCTCTGGTGCTGCTGCTGCGCCACGTGGACTCGGTGCCGCTGCGGGTCGCCGGCCTCGCGCTGGTCGGCGCGGCCCTGGCCAAGCTGCTGCTGTTCGACCTGTCGTCGCTGAGCGGGATCCCGCGCGTGCTCGCCTTCCTCGGCGCCGGGCTCGTGCTGCTCGCGGCGGGCGCCCGCTACGCGCGGCTCGTGGCTGTCCGGCGTCCCTAGACTGGACCCGTGACAGTCACGTTCGAGCGCCCGCCGCTGAGCGACGTAACCCGCGACGACGCGTCACTGCGCCGCTTCCTGCACGGCCTGCCCGGCGTCGACCAGGTCGGCGCCGAGGGCCGGGCGGCGGCGCTCGCGACGCGCAGCATCAAGACGACCGCGAAGGCCTGGGCGATCGACACCGCGATCAGCATGGTCGACCTCACCACCCTCGAGGGCGCGGACACCCCGGGCAAGGTCGCCTCGATGTGCGTCAAGGCGCGGCGGCCCGATCCGGGCGACCCGAGCGCTCCCCCGGTGGCCGCGGTCTGCGTCTACCCCGACCTGGTCGGCACTGCCGTCGACGCGCTGCGCGGTTCGGGCGTCCAGGTCGCGAGCGTCGCGACCGCCTTCCCGTCCGGACGCGCCGCCCTGGCCACCAAGCTGCAGGACGTCCGCGACGCGGTCGCCGCCGGCGCCACCGAGATCGACATGGTGATCGACCGCGGCGCGTTCCTCGCCGGCCGCTACCTGCAGGTCTTCGACGAGATCGTCGCGACGAAGAACGAGTGCGGCACGGCGCACCTGAAGGTGATCCTCGAGACGGGCGAGCTCGCCACCCTCGACAACGCACGCCGCGCGTCGTGGCTGGCGCTGCTGGCCGGCGGCGACTTCATCAAGACCTCGACGGGCAAGGTCATGCCTGCGGCCACGCCGCCCGTCGCGCTGGTGATGCTGCAGGCCGTCCGCGATTTCGCCCACCTGTCCGGCGAGCGGCGCGGCGTGAAACTCGCCGGCGGGATCCGCTCGTCCAAGGAGGCCGTGCGCTATCTCGTGATGGTGAACGAGGTGGCGGGCGACCCGTGGCTGACACCCGACCTGTTCCGGTTCGGCGCGTCCAGCCTGCTCAACGATCTGCTGCAGCAGCGGCACAAACTCAGCACCGGCAATTACGACGGCCCCGACTATGTGAGTGTCGACTGATGTTCGAGTACGCACCGGCCCCCGAGTCGCGCGACATCGCCCGGCTCAAGCCCGACTACCAGATCTACGTCGACGGCGCGTTCCGCGACGGACGCGGCGACGCGATCAAGACGATCAATCCCGCGGACGAGACCCCGCTCGCCGAGGTGAGCGAGGCGAGCGCCGCCGACGTCGACGACGCGGTCAAGGCGGCGCGCAAGGCCGCCGACCGGTGGGCGAAACTGCCCGGCAAGGAACGCGGCAAATACCTGTTCCGCATCGCCCGCGCGATCCAGGAGCGCGGCCGCGAACTGGCGGTGCTGGAGTCGCTGGACAACGGCAAGCCGATCCGTGAATCGCGCGACGTCGACATCCCGACGGCCGCGGCGCACTTCTTCTACTACGCCGGCTGGGCGGACAAGCTGCCGCACGCCGGCTTCGGCCCGAACCCGCGCCCGGTCGGCGTCGCCGGGCAGATCGTCCCGTGGAACTTCCCGCTGCTGATGGCCGCGTGGAAGATCGCCCCCGCGCTCGCGTGCGGCAACACCGTGGTGCTCAAACCCGCCGAGTCGACGCCGCTCACCGCGCTCGTCCTCGCCGAGATCGTCGCCGAGGCGGACGTGCCCGCCGGCGTGGTCAACATCCTGGCCGGCGGCCCGTCCGTCGGTCAGGCCGTCGTCGAGCACCGCGGCCTGGACAAGATCGCGTTCACCGGCTCGACCGAGGTGGGCAAGAGCATCCAGCGCACCCTCGCCGGCACCGGACGCCGGCTCTCGCTCGAACTCGGCGGCAAGGCCGCCAACATCGTCTTCGACGACGCCCCGCTCGACCAGGCCGTCGAGGGCATCGTCAACGGCATCTTCTTCAACCAGGGCCAGGTGTGCTGCGCGGGCTCGCGACTGCTCGTTCAGGAGTCGATCGAGGACGAGCTGATCGACGCTCTCAAGCGCCGCCTCGAGACGTTGCGCGTCGGCGATCCGCTGGACAAGAACACCGACGTCGGCGCGATCAACTCCGCTGCGCAGTTGGCCCGCATCCGCGAGCTGTCGGACACCGGCGAGACCGAGGGCGCCACCCGCTGGTCGCTGCCGTGCGAGCTGCCCGAGCGCGGCTACTGGTTCGCCCCGACGCTGTTCACCGGCGTCGCGCAGACCAGCCGGATCGCCCAGGAGGAGATCTTCGGGCCGGTGCTGTCGGTGATCACCTTCCGCACGCCGGACGAGGCGATCGCGAAGGCGAACAACACCCCGTACGGGCTGTCGGCCGGTGTTTGGACGGAGAAGGGTTCGCGCATCCTGTCGATGGCGAACCGGCTGCGTGCGGGCGTCGTCTGGGCCAATACGTTCAACCGCTTCGACCCGACCGCGCCGTTCGGCGGCTACAAGGAGTCGGGCTTCGGCCGCGAGGGCGGCCGGCACGGGCTGGAGGCCTACCTCGATGTCAGCTGAGCGACGCATGCGGAGCGAAAATGTCTGATCGTGTTGCCGTGCGCAAGACCTACAAGCTCTACATCGGCGGGGCGTTCCCGCGTTCGGAGTCGGGACGCTCGTACCCGGTCAGCACGCCGAAGGGCGAACTGCTCGCGCATGCCGCACAGGCTTCGCGCAAGGACGTCCGGGACGCCGTCGTCGCCGCCCGCAAGGCCTTCGGCGGCTGGTCGAAGGCGACGGCCTACAACCGCGGGCAGATCCTCTACCGGATCGCCGAGATGCTCGAGGGTCGCCGCGCGCAGTTCGCCGACGAGCTCGCAGCCGCCGAGGGTGGGTCAGCGCGCGCCGCGCTCGCGCTCGTCGACGAGGCGATCGACCGTTGGGTCTACTACGCCGGCTGGCCGGACAAGTACGCCCAGGTCGCGGGCAGCACCAACCCGGTGGCCGGCCCGTATTTCACGTTCTCGCTGCCCGAGCCGACCGGCGTGGTCGGCGTGCTCGCGCCGCAGGAGTCCGCCCTGCTCGGACTGGTGTCCGTGCTCGCCCCGGTGATCGCCACCGGCAACACCGCGGTCGTCGTCACGTCGCAGGAACGGCCGTTGCCGGCGGTGTCGCTGAGCGAGGTGCTCGCGACCTCCGACCTGCCGGGCGGCGTGGTCAACGTGCTCACCGGACGCACGGCCGAACTCGCCCCGTGGCTGAGCGCGCACCGCGACGTCAACGCCATCGATCTCACCGGCGCCGCACCGTCCGAGCGGCGCGAGCTCGAGATCGCCGCGGCCGACAACGTCAAGCGGGTCTTCGTGCCCCGCGAGAGCGGCTGGGCCGACGACCCCGGCACGACGCGCCTGGCCGCGTTCGTCGAGACCAAGACGGTCTGGCACCCGATCGGGGTGTGACGCTCAGGCGGCGCGCCCGCGGTCAGGAGGCCCCGGACCCACTCTGGGCGAGGGGCTGGGCGAGCAGCCAGAGCGAGAGCGCGGTGTAGGCGACCATGGCGACGATCCACGGGTACTCGGCGCGGCGAGCGGTGCGCTCGGTGCTGCTCACCCGGGCCAGGCTCCGATGGGCCAGCACCACCGCCAGGATGTGGACGCCGACAATCACCAGGACGTCGACGTACCAGTAGAAGCTGTTCGGCAAGAACGTGGTGTTGACCTCGTAGCTGTCGTTGAACGGGTACGGCAGGTGCAGGTTCGTTCCCGTGCCGCCGGGCGCGCCGAGCAGCGGCAGGAGCAACTGGCCGTTGATCAGCACGTATTGCAGGTAGTGCGCGAGCAGGTAGCCGAACGCGATCGGCACCAGCGAGGGCAGCAGGTGCGCGAAGGTGTCGCCGACGTTGCGCTGCAGCCCGCCCGCGCGGGCCACGGCGTAGGAGAAGATCAGGAAGACGCCGTAGATCACGAGCGTGAGGACCAGGAAGGCGACGGTCCGGAAGAGCTCCTGCGCGTGCAGGTCGCCGAACGCGATGTGCGCGTTCTCGAACTTCGCCCACTGCGGGGTGGCCAGGATGCCGTCGAACGAGATCGACACCAGCAGCATGAGGACGAAGACGGTTCTGCTCACGCTGCGCTGGAACGGCGCCTCGAGACCGCCGGCGATGCCGCGCCGGCCGGGAGCGCCGAAGCGGTAGTAGCCCAGCCGTCCCCAGGTCGAGAACAACACGGTGAAAAGCTCGCCGTGCTCACGGAACGCGCGCGCCCCGAACACCGCACCCATCAGGAGGCAGTACGCGGCGTAGCCCACGAGCATCCAAGCAATGACCGCGGGCAGCGTGGTCGTCTTGTTGAAGATCAGTTCGGCGAGCGTGCCGAGCGCCAGCAGCACGACGGCGGGCCACCAGCCGAGTTGTTTCGGCCAGGTGCGAGCGCGCGGCCCGATCCGCTCGCCGAGCTGGGCGAGGAAGCCGTAGGGATTGACGCCCGACGTGAAGTCGCCGATCAGCCCGCTGGCCAGCGGGAGCACGACCCACACGTACACCCAGAACGCCGTCGGCAGGATGTTCTCGGGGATGTCCTGCACACCGGTGAAACCGGCCCAGCACAGTGCGGCGAGCAAGATCACGCCGACCACTCCGGCGAGCATCGACACCCGGCGCGCAGACACGGTGTCCGGCGCCTCGTCCGGCGCCGGTTTGACGCCCGTCGGCAACACGACCGCGAACGACACCGCGACGACCGCGGCTCCGCCGAGCACGAAGGCGAGCACGGGGATCGGCAGCTCGATCCGCTCGCCGAACGCGTGGGCCAGAGGGACGTTCATACCGGTTCCTCCGTGCGGCGCCGCCTACGCACAACGCCGATGACGATGAGGCCGAGCACCACGACCACCGCACCTACGAAGATGATCACTCCCGAACGGGAGGTCGTGCTGCTGCCCGCCTTGGCGCCCACGACCAGGGGCGAGGTGCCGACGACCGCGTAATCACCCAATGCGGGCAGGGTCGCCTGGTAGATGTCCTGCCCGACGGGGACGGTCTTCACCGGCGTCCACCGGCCGCCGGCGTACCGCTCGATCTTCGGGTAGGGCCGCTGCGCGCTCGCGGCCCGCAGGGTGATCGTCGCGGGCGGGCTGCTGTCATGCAGGGCCACCTTCGGATCGTCGGCGCCGACGTCGTAGACGTTGCTCCAGAGCGAGTCACCGCTCGGCGCCGCCATCGGAGGTATCGGCTTCGCGTGCAGCGCGATGCGAGTCGCACCGGCCGGCGCCTGCAACCGGCCGGTGGGAATCAGCACCGAGACCTGCGGGGCCTGCTCGGCACTGTTCAGGACCGCGGCCGCCGCCGTGCCCTTGGTGACCGGCACCTGGTCGGTGGCGGTGGTCGGCGCCTTGTGGGTCTTCGCGTCACTCGGCGCCACCACGAAGCGGTAGGGCTCGTCCGGGAAGCCGACGCCGTCGTAGACCGGTGGTGCGAAGCGCGGCGCGAGCAACCAGCCGAGCGCGAGCACGACGAGAGCAGCGACGACGGCACGTGCCGGATGCGCGATGCTGGCCGCCGTCATCGCAGCCACCAGCCGGCGAGGTCGGCGACGGCGTGCGCAAGCGCGGGCGCTGTCACCGAGCCGCTGACCGCGCGCAGCGTGCCGAGCCAGATCCCGACGGCGAGATCGAGCGGGGCGGCGCCCCAGCCGTAGAGCGGCACGTGCAGTGCCGCGAACGCGCAGGCGGTCGCGCCGATCGCCGCGGCGGCCCCGGCGCGCTGTTCGATCGCGGCGTAAAGACTGCCCCGCAAGAGCGCTTCTTCGGCCACTGCGACCGCCACGACGCCGAGTGCCCACGGCGCGTACCCGGACCAGCTCCCGGCGGCCACGGCGCCGTCGGCATGCCGCAGCGCGGCCGGGACGCACAGCACGAGCGCGCCGAGCACACCGACCACGATCGGTCGCGACCCCGCGGCGGCGGCGCGACCGCTGCGTGTGAGCGCGGCGACCGCGGCGACGACCGCGGCGAAGACGAGGCCGGCGCCGATCGAGGCGGCGCCCGCAGGGCCGGCCACCGCGACCCGCAACGCGATCGCGAGCGCGAGACCGCCAGCGCCGAGAGCGATACGCGGATCGACACCGCCGCAAGCGGGGACGGTCCGCGCTACCCAGGCCACCCGTCAGTCTTACCTCAGCAGGCTGTGCGCCCGACCGGGGCGGTAGGTTTCGGCCTATGACGAGCAGCCTTACCGAAGCCGCGATCGTCCCGATCACGCTGACTGTGAACGGCCGGATCGGGCTGACGCTGTACGCGCCGCCGTGGGAGGACGAGGAGGGCGAGCAGTGGCAGGGCTTCCTCGGCGACGGCGCCAAGATCCTGCTCTACCCGGGTGCCCGCGAGCTCGCCGCCTTCATCGCCTCCGGCGAGGAGAACGACCTGTCCGACCACCCCGCCTGGGGTTACGTGCAGAAGCTCACCCCGGAGGAACTGCGCCCGGGCGGTGAGGACGCCTACGACCTCGACGCCGTCTACGACTGGGCGTCCGGCGAGCCCGACCCGGTGCGCGTGTCCGCGCTCGCCGATGTGATCGACATGGTCGGCCGCATCGCCGACTGCTGCGACGATGGTGCCCTGCGCAGCCTGGTCGAGGGCACTCCGTCCTACGCCGAACTGGTCGCCGACGACGTCAGCTACCACGGCAAGGACGGCCGCAAGGCGTGGAACGAACTCGGCGACACCATCGCCGATTCGTGGGAGCGTGCGATCGGCTACGTCGAGAAATGGCTTTCCTGGCAAGGGGATTTCTCGGCGAGCGACCTCGAGGCCGAGACGGTGTGGGACCGCGTCGACGCCGAGCCGATCTCGATCCGGCTCTCCGACGTCACCTACTTCACGGTGCGCGGGTTCGTCCCGGACGACACGGAGGACGAGCCGACGGCGGCGTTCATCGGCGGCGACGACACGGTCGCCGTCTTCACCGAGGTCGCCGACCTCGCGCGCTACTGCCGCACCGCGAAGGAGCACCAGCTCGTCAAGCTCGAGTGGTGGTCGGAGCTGGCCGGCGTCGAGGACGACGCGGTGTTCACCCCCGGCCTGGACGCGAACTACGACTTGCGCAAGCCCACGTCCCGCGGTGCCGACCTGATGCGCGAGCTCATCGTCTTCTGCGACCTCGACCTCGACGCGTCCGTGCTGGACGGGCCGTCGATCGACCGCGACGACTGGCGCGACGTGCTCGACGAAGTGGTCGCGAGCTTCGACCCTGGCGACTGACTGAGGGCCGGTCCGGCGCCCGGGTATCACGTCCGGAGACAGCACCTCCTGCCCGGACATGATGAGCAAAACCTTGGGAAACGCCGCTGCCGCCACTGTCGCCGCATCGGCTCTCGCGCTCGGCGGTCTTGCCGTCGCCACGGCGGCGTCGGCGAGCACCTATCCGTCCTGCGGCAATCGCTCGCTGGTCGTGACCAACACCCCGACGGACTCGGGGATGGGGCACAGCGGCATGGTGCTGCTGTTCCGCAACAAGACGGCGCAGACCTGCACCCTGCGCGGCTATCCCGGCCTGGACGCGGTGAGCCGCTCCGGCCACGTGCTCGCGCATGCGCGACGCACGCTCGGCGGCTATCTCGGCGGAGGCACGGTGCGCACCGTCGTCGTGCGTCCCGGCCACTTCGCCACGGCCCTGGCCGAGTGGGAGAACTTCGACCCGGTGACGTCCGGCGCCTGCCGCTTCTCACACGCCGTGGCGGCAACGCCTGCGAACACCGCCCACACGGTGCGCTTGCCGGTCTCGGTGAGCCTCTGCCGGCTCCAGGTGCACCCGACGGTCGCCGGCGCCAACGGGTTCGGCAACTTCGCCGCGGCGCAGATCCAATGGCGCCGCGGGGCCGGTGTCGACTCGGCGCACCAGGGCGCCTTCTGGACGCGTGCCCGCCACGACCTGCGGCGTGACGAGGGCCGGTGGGGCTACCAGGCCGGCGAGCTGGCGCAGCTGATCGCGCTGCCCGACTCGGGACTGACCCCTGTGCAGCAGCACCGGTTCGTGCATGACGTCAAGGACCTGAACCGGTTCTTCACCACGCCCGGGCTGTACCTCTGAGCCACCGGGTCAGCTCTCGACGATCGTTTCGAGCAGCCGACGGTGACCAAGCATGAACGATGCACTGCGGGTACGCCACGTGACGGCCCAGAGCACCGGGTAGCCGCCGGCATCGTCGCCCGAGGGATTCACGGCACAGACGCGGTACGTGGTGGCCTCGGCCCGGGCCGCATGGACGGCGAACTCGATCATGCGCTCGACCATCCCAGCCCGGTCGGTGCGGGAGAGTCCGTACCCGTCGAGGACCAGACGCGCCTGGCGGGCTCGGGCGGACAGGTCGGGCAACGCCTGGCGCTCGGCGATGTCGTCGTCGTGCAACTGCGCGTTCAGCCAGGTCGCGGCTGCGAGCTCCCACAGCGCATCGGTCGGGCCCGCGAATTCCCAGTCGATGAGCCCGTACGGCAGACCGTCGGATCCGGCGACCCAGTTCCACGGGCCGACGTCGCAGTGCCCGATGACCGGATTCTCGCCCGGCAGCTCGCGTCCGAACCACGGCTGCCACCGCGGCTCGAACGGCGCGAGGAACCCGCGCGCCGCGTCGTGCGCACGGCGGAGCACCACGCCCACGCGGTGTGCTGCATCGTCCGTCCATGCGCGAGGGTGTGGGCTGTCACCGGGGAGGAAGGTGAGAACTTCGCGTCCCGAATCGTCGAAGCCGGATCCGACGACACGTGGTGCCCCGGTGAAGCCGTTCTGTTCGAGGTGCCGCAGCAGGGCCAGCACGGTCGGACTCCACGGGCCCGAGTCGCGGACGACGATCGGGCCGTTTCGTCGAGCCTTGGACGGCACGTCGCCCGAACCGTAGGTGTGCAGCGGGTCGCCCGGCGTCTCGATGCTGTCCACTGCGCCAGATTCGCAGGTGTCCTGCGATCGGCCAACGGCCGAGTCGGCGCGCCCGTCGGCGTGGTCGCCGAGTGCCGACCGGGCACACGTGCGCAAGGTCCCCACCCTGCACACGCGTGCCCGTCAGCGCTTCTCGAGTGGCGCTCTGCGTCGCAACCCCCGCTGCACGGCGAACGCCTGAACTCGATCCCCCGGAGCTTTCGGTCAACCCCCGCCAACCGATTGCTTCCGAGGAAGACGTTAGCTAGGTGTTAGATCGTGTGCAACTCGAGCACGAACATTTTCGGGGTTTCCCGGCCACGGGAGTCGACTTCCTGTTCCGGGAGACCGCGGCTAGCGGATCGCGAGGTCGAAGGCCGTCCCGTGCTCGGTCACCGCTGACGCAGCGACGGCGGTGGCGCCGCCGACGACCTGCCGCTGACGGTGGTGGGGCACGGCCGAGATCGCGTGGCCGTTGACGGCCGCGCGGGTGATGGCGACGCCGACGTGCAAAGCGGCTCCAGAGCGCCGGCCACCGAGCACGACTCGCGGCAGCGTCGTCATCTTCCCGGGTGATCCGGCGGCACCACCCGTGCCCGCGCCGGTCGTCAGGTTGTCGATCTCGAACGTGGAACCGCTGTCGGCGATCAGGCGGACCAGATCGCCGGCGTGGACGGCCATCGGATAGCCGTCGCCGAATCCGGCGCGGTACCGGGCCTGGCCGGCGCGGCACGCAGCGGTGACGGCGACGAACCACGGAGTCGTCGACTGCTGGTACCGGGTGTGCCCGAAGATGCCCACCCGGACGCTGCGATCGGCCGTCTGCGCGCAGTGCAGGACCGGCACACGGACCTCGAGGCGCGCCGAACGGAAATGTTGCGGCGTGACGACGTAGCCGCCCTGCGGGCCGGACGGCGCCGGCGTGCGGTGCGCGACCGGTGCCGCGGCGACGGCAGTGCCACCGATCGATGCGGCGCCGAGCGCAGCGCAGCCGAAGAGGATCGCCGCGCGGCTACGTACTCCGAGGTTGATCACGGCGCGAGTGTAGATCGACAACGCGCCCTGCGGCGAGCATTCGCCTCACGCGGTGAGGTAGGACCGCACCTCCGGCGCGGCGGTGCGCACCCGGTCGGCGGCCGCATCGTCATCGTGCGACTGCGACTGGCGCTCGGCCTCGACCCGGGCGGTGTACGAGGCGATCTCGGTGTCGCGCGTCGCCGCGTCCCAGCCGAGAATGTCGCCCATCATCGCGGCGATGTCGGCAGCGCAGTCGACGCCGCGGTGCGGGTACTCGATCGAGATGCGGGTCCGCCGGGTGAGCACGTCCTCGAGGTGCAGCGCACCCTCGTGAGTGACGGCGTAGCGGATCTCGGCCCACAGGTAGTCCGGCGCGGCGGGCACGGTCTGCAGCAGTTCCGGCGCCGTGACACCAGGGTCGAGCACGTCACGGATCATCGAGCCGTAACGGTCGAGCACGTGACTGATCCGGTGCGGGTGCAGCCCGTACTCGGACGCGAGCGCCTCGAGCTGGTTGCGCATCGCGTAGTAGCCGTCGCCGCCGAGCAGCGGCACCTTGTCCGTGCACGACGGTGCGACGCGGCGCGGCAGGTCCTCGCTCGCGGCGTCCACTGCGTCGGCAGCCATCACCCGGTAGGTCGTGTACTTGCCACCGGCGATCGAGATGAGGCCGGGAACCACCCGCGCCACCGCATGCTCGCGCGAGAGCGCGGACGTCTCCTCGGATTCGCCTGCCAGCAAAGGACGAAGTCCCGCGTACACGCCTTCGATGTCGTCCTGCGAGAGTGGCGCGACCAGCACGGTGTTGACGCGCTCGAGCAGGTAGTCGATGTCTTGTCGCGTCGCCGCCGGGTGCGCGAGATCGAGGTTCCAGTCGGTGTCGGTCGTGCCGATCAGCCAGTGGTTCTTCCACGGGATGACGAACAGCACGGACGACGACGTGCGCAGGATCAACCCGGCGTCACCGGTGATCCGGTCGCGCGGCACGACGATGTGCACGCCCTTGGACGCCCGGACCCGGAACCGGCCACGCGCCCCGGACAGCGCCTGCAGCTCGTCGGTCCACACGCCCGTGCAGTTCAGGACGACGCCGGCCGACACGACCTGGGCACGGCCGTCCTCGGCGTCGCGCACCTGCACGCCGACGACCCGGTCCGATTCGCGGACGAATCCGGTGACCCGCGTCGAGGCACGCACCACGGCCCCGTAGCGGGCCGCCGTACGGGCGACGGTCAGCGTGTGCCGGGCGTCGTCGGCCTGCGCGTCGTAGTA
>DATBTJ010000086.1:0-28024 GCA_036559305.1 Jatrophihabitans sp.
GAGTTGCCCTCCTGCTCGTTGAACTTGGCCATGAAGGTCAGCGACGAGCCGTGCTGGGCAGCGATCTCCTTGGCCCCGGTCTTGTAGACGATGTGGTTGTCGCAGGTGGTGAGCGCGTCGGTGTACTTGAACGCGATCTCGTGCTGACCGAGGTTGCACTCGCCCTTCGCGGACTCGACCTGCAGACCGGCATCGCGCATGCCCAGCCGGATGGCCCGCAGGATCGGTTCGACCCGTCCGGTACCGAGCACGGAGTAGTCGACGTTGTACTGGTTGGCCGGCCGCAGGCCTTGGTAGCGCTTGTCCCACGCCTGCTCGAAACTGTCCTCGAAGAGGATGAACTCCAGTTCGGTGCCGACGTAGGCGGTCCACCCGCGCTCGGCGAGCCGCTCGATCTGCCGCTTCAGAACCTGGCGCGGTGACTCGCCGACCGGTTCGTGGTCGAGCCAGGTGGCGTCGGCGAGCAGCAGCGCGGTGCCGGGTTGCCAGGTCGTGCGACGCATCGTGCTGAAGTCGGGAACCATCACGAAGTCGCCGTAGCCGCGCTCCCAGGACGAGATGCGGTAGCCGGCCACGGTGTTCATCTCGACGTCCACCGCGAACAAATAGTTGCACCCCTCGGTGCCGTGCTCGACGACGTCGGACAGGAAGTACTCGGCGTCGAGCCGTTTGCCCTGCAGCCGGCCCTGCAGGTCGGTGACAGCCAGCACGACCGTGTCGACGGTGCCGTCGGCTACCGCCGCGCGCAGCTGGTCGAGTGTCATGGGCTCTGCGGTCATCGAGCCACCTCTTCCCACGAAGGTTCGCTGAACATACCTTTTCGTGCCTCAGCTCAGGAAGCCCCGCAGCAGTGCTGCGGTGCCGTCGACGTGTTCCTCCATCGAGCCACGGGCGCGATCGACCTGCCCGCCGAGGATCGCATCGACGATCACCGCGTGCTGTCGATCGGAGTGCGCGATGTTGGCGGGCAACACCGGTATCGCGCGGAGCAGTTCGTCGAACCGCAGTTGGACGTCGGCGACGACCGCGGTCACCGAGGCGCTCCCGCCGAGCGCGCCGATCGCCATGTGCAGCCGCGAGTCGGCGAGCCGGCGCGTGCGCGGCTCGCAGTCGCGAGACGCCTCCAGGTAGCGCCGCAGGCTGGCGCGGTCCGCGGCGGTGAGGGTGCGCCCGGCGGCAAGTGCCGCGGCGCCGGGCTCGACGACGCGCCGCAGCGCGAGCGCATCCTCCAGCCCGGCGCGCAGCGACAGATCGGGTTTCTCGCGCGAGCGCGCCCGCTGCTGCGGCGCCACGACGAAGGTGCCGCCGCCCCGTCCCCGTCGCGACTCGACGAGGCTGGCCTCGCGCAGCGCCTTGATCGCCTCCCGGAGGGTCACCCGGCTCACGCCGAAGGTCTCGGCGAGTTCGCGTTCGGGCGGCAACCGCACGCCGTCGCCGAGGACACCGAGCCGGATGGCCTGCGCCAGCCGCTCGACGGTCACCTCGAAGGCGTTGCGGATCGGGACCGGGGAGAAGACCGTGCGCGCCCAGAGCGCCTCGACGTTGCCGAGCGACATCACGCCACCCCTGCGCCGCGGTAGGACAGGCACGCCGCCAGGAACGCCTCGAACAGCGGTTCGCCGGCGAACGCCTCGGGGTGCCATTGGACGCCGAGCACCCACTGCTGCCCGGACAACTCGACGCCTTCGACGATTCCGTCCTCGGCGAAACCCGTCGCGACCAGCCCGGTGCCCAGCCGCCCCACGCCCTGATGGTGGTAGGTCGCCACCTCGGCGCGCTCGCCGAGCACGGCGTGCAGCACCGAGCCGGCTGCCAGCACCACCGCGTGCCGGCCGTGCACGCCCACCGTCGGGCAGTGCAGATCGGTGCCGAGCTCGTCCGGCAGGTGCTGGCGCAGGTCTCCGCCGAGCGCGACGTTGAGCACCTGCATGCCACGGCAGACGGCCAGCACCGGCAGGTCGCGCGCGATCGCCGCCCGGACCAGGGCGAGCTCCCACGCGTCACGAGCCGGCCGGGGTGGTCCGGTGGCGGTGTCGCGCTCGGCGCCGTACCGGGCCGGGTCGACGTCGGGGCCGCCCGCGACAAGCAGGCCGTGCACCACGTCCAGGGCGATCTCCGCGACGTCCGGGTCAACGGGTGGCAGCAACACCGGCACCCCGCCGGCACGTCGTACCCCGTCGGCATAGGTCGCCGGAAGCAGATCGGCCGGCTCGGACCACACGCCCCACGAGGCGTGCTCGCGGTAGGTGGTCAGCCCGACCAGCGGCGCCACAGGTCGGTCGGCGGTCTCATGCGCCACCGCGCAATGGTACGGCCGCCGTGCCTTGTCCGCGCCGGCCGTTGTGCCGCTCATGCCCGCACCCGTTCGCCCCGCGGATCGAACAGCGGTTCGCGCTGCACCGTCGCGTCGATCCAGCTGCCGAACAGGTCGATGGCGACGGCTGTGCCCGGACCGAGCGCGGCCGGCAGGTAGGCGTAGGCGACCGAGGCCTCGATGCTGTAGCCGTACCCGCCCGAGGTCACGCGTCCGACGATCTCGTCTGCGTGCCGAACCGGCTCGCTACCGATGACGACCTGGGTCGCATCGGCAAGCACGAGGGCGCGCAACCGACGCGTGACCCCGTCGCGGCGCTGCACGAGAAGCGCATCGCGGCCGATGAATCCACCCGGCTTGTCGGGCTTGACGCAGAACCCGAGGCCGGCCTCGTAGGGCGTGGTCTCCGCCGTCAGGTCGCTGCCCCAGACGCGGTAGCCCTTCTCGATGCGCATCGAGTCGATCGCGCGGTAGCCACCGACGACCAGGTCGTCGTCCGCGCCCGCTGTGACGAGCGTTTCCCACAAGGCCGCGCCGTACTCGCTGCTCGCGTAGAGCTCCCAGCCGAGCTCGCCGACGAAGGTGACCCGTAGCGCCCGCACCGGCACGTTGCCGACGGTCAGCTCCCTCGCAGTCATGAACGGGAAGGCGGAGTTGTCGAGATCCGTCGGGGTCAGCCGCTGCAGGATGTCTCGCGCGCGCGGCCCCCACAGCGCGAAGCAGCAGCGCGAGCCGGTCACGTCGACGATGCGCACGCTCGCCCCGATCGCTCGGGCCTGCTTGCGCAGCCAGGACAGATCATGGCTCCCGAACGCGGTACCGGTGACGATCGCGAACACGTCGTCCTCGACGCGGGTGACGGTGAAATCGCATTCGATGCCGCCACGCGAATTCAGCGCCTGCGTGTACGTGACGGTGCCGACTGCACGCGCCACCTCGTTGTCGCAGGCCTGTTCCAGGAACCGGGCAGCGTCCGGACCGGCAACCTCGATCTTCGCGAAGGACGACTCGTCGAACAGGCCGGCGCGCTCCCGGGTGGCGAGATGCTCGGCCGCTGTCGCCCGCGACCAGCCCCGGCCGGCCCATCCCGCCGGACGGGCCACGGAGCCGACCAGCGCCGCGTTCGGCTCGTAGTAGTCGACCCGCTCCCAGCCGGCCTTCTCGCCGAACACCGCTCCCCGCGCCCGGTGCCAGTCGTAGGTGGGCGAGCGACGTAGCCCGCGCGCCGACTGACGTTGACGGCCGGGGAACGGGATGTCGTAGTAGGTCCGGTAGTTCTCGACGGTGCGCGCGAGGGTGTATTCGGGTGAGCGGTACTGCGGGCCGAAACGGTTGATGTCCATGTGCGACACGTCGAGCGACGGATCGCCGGCGAGGATCCACTCGGCCATCACCTTGCCGATGCCGCCGGCCCCGGCGATGCCGTGGGCGCAGAAGCCGGCGGCGACGAACAGCCCGGCGACCTCGGTCTCGCCGAGACAGAACTCGTTGTCGGGCGTGAATGCCTCGGGACCGTTGATCATGCGCCGGATACCTGCGTCGGCCAGGATCGGCACCCGGCGCTGGGCATTCGCGGCGATCTGCTCGAACCGGGGCCAGTCCTCGGCCAGCAGACGGCCGTTGAAATCCGGCGGAATCGCGTCGTAGCGGGTCGGGCCCGCGGTCCACGGCGCCGGGTCGCGCTCGTACCCGCCCATCACCAGCCCGTCCACCTCTTGGCGGAAGTAGACGAGCAGGTCGGGGTCGCGCAGCGTGGGCAGGGTGGCCTCGTCGCGGGTGCGCACCGGCTCGGTGATGACGTACTGGTGTGCGAGCGGGACGAGCGGGATCCGCACGCCGGCCAGTCGGCCCAGCTCGGCCGCGTAGATGCCACCGCAGTTGACGACCACCTCGCAGTCGAGGTTGCCGCGGTCGGTGCGCACGCCGCGTACCCGGCCGCGGTCGACGTCGATGCCGAGCACCCGGGTGTGCTGATGGATCGCCACGCCGGCGGCTCGTGCGTGATTCGCGAGCGAGTAGCACAACCGGGACGGATCGAGATAACCGTCCGATTCGAGATAGGCGGCACCGACCACGCCATCGAGGTCGACCAAGGGGAACCGCTCGGCGACCTCACCGGGCGAGATCTCGTGCAGCGGCAGTCCAAAGGTCCGCGCCCAGCTGATCTGGCGGCGAATCTCCTCGAGTCGCTCGGCGGACGAGGCGAGCTTGATGCCGCCGCTCTCCCGCCATCCGACCGGGAACTCGCCGGCGTCCAGGCGCCGGTACAGGTCGACCGAGTACATGTTCATCCGGGTCAGCGTGGGATCGGCGCGCAGCTGCCCGACCAGACCGGCCGAATGGAACGTCGACCCGCTGGTGAGTTCGTCGCGGTCGACGAGCACGACATCGGTCTCGCCGAGTTCGGCGAGATGGAACGCGATGCTCGCACCGCCGACCCCGCCGCCGACAACAACCACGCGCGCCGAGGTAGGGAACGTTGCGGCCACCAGCCGATGATTGCGACGTCATCCGTCGTTCACAAGACCCGGGGCAGATCAAAAGGTCTGGGTACTAGACCGTCGGCCGCGAACCGCTTTACGATCCCGAACACCCGCTGTGGTCGGGAGGTGGAGCGATGTCCGAGCCCGGAGTGGATATCGCGCGCCCTGGCACAGTGCTCGACCGGATGTCGTTCCTGCAGGGGGCGGAGTACACGCTCGAGCCGCTGGTCGGTGGGCTCACCAACCGCAACTACCGGGTGTCCACGTCTCGCGGCGTCGACTACGTCGCGCGTTTCGCCGGCGGCAAGAGCGAGTTGCTCTCGATCGATCGCGACGCCGAGGCGTACAACTCGGCCGTGGCCGCGACGCTCGGCATCGGCCCGCAGGTGGTCGAGTACTCCCCCACCGATGCCGTGCTCGTCGTGACCTGGATCGACGGGAGCACGTGCACCGACGCGATGCTCGACGACCCGGACGTGCTGGCCGGCGTCGCCGCCTGCTGCCGCACCCTGCACTCCGGACCGCGGTTCGCCGGCACCTTCGACATGTTCCGCGTCCAGGAGAACTACCTGCGCATCGTGCGGGAACGCGGGTTCCGGGTCCCGCCGGGTTACCTGGAGTTGGCCGACCGTGTCGCCGTCCTGGACACCGTGCTGCACGCCTCCGCCGACGCAACGGTGGCCTGTCACAACGATCTGCTCGCGGCCAACATCATGCTCGACGGCCGCCGGATCTGGTTCATCGACTACGAGTACTCGGGCAACAACGACCGCTGTTTCGAGCTCGGCAACATCTGGAGCGAGGCCGAACTGCCGCTCGACCGGCTCGAACACCTGGTCACCGCCTACCTGGGTCGTCCCGATCCGGTCGCAGTCGCTCGCGCGCGCCTGTTCGCCACGATGGCGAAGTACGGCTGGACGTTGTGGGCGTCCATCCAGGACGCGGTCAGCGACGTCGACTTCGACTTCTGGACGTGGGGCCTGGCCAAGTACGAGCGGGCCGCCGCCGAGTTCGGCAGCCCGGACCTCAACCGACTCATCGACACCGTCAGTCAGTCCATCGGAAAGGGAGCCGCACCGTGGCCACAGTCGACCTGAACGACGACGAGCGGCGTCTTGCCGAACTCGGTTACAAGCAGGAGTTGAACCGGTCCTGGTCCGGCTTCTCCAACTTCGCCATCTCCTTCTCGATCATCTCGATCCTGGCTGGATGTTTCACCACCTTCTTCGCCGGATGGAACAACGGCGGCCCTGCCGCGATCGCGTGGGGCTGGCCGATCGTGTCGACCTTCATCCTCATCATCGGGTTGTGCATGTCGGAGTTGGTGTCGGCGTTCCCGACATCGGGCGGCATCTACTGGTGGGCGAGCAAGCTCGGCGGCGTGAAAGCCGGCTACTACACCGGCTGGCTGAACCTCATCGGCCTGCTCGCCATCGACGCATCGGTCGCGTACGGCTGCGCGACCTTCTTCGACCTGACGCTCGACACGTACAGCACGTCCTGGGCGAAGGGTTACAGCCTCACCCGCGTCTTCATCATCTTCCTGGTGGTGCTCGTCCTGGTCGCGCTGGTGAACATCTTCTCCAGCCACCTGCTCGCGATCCTGAACAACGTCTCGGTGTGGTGGCACGTGTTCGGCGCCACGGCGGTCGTGCTGATCCTCGCCTTCGCGCCCAGTCACCACGCAAGCCTGTCGTCGGTGTTCACCGACACCGTGAACAACACCGGCTTCTTCGGCGGGCGGACCACTGGCTGGGGCTTCGTGTTCGCGGTCCTGCCGCTCTCGGTGATCCTGACGCAGTACACGATCACCGGTTACGACGCGTCGGCACACCTGTCCGAGGAGACCATGAGTGCCGCGAACTCGGCGGCAAAGGGCATCTGGCGCTCGATCTTCTACTCGGCGATCGGCGGATGGATCCTGTTGCTCGCGTTCCTGTTCGCCGTCCAGGACGCGGCGAAGGTGACGGCCGGCGGTGGTGGCGTCGCGGTCATCTTCAGCCAGGCGCTGACGGTCAACTGGGCGAGCCTCGTCCTCGGCATCGCCACCATCGGCCAGTTCTTCTGCACCACCGCCTGCATGACGAGCACCACGCGCATGCTGTTCGCTTTCAGCCGCGACGGCGCCGTGCCCGGCTCGCGGTACTGGTCGAAGTTGAACGACAAGCGGGTGCCGGTGCTCGGCGTGATCGCATCCGCGGTCGTCGCGGTCATCCTCACCCTGCCCGCGCTCATCACCGTCGACATCAACGGTGCACCCGTGCCGGTGGCCTTCAACGCGGTCGTTTCCATCGGCGTGGTCGGGCTGTACGTGGCGTTCGGCATCCCGATCTGGCTGCGCTGGCGGCAGGGCGCGAAGTTCACGCCGGGCGGATGGCACCTCGGTTCGAACTACCGCTGGATGTGCGTCGTCGCGGTGGCAGAGATCGCGATTACGTCGTTCATCGCGCTGTTGCCGACCTCCAGCCTGGGTGCACCGTGGTACCCGGGCTTCGCCTGGAAGTACGTCAACTACACGGTGCTGGTCGTGCCCGGCGCGCTGCTGCTGCTGTGGATCTGGTGGCATGCGTCGGTCAAGAAGTGGTTCACCGGCCCGAAGCACACCGTCGATCAGGTGATCCCGACCTAGCAGCCCGATGCGCGGGCGTCACGTCGCGTAATCTCGCGATCATGACGCCCGCGCACGCCGGGCCGGTGTGGCTGCTCGACATCGACGGTGTCGTGAACGCTCTCGCACGCGGCCCGGTCGCCGGTTCGTGGCCCGCCGCGGACTGGGCGCAGCATGTCGTGCGTGCCGACATCCCGGGCAGCGGACGCATGGTGTTGCCGATCTTCGTGGCGCAACCGGTCGTCGACTTCGTCACGCGGGTGCACCGGTCCGGCGCCGCCGAGGTGATCTGGCACTCGACCTGGCGCGAGGCGGCCGTGAGCGACCTCGCCCCCACCCTCGGGCTGCCGCGGCTGCCGATCTCGCACGCGCCCGAGTGGACGCAGCGTCCGCCCGACCGCTGGTGGAAGCTGCCCGCCGCGCAGCGTGTCCTCGAGGCGGGCCGGCGGTTGGTGTGGACCGATGACGACATCGCCGTCGTGCCGGACCAGGTCGCCGGGCTTGCGACCCGTGCCGACGCGCTGTTGATCAGCCCTGATCCGCAGACCGGCCTCACCGCCGATCACCTCGCCGCGATCGCCGACTTCCTCGGGACGGCCGTATCGAGCCCGCCGGCCGATCCGCGGCGCGGGTTGCGCGGACGGCTGCGGCGCCGCTGACAACCGATCACTGCAGCGGTAGCGACCGGACCCGGGTACCCGTCAGGCGCGACCAGGCATTCGCGACCGCCGGCGCGATGGGCGGCACACCGGGCTCGCCCACGCCGCCCGGCGGCTGTGCGCTCGCCATGATCGCCACCTCGACGCGCGGCATGTCGCGCATGCGTGTCATCCGGTAGCGGTTGAAGTTCACCGGGCCGGCAACCCCGTTGGTGAAGGTCATCCGTCCCCACAACGCGGCGGTGAGCCCGTGCACGATCCCGCCCTGCATCTGCGCTTCGACGATGGACGGGTTGACCACCTGGCCGCAGTCGATCGCGCACCAGACCCGCTCGACCTTGATCCGGCCGGCCGCGGGGGAACTCACTTCGGCGATCTGCGCGACGATGCTGCCGAACGCTGCCGACAGCGCGACGCCACGTGCCCGGCCGGCGGGAACCGAGGCGCCCCAGCCGGCGAGGTCGGCGACCTTCTGCAGCACGGCCGACGCACGCGGGTTGCCGGCCAGCATCGTCTGCCGGAAGGCGACGGGATCGGCACCGGCAAGCTGAGCGAGTTCGTCGATCGCGCATTCGACGGCGAACGCGTTGAACGAATGCCCCACCGACCGCCAGAAGCCCACCGGTACCGCGGCGGGGTGCCGGACGTACTCGACCAGGCGATCGGCGATCGCGTACGGCAGCTCGGTCGCACCCTCGACAGCCTGCGAGTCGACCGCGCCGTCCGGGATCCAGCCGCGCTGGAACAGGATCGACGGCGAGACGATCCGATCGGACCAGCCGTGCACCGTGCCGCCGGCCAGGCCGGCCCGGATGCGGATCTGCGCCATCGGCCGGTACTGGTCGTGGCCGAAGTCCTGCTCACGCGGCCAGGTCAGCTTCACCGGCGCGGCGACGGCCTTGGAGATCTGCACCGCCTGGGACACGAAGTCGTTCTCGAACTTGCGCCCGAGTCCGCCGCCGAGCAGCGTGGTGTGGACGGTGACCTGGGCCGGGTCGATCCCGCACACCGCCGCTGCGGTCTGCGCAGCAAGACCAGGCGCCTGCGTCGGCGCCCACAGCTCGCAGTGCCCCGGCGTGACGCTCGCGGTGCAGGCAAGCGGTTCCATCGCGGCATGCGCGAGATAGGGCACCTCGTAGACGGCGTCGATTCCCTTCGTCGCGGCCGCGACCGCCGAGGACGCGTCTCCGGACGAGTCGGCGACGACAGGAGTACCACTGTTCATCAACGAGCTCGCCTGGGCGCTGATCGCGCTGGAGGACAGCTGCGCCGCGTTGGCCGGGGCCCGCCACGACACGTCCAGGTTCTCGAGACCGGTCATCGCGTCCCAGGTCGTCGCGGCGACGACGGCGATCGCGTCGACGACGCCGGCGGCGTTCTTCAGCTTCACGACGGCCGCGACGCCACGCGGCTTCGCGCCGACCGAGGCGAGCGATCCGCCGACGGCCGGGGCGTGCACGACGATCGCGTGCTTCATCGCCGGCACCCGCACGTCGATGCCGTAGACGGCCGCTCCCCGCGTCTTGGCGGGGACATCGACCCGCGGCACCGCGGTGCCGATGATGCGCCACGCGCTCGCCGGGGCGAGCGCCGGATTCGTCGGCACCGGCAACTTCGCCGCGGCCGCGGCCAACTCGCCGTACCCGGCCGACCTGGTCGTGCCCCGTACGTACACCCGGCCGTTGCGGGCGACGCACTTCGAGACCGCGACGCCGAACTGCTGCGCGGCCGCGGCTCGCAGCATGTCGCGGACGGCGGCTCCGGCCGTCCGTAGCGCGGTGAAGTACCCGCGCACGCTCATGCTTCCGCCGGTGAGCTGCGCACCGGTGGCCGGATTGGCGTACGCGCTGTCGGCCGGTGCGGGGGCGACGCGGATGTCGGCCCAGGCGACGTGCAATTCCTCCGCCACCAGTTGCGCGAGGCTGGTGTAGACGCCCTGACCCATTTCGCTGCTGCCGACAAGCACGGTCACGACGCCGTCGGAGCGGATCCGCACCCAGGTGCCCACCGCGGCAGTGGTGGTCGACGCGGCCGCCGCCCGTTGCGCGAGGCCGCCGAGCGGTGCTGCGAAACCGATGGCGAAGCCACCGGCGACCAGCGTCTTCAACATCGCCCGGCGAGTCGGCTGCACGGCGGTCATCGCGCGGCCGCCCGGTGGATCGCGGCGCGGATTCGTTGATAGGTGCCGCAGACGCAGATGTTGTCCATCGCGTCGTCGATGTCGGCGTCGCTCGGATGCGGGTTGTCGCGCAACAGCTGGACCGCAGCCATGATCATGCCGGATTGGCAGTAGCCGCACTGCGGCACTTGCTCGGCGATCCACGCCTGCTGCAGCGGATGCGTGCCGTTCGGCGACAGCCCTTCGATCGTCGTGACCGGCCGGGCGGCCGCCTCACCGACCCCGGTCGAACAGCTGCGCTCGGCCTCGCCGCCCAGCAGCACGGTGCAGGCCCCGCACACCTCGATCCCGCAGCCGTACTTCGTCCCGGTCAGGCCGAGGACATCGCGCAACGCCCACAACAGGGGCATGTCAGGTGAGACGTCGAGCTGATGAGTTGTGCCATTGACCCGGATGGTGACCATGACAGCTCCTGCCGGCGGGGGTCGTCACTCGAACACATCGGCAGGTTGACCGGAAGGGTTACCCGGCGGGGACGAACCGGGCATCGGGCGGCGCGGTCAGCGACCGTCCCACCGGAACGCCGCCAGCTCGACCCGGGCGCCCCGAAAGCGCACGCCCTCGGCCAGCAACCGCTGGCGCTGCTCGGTGCAGACATGATCGGCGAGAGAGCCGTCGGCTCGCAGCACGCGATGCCAGGGCACGCTGCCGTCGTCGAGTGCCAGCACGCGTCCGACCAGGCGCGCCGAGCGCACCCCCACGAACTCGGCGACGTCGCCGTAGGTCATCACCCGACCGGGCGGGATCGCCTCGACGCAGGCGAGGATCCGCGCTGCGTCACCCTCGGCCATCAGTAGGACGGCAGCGACGGATCGATCTGGTTGACCCAGGCGGTGACGCCGCCCTGCACGTGCACGGCGTCGCGGAAGCCGGCGTTCTTCACCGCGGCGAGCGTCTCGGCGGACCGCACACCCGTCTTGCAGTACATGACGATCTGCTTGTCCTGCGGCATGCCCGAGAGCGCGTCGCCGCGCAGGATCTCGTCCTTGGGGATCAGGGTCGCGCCCGGGATCCGGACGATCTCCCACTCGGCGGGCTCACGCACGTCGACGAGGTGGACCGGCTTGTCGGAGTCGAGCAGTTCCTTGAGCTCCGCAGCGGTGATCGTGGAGCCGGCCGCGGCCTCCTGGGCCGCCTCGGACACCACGCCGCAGAACGCGTCGTAGTCGATGAGTTCGGTGATCGGCGGCGTGTTCGGGTCCTTGCGCACCTTGATCTCGCGCCAGGTCATGTCGAGGGCGTCGAAGACCAGCAACCGGCCCACGAGCGGCTCACCGATGCCGGTGATCAGCTTGATGGCCTCGTTCACCATCGCCGACCCGATCGACGCGCACAGCACGCCGAGCACGCCGCCCTCGGCGCACGAGGGAACCATGCCGGGCGGCGGCGGGTCCGGGTAGAGGTCGCGGTAGTTCGGGCCGTACTCGTTCCAGAACACCGAGACCTGGCCGTCGAAACGGTAGATCGAACCCCACACGTAGGGCTTGTTCAGGATCACGCACGCGTCGTTGACCATGTAGCGCGTCGCGAAGTTGTCGGTGCCGTCGACGATGAGGTCGTACTGGCTGAAAATGTCGAGGACGTTGTCGTTGTCGAGCCGGGTGTTGTGCACGACGACGTTGACCAGCGGGTTGATCTCGCGGACCGTGTCGCGCGCCGATTCGGCCTTGGGACGGCCGATGTCACTCTGGCCGTGGATGATCTGGCGCTGCAGGTTCGACTCGTCCACCACGTCGAACTCGACGATGCCGAGCGTGCCGACGCCGGCGGCGGCCAGGTACATGAGCGCGGGCGAACCGAGACCGCCGGCGCCCACACAGAGCACCTTGGCGTTCTTGAGCCGTTTCTGCCCGGCCATCGCGACGTCCGGGATGATCAGGTGGCGGCTGTAGCGGCGGACCTCGTCGATCGTGAGCGACTCGGCTGGCTCGACCAGAGGGGGAAGACTCACCATGCCAGGGTAACCGAGCACAGCTCGCCGACATTCCACGAGCGGCGCACTCAGTCGCCGATGTAGTACTCGTTGTTCTGGTCGGTGTCCGGCTGTTCCTTGCCCGGCGCGCCCTTGGCGCCCGGCGGGTAGGGCCACGGATTGGCGCCGCAGTTCTGGCCGGTTACCGCGGACTTGAGCCCGAACGTCTGCTGCATCATCACCGGCGCCAGCCCGCCCGGCAGGCACTGGTGGGCGTGCTGGTGACCGAGGGCGTGGCCGTCCTCGTGGTTGATCATGTAGATCCGGTAGGCGGCGAGATCGGCGACGTACGGTGCGGCCCCGCGGATCCAGCGGGCGTCGTTGAACACGACGCGATTGACGGTCAGCCCACCGGTGCCGGCCGTCGCGTAGCACGAGGTCTCGACCGGGATGTCGTAGCCGCAGTAGGTGCGCACGGTCATCGTCGAGGTCATGCTCACGTGGAAGTCGACCGGCCCGGACGAGACGCGCTGCAACCGGACGCCGTGGCCGGACCAGCTACGCGGATCGTCCAGCGTCTTGTCGACCAGCGCGGCGAACTGGGTCGTGTCGATCCCCTTGACGCCGTTCTCGATCTCGATGTCGTAACGGAACAGCCGTCCGCTCGTGCCGACGACCTTGGTCGTGCCCTTGATCACCCGGTAGGTGCCGGCGCCGTGCGTGGTGAACGGGCCGCCGCGCGGCAGCTCGCCGACCTTCAGGGCGCGCGTGTGATCGGTTCCCGAGCTGGCGTCGGACTTCAAGGGGATGTCGATGGGGGCAACCGGGGGCGTCGACGCGGATGCGGACGGCTTGGCGGCCACGTGGTCGTTACCGGCGGCGACCTCGCTCGGCTTGCCTGCCGGGGGCGTTCGCACGGTGAGCAGAGCCACCACCGTGACGATCAACAGCACCGGCAACGCGTAGGCACGCCATCCGTAACGCCGGACGAATTCACGCACGCTGTCGCCGACCGCGGGGCCTCCGCCACCGAAGGATGCCACGCCGCGCTGGGTGTCGTGGACGTCGTCGCGGACGGTGTGCCGACGGGTGATCGTGGTCGCGCTCGACCAATCTCGCGACATTTCGCCGTCGTCCGTCACGGCCACAGGGTGTCACAACACGGGGGCTTGATCGCGCAAGCGCGCCCATCAACGCTCGTCGGCGTCGGCGACGCGGCGGCCGGCACCGGGCTCTTCGGGCTGCGCGTCGTCGATCAGCGCGAGGGTCGCGCGCGCAGCGGTCTCCGGGTCCTCCATCATCGCGACGTGGCCGACGTGCTCGAGCACGAGCAGCCGCGAGTGCGGGACCGCCCCGGCGACGAACGGCGCGAGATCGGAGGCGACCAGCTTGTCCTCATCGCCCCACAGCACGAGGGTCGGCGCGGTGACCCGCCGGATCGAGGCCCAGGTGGACCGTCCGCGAAGGAGCATCGAGCGCACGAGGCCGCGGGTCGATCGCAACATGGCGAGATCGGCCCACTCGTGGTCGGCGCGCACCGAGGCTTCGTCGACCATCTCGGCGAAGCGATGCTCCGGCAGTCGCGCGGGATCGGCGAAGCACAGCGCGATCGTGCCCATCACCCGCTTCTCCATGGGGATGGCGCCGAGCTTGCGCAGCGCGACCATGCCTACCATCGGCACGATCAGCAGCGCCATGCGCCAGTCGGTCTTGAGGGCGTGCACGCGAAGCTTCAGGTCGGGGACGGCCGGCGAGATGACGGTGAGGGTCCGCACCAGCTCGGGACGTCGGGCAGCGACCAGCAGCGAGATCGCGCCGCCCATCGAGTTCCCGACCAGGTGCACCGCCCCGCGCGCCGACTGCTCGAGGTAGGCGATGACGGTGCGTACGTGGGCCTCGATGGAGTAGTCGTCGTCGCGCGCCGGGCCGGACCGTCCGAAGCCCGGCAGGTCGATCGCCTCGATCGCGAGCCGGTCGCGCAGCAGCGCGGCGTAGTCGGTCCAGTTCGTCGCCGACCCGCCCAGTCCGTGAACGAACAGCGCGGGCTCGGCGTCGTCGCTCGTCGCGGCGGTCGTACGGACATGGATGTCCTGACCGAGCACGCGCACGGTGCGCCCCGGCCAGGAGGTCACGCCGTCCCGCGACGGCAACTCAGCCGCGGACAGCCGGGCACGGGGGGACGTGCGGTCGGGGGTGCGACGCATCCGGGTCACGCTACGCGGGCGCTTCACGACGCACCCTCACCGGATCATCGCCTCGGCCCCGTGGTGCAGTGCGGAGCATGCTTGCGGTTCTCACGCTGATTTGCGCGCCGTCTTCTTGGCGGTCTTCTTGGCCGGCGCCTTTCTCGCCGCCGTCTTGGCCGCGGCCTTCTTGGCCGGCGCCTTGGCGGCTGCGTTCTTGGCGGCTGTCTTCTTGGCGGCTGCCTTCTTGGCGGCTGCCTTCTTGGCAGCCGGCTTCTTGGCAGCAGCCTTGTCGGGAGCGCTCTCGTTCGCCGGCACCCGTGCCGAGGTGGACGTGCCGCTGGACGTGGTCGCGGCGGCTGCCGACCGGCCGGCCTTGGCCGCCTCGACCGAGGCCTTGAGCGCCGACATGAGATCGACGACGTTGCCCGCGCTGGGCTGCTTATCCTCTGTCTCGACGATCTCGCGGCCCTCGACCTTCGCGTCGATCACCTGCTGCAGCGCCTCGCGGTAGTCGTCGGTGTACTCGGAGGGATCGAAGTCGCCGCTCATGCTCGAGACCAGCGACTCGGCCATCTGGCGTTCCTGCGGACGTAGGTCGACGTCGTTGTCGAGGAAGGCGAAGGCCGGCTCGCGCACCTCGTCCGGCCAGATCATGGTCTCCATGACGATCACGCCGTCACGGACCCGCAGGGTCGCGAGCTGCTCGCGATTGCGGATGGCGACCTTGACCAGTCCCGCCTGTCCCGAGGAGTCGAGCGCGTCACGCAGCAGCACGTAGGGCTTGATCGCGCTCTTCTCCGGCTCGAGGTAGTAGCTCTTGGCGAAGTAGATGGGATCGATCTGCTCGAGCGGCACGAACTGCAGCACGTCCACGACGCGGGCGGTGGGCAGCGGCAGGTCGGCGAAGTCGTCGTCGGTGAGCACGACGGTGTCTCCGCTGGGCAGCTGAAAGCCCTTCGCGATGTCGGCGTAGGCGACCTCCTCGCCGTCGGCCTCGGCGACCCGCTTGTAGCGCACTCGCGAGCCGTCGGAGCGCCGCACCTGGTGGAAGCTGACGTCGCGCTCCTCGGTCGCGCTGTACAGCTTCACCCCGATGCTCACGAGCCCGAAGGAGATGCTGCCCTTCCAGATCGAGCGCATTCTGGTGTGCTCCTTAGCTTCAACTCGAGCGATGTCCTACCCAAGAATGGACGGATGCAGCCCATGCTCGCCAGTGCGGCGACGAATCTGCCGCACGGAGCCGGGTGGACCTACGAGTTCAAATGGGACGGTGTGCGGGCGTTGTGCGACACCACGCCGACCCGGGTGCGCCTGTTCAGCCGGCGCGGCAACGAGATCACCACGGCCTATCCCGAACTCGCCGCACTCGCCGGCGCCGGCGCGACGCTCGACGGCGAGATCGTCGCCTTCGTCGACGGCCGGCCGTCCTTCCAGGCCCTGCAGGAGCGCATGCACGTCCGGAAGGCGACCGACGCACGCCGGCTCGCCGAGAAGACGCCGGTGACGTTCATGGCCTTCGACCTGCTGGTCGAGGACGGCATCGACCTGACCGGGCTCCCGCTGCGCGAGCGGCGCGCCCGGCTCGAGGTCTACGCCGCCGACCACGCGATCACCGTCAGCCCGTCGTTCGACGACGCCGCCGCGACCGAGCAGGTCGCGCGCGCGTCCGGACTCGAGGGCGTGATGGCCAAGCGGCTCACCTCGCGCTACCGGCCGGGCCTGCGCACGACCGACTGGGTGAAGCTGCGCTTCCTGAACTCCGGCGACTTCGCCGTGGTCGGCTGGGAGGAGAGCCGCGAGCACCCCGGCGCGTTGAGTTCGCTCGTGCTCGCCACGATGACGCCGGACGGGCCGATGTTCGCCGGCAAGGTGGGCAGCGGCCTGACCGGACGCACGGCGGCGACCCTGCAGCGGCAACTCGCCGACCGCAGCACCTGCCCGCTGCCCGAGCTGCCCCCGACCTCGCCGGGCGGGCGGGTCGTGCACTGGGTCGACCCGGCGGTCGTGGTCGAGGTCAAGTACACGCTGGTGACCACCGACGGACGGCTGCGCCAACCCGTTTTCCTGCGGGTACGAAGCGACAAGGACATCGAGGAGGCAACGGGTTGATGGCGGCCAAGTCCGAGGAGAAGGTGAGCGTCGAGGTCGACGGGCACCCGCTGCAGCTGACCAATCTGCACAAGGTGCTCTACCCGCAGAGCGGGTTCACCAAGGGCGCGGTGATCGACTACTACAGCCGCATCGCCCCGGTGCTGCTCCCCCACCTCGCCGACCGAGCGCTGACGATCAAGCGCTACCCGAACGGCGTGGACGAGAAGTTCTTCTTCGAGAAGAACGCGGCCCACGGCACCCCCGAGTGGGTGCGCACGGTCACCCTGCCCGTCCCCGGCTCGACGAAGAACCGCGAGACGATCGACTTCGTCG
Source organism: Jatrophihabitans sp. (assembly GCA_036559305.1). GTDB lineage: Bacteria > Actinomycetota > Actinomycetes > Mycobacteriales > Jatrophihabitantaceae > RYN-133. Next base: position 16,766 of record DATBTJ010000086.1, read on the forward strand.
TCGTCGAGGAACTGGCCACCCTCGTCTGGCTCGCCAACCTCGCCGCACTCGAACTGCACGTGCCGCAGTGGCACATCCCGAAGCGGGCCCGCAAGCCACGTACCGATCTGCTGGTGTTCGATCTCGACCCCGGGGCGCCGGCGACGATCACCGAGTGCTGCGAGGTGGCGGTGCTGCTGCGTGACCTGATCGCCGAGGACGGCCTGCAGCTGTTCGCGAAGACGTCCGGCTCGAAGGGCATGCAGGTCAGCGCCCCGATCGAGACCGACGACCCGGACCTGCCCTCGCGCTACGCGCACACGATCGCCAAGCGCCTCGAGGCGGCGCACCCGAAGCTTGCGCTGTCGCGGATGACCAAGACGCTGCGCACCGGCAAGGTCTTCATCGACTGGAGCCAGAACAACCCGGCCAAGACGACCGTCGCGCCCTACTCGCTGCGCGCCCGCGACGAGCCGACCGTGTCCACCCCGCTGACCTGGGACGAGGTCGAGGCGGGCGGCGCGCCGCGGTTCACCTCCGAGCAGGTCCTCGAGCGGGTCGAGCAGTTCGGCGATCTGTTCGCCGGCACGCTCGAGGACACCCATCGCGCCCGGATCACGCCACGCATGGCTACTGACGAGTAGAGTTCCCCCGACTTCGGACATATCACCCGGGAGCCCTTCATGTCTCGCGCCGACCCCGGTTCGACTTCGGCATCAGCCGAGCTGACCCGCGGTGGCCGGCTGCCCCGCTCGGCCCGGCGCAAGCAGCTGCTCGCAGCCGCCCAGCAGGTCTTCGTCGCCAACGGCTACCACGCCGCGGCGATGGACGACATCGCCGAGCGCGCCGGGGTGTCCAAGCCGGTGCTGTACCAGCACTTCCCCGGCAAGCTCGAGCTGTACCTGGCGCTGCTCGACACCCAGGCCGAGATGCTCGGCCGGGCCGTCCAGGAGGCGTTGTCGGCGACCGACGACAACCAGGCGCGCATCCACGGCGTCCTGTCGGCGTATTTCGGCTTCGTCGACCACGACGGCTCCGACGGCGCGTTCCGGTTGATCTTCGAAAGCGACCTGAACAACGAGCCCGCGGTTCGCGCCCGGGTCGAGGCGGTCTCGGAGCGGACCATGAAGGCGGTGGCCGACACGGTGGCCGCCGACACCGGGCTCGACCGCGCCAGCGCCGAGCTGCTCTCGACCGCGCTGACCGGCGCCGCCCAGGTCGCCGCGCGCTGGTGGCTCGACCGCGACCGTCCGATCACCCAGGAGCAGGCCGTCCACTTGCTCGAGTCGCTGCTGTGGCGGGGGATCTCGAACTTCCCGCGCCTCGACGACCACTAGCGCGTTCGCTCTCGGCGCACCGCCTGCGGCCACATCGCCATCGGCACTCGGCTAGCGTTGGGGTCAGTTCGTAACAGGCGCTAGGAGGCACTTGCGGTGGAGGTCAAGATCGGCGTGCTGCACACGCCACGCGAGATCGTGGTGGAGAGCGCGCAGACCCCGGACGAGGTCGAGCAGCTCGTCGCCGCCGCGTTCAAGAGCGTCGACGGCCAGCTCGCCCTGACCGACGACCGCGGCCGCCGGGTGATCGTGCCCGCCAATCTGGTCGCCTATGTCGAGATCGCCCAGGCCGACGCGCGCCGGGTCGGGTTCGGCAACAGCTGACCCGGGTCGGGCCGGGTTCGCGCAGGCCGCCCTCGCCGGCGGCCTGCTGAGCGGCCTGCCGTCGACCGCGTACGCGCTGGTCCGCGGCAGGGATCCGTTCGAGGCGACCCGTGCCGCCGGCCGGATGTTGCTGCCCGGCGCCCGCTCGGACGCCGCGCTGCTCGCTGCCGGGGCGCTCGTCCACACCGCCCTCACCGCGGGCTGGACCGCCGTGCTGCGCCGCTTGCCCGGCGGGGTGCTGCGCGGCGCCGGTCACGGCCTGGCGATCGCCGCGCTCGATCTGGGCCTAGCGCACCTCGTGCGCGGGCGGCGACTGGACGCGATCGCCGACCTGGCGGTACTCCCCCAGATCGGCGACCACGTGGCGTTCGGCGTGTTGGTCAGCTGCACGAGTCGTGGTTCGGCAGCGAGTCGACGACGTGCTCGCGTGCGATCACGGTGACGTAACCGGGCCCGGCGGGCAGCCGGTCCGGGTCGACAGCCGCGCCTGGCGCCGGAGCGCGGTAGGCGGGCGACGGCCCGTCGTACCCGGTCGGCGCGCCGTTGGGCCCCTCGCTTTGTGCGAGCAGTGCGAAGGTCGTGGGGTCGAAGTACAGCGATTGGACATCGCCGGGACGGATCGCCTGGTTGACGAAGTCCGCGCGGATGGCCGGACGGTCGAGGTGGTCACGGGAGCCTTCGTGCAGGATCACTCCGGGGGTGCGGCTCAGCACGGCGAGCATCGCCGCCCGCAGCTTCGGCGAGGCCAGCCCGTCCGCAGTCCGCAGCGCGTCGCCGACCGCGACGAATACCGCTTCGTCCAGCGAGGACGATCCCTGGACGTGGCTGCGCAGATAGCGGTTCAGCGCCGACACATCAGTGGGCAGGCCTGCGAAGAACGCCGCGGTCGGATCCTCGATGCTGGGGCGGCGGACGAGGTGGTACCCACACGCCGAACCGACACGCCCGACGAAGCGCAGGACGTGCCCGTCGGCAGAGAAGTACGTCGCGAACTGCCCGGACTGCGCGCCGTCCGATCGGCCGTCCTTGCCCACTGACATCTCCTTCGTGATCAGCTCGAGGAATTTGCCCCTCGGCAGCGCGTGGCCGGACAAACCCGGCGGGGGGACGAAGGGGGCACCGGCGGTGACGGTCGGCGCCGGCGAACTGCCGCCCGGAAGCGTGATCGCGATGATCGCGCTCGCCGCGGCGGTGAAGGCCGCGGCAGTCGCGGCCAGCGTGGTCGCCCGCCGCCGCGTCCGGGTCGGCCGCGGCCGGAACTGCAGCGGGATCTCGACTGCCGGTGCGCTCGCACCGCTGTCGACGCCGCCGACGATCGCGGCGAGCACCGCGTCCTGCCGGGCCGGCGTCCAGTCGAACGAGCGCGTCGGCGCGAAGCCGGCGACGGTGTCGAGGATGTCCGTGCTCATGCGGTCACGGCTCCTTTCGTAGCGGTCGGGTCTTGTTCTGCAGCGAGCGCCCGGGTGAGCCGGGCCCGCGCCCGGGACAGCCGCACCTCGAAGGCGCGTACCGAACATTGCGCGACGCGGGCGGCGTCGCGACTGGTCAGGCCGTCCCAGGCGACCAGCAGGACGGCCTCGCGCTCGAGTTCGGTGAGTTCGGCGAGCGCGGCGAGCATGGTGCTGCGCTCGACCACGACGTGATCGACGCCCGAGGCCGCCACCTCGGCCAGCCGGGCCACGGTGTCGGCGAGCCGCTCGCGACGCAGTTCGCCGCGCCGCCGATTCGCCAACTGGTTGCGCGCGACCACGAGCAGCCACGGCAGGGCCGGTTCCGGGACATCGGCGAGGCGCCGCCAGGCGACCAGGAAGGTGTCGGCGACGATGTCCTGCGCGACGGCCGGATCGCACTGCCGTCGGGCGTAGGCGAAAACGCGGGGCGAGCACTCGGCGAACATCGCCGTGAACCGCGGGCGGTCGCCGTCGGTGGAGGTCACATCAGGCAATGTCCGCGTGGCCGCAAGATCTCACAGCCCGCTTCGAAATTTCTACCGGGACAAGCCGAGCGCGGCCATCCGCTCCTCGTGCCGCGCGGTGATGTCCGCGATCAGGCCGACGACACCCGTCAGGTCGCCGCCGCTCTGCATGAGCAGCAGCATCAGCGCCTCCCGGTCGGCGAGCACATGCTGGGTCTGGCTGATCGCCTCGCCCACCAATCGCCGTGCCCACAGCGCGAGCCGGCCGGCCACGGCGGGATTCGCCTCGATCCCGGCCCGCACCTCGCGCACCGCGAACTCGGCGCGGCCGGCGTCCGAGAGCACCTCGTGGATCAGCGTGCGGGTCGACTCGTCGACGTATTCGGCCACGGCCCGGTAGAAGTCGGCGGCCATGCCGTCGCCGACGAAGGCCTTCACGACGCCTTCCAGCCAGGTCGACGGCTCGGTCAACGAGTGGTAGGTCTCCAACGCGGCGACGAAGGGCTCCATGGCGAGCGCCGGCTCGGTGCCCAGCGCCTCGAGCCGGTCGGCGAGCAGCCGATAGTGCCCCATCTCGACGGCGGCCATCGCCGACATGTGCGCCCGCCCGGCGAGGGTCGGCGCCATCCGGGCGTCGTCGGCGAGCCGGTCGAAGGCGGACAGCTCGCCGTAGGCCAGCGCCCCCAGCAGGTCGATGATGGCCCGGCTCGCCTGTTCGTCGGTCCCCGCGTCAGCCACGTCGGCGAGGGTATCCGGCACTACCGGTACCATCAGTAGCGCCATAGGAAATGCGCGTTGACCGCGTACGGCCCGCAAACGCCTCCCTCGGGACAAAGGTCGCAGGCTCGGCCCATCGGTCAGCGCACCCGACGAGGATGACGATGACCGACAGTTCAACAGCCAATGCCACCGACCTACCCGACCCCGCCGACGAGACTCCGGCCCCGCTCGCCGCACGAGCACCCGTGCGCGACGACAGCCCGGCCTTCAGCGACTTCGACGTCCACCCCGACATCGTCGCGGCGCTCGCCGACGTCGGCATCATCAAGACCTTCGCGATCCAGGAACTGACCCTGCCGGTCGCGCTCGCCGGCAAGGACCTGATCGGCCAGGCCCGCACCGGCACCGGCAAGACCCTCGGTTTCGGCGTCCCGCTGCTCAATCGCATCACCCTTCCCGGCGCGGCCGGCGCGGCCCCGCAGGCGCTGGTGATCGCCCCCACGCGCGAGCTCGCCGTCCAGGTGTCCGGCGACCTCGCCGCCGCGGCCAAGCGGATCGGCGCCCGCGTGCTCACCATCTACGGCGGACGGGCCTACGAACCGCAGATCGACGCGCTGCGCAAGGGCATCGAGGTCGTCGTCGGTACGCCCGGCCGGCTGCTCGACCTCGCCGAGCAGGGCCACCTGGTGCTGGGCAACGTCCGCATCCTGGTGCTCGACGAGGCCGACGAGATGCTCGACCTCGGCTTCTTGCCCGACATCGAGAAGCTGATGAAGATGCTGCCCACCCAGCGGCAGACCATGTTGTTCTCGGCGACGATGCCCGGCCCGATCGTGGCGCTGGCGCGGTCGTTCCTGATCCAGCCGCTGCAGATCCGCGCCGAGACCGACGTCGTGCACACCTCGACCAACCACGTCGACCAGTTCGCCTACCGGGCGCACGCCATGGACAAGGTCGAACTGCTGTCGCGGGTCCTGCAGGCGCGTGAGCGCGGCCTGACGTTGATCTTCGTGCGCACCAAGCGTTCGGCGGCCAAGATCACCGACGAGCTGACCGACCGCGGCTTCGCCGTTGCCGCCGTGCACGGCGACCTCGGCCAGGGCGCGCGCGAGCAGGCGTTGCGCGCGTTCCGATCGGGCAAGGTCGACGTGCTCGTCGCCACCGACGTCGCGGCCCGCGGCCTGGACGTCGAAGGCATCACGCACGTGATCAACTACCAGGCCCCCGAGGACGAGATGACCTACGTCCATCGCATCGGCCGCACCGCGCGGGCCGGGGCGTCGGGCACCGCGATCACGCTGGTCGACTGGGACGACCTGCCGCAGTGGAAGCTGATCTGCGACAAGCTCGACCTGCCGATGCACGAGCCGAGCGAGACCTACTCGACCTCCCCGCACCTTTATCTCGAACTGGACATCCCGAGCGAGGTGACCGGCGTGCTCCCGCGCGCCGGCCGCACCCGCGCCGGCCTCGACGCCGAAGCGGTGGAAGACCTCGGCGGCCGGCAGCCGCGCGAGCAACGCGAACGGCGCGGCCCGCGTGAGCGGCAGCGCAGCGAGCGGCCGGCGAGCGAGCGGCGGGCAAGCGAGCGGCCGGCGAGCGAGCGGCCGGCGAGCGAGCCCCGCAGCCGCCGCCGCACCCGCGGTGGGCAGTCGCTCGGCGACGAGGCGGCGCACGCAGCTGGCTCGAGCTCGCCCGACGCACCCGCGACCGGCGCCGCTCCGTCCGGCGACGGCGACAGTGCCGCGCGCAAGCGGCGGCGCCGGCGGAGCAAGCCGACCGGTGGCGAAAGCCCCGCCTCGGACTGATCACAGCCCGGTGGGTCAGGATGGCCTCATGAGCGAGGAGGACGCGGCGGGGTCGGGCGGCCCGACGACCGTCGCCGATCCCACCGCCGCCGGCGACGCGGCGATCGGTGCCTACACCCGGCGGATGCGCCCGCTGCGCATCGCCTACGCCGTCGTCGTCACCGTCGTCGTCGTCATCGCCCTGGTCGTGGTGAAGATCGCCTACGACCACGGCGAACTGAGCCACACGCACCTGCACACCGTCACCTCGGCGCCGCCGTCGGTCGCCAACTCGGCCACCCCCGCCGCCGGGCTGTCCAAGGCCTGGTCGAGCACCGACACCACCGCCCTCGGCACCCCGGTGGCCGAAGGCACCGTGGTCACCCACGACGCGCACACCGTGCGCGGTCGCAACGCCCTGACCGGCGCGCAGACCTGGTCCTACACCCGCACCGACCGCACCGTCTGCGCCGCGGTGCAGACCGAGCTGGTCACCGTCGCGGTATACCGACTGGACGGCAGCTGCGACGAGCTCACCGCGCTCGAGTCGACGACCGGGCAGCGCCGCTGGACCCGGACCCTCGACACCGACGGCGCCGTGTTCGACGGCCCGACGCGGTACTACGTCGACGGCAGCAGCGTGATGTTCGTGTCGCGCACCTCGATCTACACCCTCGCGGTGTCCGGCACCGCCGACAGCGGCAACGGCGGACTGAACGAGTGGACGTTCTACCACCGCGGCTGCACCATCGACGGCGCCGTGCTGGGCAGCGCCGGCGCGCTGATCAGCCAGAGCTGTCAGGGCCAGGACTGCCAGGGGCACAAGTTCTGCGGCGACGGGCATCAGCTCCTGCTCCGCGACGGTGCGGCGAACTACGACGAGAAGTCCACGACCAACCCCGACGTCGTCAAGTGGAACGACCTCGGCAAGGACCTCGTCCCGACCTCGGCGGGCGCCACCGTGACGGCGCGCGACCCGAACGGCGCGACCCTGACCAGCCTGGCCGCCGGCACCGGCAAATCCCTCGGCACGATCGCGCTCAGCGGCGACAGCGGGGCCGCCGCGCCGTCCGCGTTCGCCTTCGGCACCGATGCCGACCTGATCTGGATCGGGCAGCACACCTACGCCCTGCCCCGCGGCAAGACCTCCTTTGCCTGGCAGGCCGCCACCACCGGACTGCCGACGCCCTCGCACTCGACGGCGATCCTCGCCGGCAGCCCGGCGCTGGCGCCCACGACGTCCGGCGCGGTGGCGCTGGATCCGGCCGACGGCACGGTGACCGCCCGCTACCCCGTCGCAGCGCCGGAACCCGGCGGCACGGTCGTGCCGCTCGGCGCGGGCGTACTGGTCACCGGGTCCCCGACGGTCGTCTACCGATGACCGGTCACCCGGCGCAGCTCAGCACGGGCAGCGAACGGACCGTCCTGCAGACCGCGGACGGCCCGATCTCGGCGCTGCGGGCCGGCAGCGGCCCGGCGGTGCTGCTGCTGCCCGGCTATACCGGCAGCAAGGAGGACTTCGCCCCGCTGCTCGCCCCGCTCGCCGCTGCCGGGTTCGCGGTCACGGCGATCGACCTGCCGGGCCAGTTCGAGTCGCCCGGCCCGGCCGACCCGTCCGCCTACCGGCCGGACGAACTGGCTGCGGCCGTGCTCGCGGTCAGCAAGGACCTCGGGGCACCCGTCCACCTGCTCGGCCACTCCTTCGGCGGCCTGGTGGCGCGCGCGGCCGTGCTCGCCGACCCGTCCCGCTACGCGTCGCTCACCCTGATGTGTTCCGGCCCGGGCGCCATCGGCGGGGCCCGCCGCGACGTGATCGACCAGCTCGAACCGGTGCTGGCGGCCTCCGGCATGGCCGCGGTGTACGCCGCGAGCCTGGCCGCCGCGCGCGCCGAGGCGGGTTACCTGCACCCGCCCGCGCCGCTGGCCGCGTTTCTCGAACGGCGTTTCCTCGCCGGCGCGCCGGCGATGCTGCAGGGCATGGGACGAGCGCTGCGCGACGAACCCGACCGGGTCGCCGAACTCGCAGACACCGCGGTGCCGAAGCTCGTCCTGTACGGCGCCGACGACGACGCATGGCCGACGGCGGTGCAACAGGACATGGCGCGCCGGCTCAGCGCGCAGCTCGCGGTCATCGCGGGTGCGGCGCACTCGCCGGCCGTCGAGAACCCGTCCGCGACCGTCGCAGCGCTGCTCGCGTTCTGGGGCGCGACCGGTTAGTCGCGCTCCGGGCGGCGCGCGGTGGGCCGGTCGATCAGCTGCTCGAAGGCGGCCGGATCGGTCGTGCGGGCAGCGATCGGGGTGAGCTTGTTCGTGCCGTGGTAATCGGAGGACCCGGTCGGCACGAGGCCGAGGTCGCGGGCCAGAGCGGCGGCCTCAGCTCGGTCGTCCGCGTCGTGGTCGGGGTGGTCGACCTCGATCCCGACCAGCCCGGCCGTGGCCATCGCGGCGACCACCTCCGCGCTCACGACCGGTCCGCGCCGCCGCGCGAGCGGATGCGCGAACACCGCGACACCTCCGGCCGCGCGGACCAGCGCGATCGCGGTGAACACGTCGGTGTCGGCCTTGGGCACGTAGTAGGGACGGCGCGAGGACAGCAGGTCGCCGAACGCGGCGTCCACGTCGGGCACCACCCCCGCGGCGACGAGCGCGCGGCCGAGGTGCGGCCGTCCGATCGGCCCTCCCCCGGCCAGCTGCTGCACCTGCGCCCAGCTGATCGGGATGCCGTCGGCGGCCATGTTGTCGACCATCTGCCGGCCGCGGTGCAACCGCGTCTCGCGCAGCCGGGCCCGCTCGGCGCGCAACGGCGCATCATCGGGATCGAACAGGTAACCCAGCAGGTGCAGGCTGATCCGCCGCCCGTCCTCGGCCACGTGGCGGCACGAGAACTCGGTGCCGGGGACGAGCGTCATCCCGGCCGGACGCGCGCGCAGCGCCTGCGCCCAACCGGCCGTGGTGTCGTGATCGGTGATCGCGAGCACCCGCACGCCCGCCGCGGCTGCGACCGCGACCAGTTCGGCCGGGGTGTCGGTTCCGTCGGAGGCGGTGGAATGGGTGTGCAGGTCGATCATCGTCGGGGCGCGGGCCCGCTCAGCCGGGGCAGCGGCGCGGTGGCGTCCTGCGGGGTCGTCCCCTCCTCGTCCGGGTCGGGCCGGCGTTCGGTGAAGATGAGGTGGCGCAGCTCGCGGTAGAAGTCGTGCGGATGCCAGATCTTGGCCATGTGCCGCACGTCCGGGTGGTTGCCAGGTGCTTCCAGCTCGATCGTCGCGTAGTCGAGCAGCTTGCCCGGGACGGTCTGCACGATCCGCATGCCCGAGATGCGGTCGACCCGCAGGAACGCCTCGCTGGACGTCGTTTCGGGGACGCCCTGGACGCGGATGATCCGCCGGCGGGTGAGAATGATCCGCTCGGCGTTCCAGGTCTGCCACCGGAACAGCAGGGCGAGGACGACGAGCGCGACGACCACCAACCACATCGCGGGGGCGAACAGTGCCCAGACCGCCAGGGCCAGCAGCGCGATGGCCGGCCACTTGCCGGGCAGCCGGAACAGCACGACCGGGTGGTGCCGGGTCGTCGCGACGACCGGGAGCTCCGACCGCATCAGGGGCGGCATGGCGGCTGCCCTGCCAGGCCCTAGGAGGTGACCTTGTCGAGGAACCGGCCGATGCCGTGCGCCAGGTTCACGACCGCGTTCCACGTCGTGTGGAAGATGTTGGCGGCCTGGTCGGGCGAGGTCATCGCGTAGAAGACGATGAAGACCAGGACGATCACGCCGAGCGTGCTCTTGACCGTCACGTCCTGCACCTTCCATCGCCGGCTGGTTCATTTAACGGGCGCGGCACACCCCCGCGGTGTGCCGCTCCCACCGTTTCATACCGCACCGCCGCGTCCGTTTCGTGGCGGCGCGCCGTGCATGGCAGGGTTGTGCCGGTGACCGAAGTCGGGCCGGACCTCGTGGGCTGCGCGGGCGCGATCGTGTTCGACACCGTGGGCCGGTTGTTGCTGGTCCGGCGCGGCAACGCGCCCTCACGCGGGCTGTGGTGCGAGCCGAGCGGCCGGTGCGAACCCGGCGAGACAGCCGGGCAGGCGTGCGTGCGCGAGGCGCGCGAAGAGACCGGGCTGCACGTGCGGGTCGTGCGCCAGGTCGGCACGGTGCGCGTCGGCGGATACCTGATCGAGGATTTCCTGTGCGAGGTCGTCGGCGGCACGCCGGCGGCCGGCGACGACGCGGACGAGCTGCGGTGGGTCACCCGTGCCGAGCTCGCGCGGCTGCCGCTCGTCGCCGACCTCGAGGCCGTGTTGTCGGGGTGGGGCTGCCTGCCCAGGGTCTAGCGCTCGCGCGGGGTCGGCGTCGGACGCCCGGGCTGCTCGCCACCGCGCGCGTCGATGTACTCCTTGGTCGGCACCATCACCTTGCGGCGGAAGATGCACACGATCGTGCCGTGCTGGTTGTAGCCGATCGTCTCGACGTACACGACCCCGCGATCGGACTTCGACTTCGACGGCGTCTTGTCCAGCACGGTGGTCTCGCCGTAGATGGTGTCGCCGTGGAAGGTCGGCGCCACGTGCCGCAGCGACTCGACCTCGAGGTTCGCGATCGCCTTGCCGCTGATGTCGGGCACCGACATGCCGAGCAGCAACGAGTAGATGTAGTTGCCGACCACCACGTTCTTGCCGAAGTCGGTGGTGTTCTCGGCGTAGTTCGTGTCCAGGTGCAGCGGGTGGTGGTTCATGGTGAGCAGGCAGAACAGGTGGTCGTCGTACTCGGTGACCGTCTTGCCCGGCCAATGCTTGTAGGTCGCGCCGACCTCGAACTCCTCGTAGTACCGACCGAACTGCACGGTGCGCACGTCCCCTCTGACTCGACTCGAACCTGAGAGCGATCCTGCCTTCCGAGTGGGCGCAAGCGCGCGCCGGAGGGGCAGAATGTGGCCGATGCCAAGTGTGCCGCGCGCTCGTGCGCTCGTTTCCGGCCGGTTCGTGCCCGGCCGGCGTCAGCGTGGCGTGGCCGAGACCCCGAACGAGGACCAGCGTTCGGCGATCGTCGACTGCGCGATCTACCGCGACGGGTGCCGGGCGCCGGAGGCGCTGGACTGGCGCAGCGCGATCGACGAGGTCGAGTCCTCCGGCGAAGGCTTCGTGTGGATCGGCATGCACGAGCCGGACGAGACCCAGTTCGCCGGCGTCGCACAACTCGCCG
>DATBTJ010000087.1:0-3063 GCA_036559305.1 Jatrophihabitans sp.
GGGTCGAGCCATGGGGCGCGGCCGTGCCAAGGCGAAGCAGCAAAAAGTCGCACGGGAACTGAAGTACAACTCCCGTTTTACCGACCTCGATGCGCTGCAACGTGAGCTTTCGGGCTATCCGCAGTCGCCGCAGAGCGACGATGACGACCTCGACGACGAGGACGAGAACGGCACCTGGGTGCACTCCGGCGGTTGAACCCGCGCACCGCGTCGGCGACCGGCGCGGTGCGGTGCCTGATCGTCGCGTCGACGTCCTTGATCGAATGTTGATTAGGCCCGGCGCTTTTGTTGAGCGCTGAAAAGCTTCCTCACGCCGTCGATTGCCTGTGCAACCAGTCGCCAGAAGGCTGATTCTCGATACCGACACTGCGTGCCAGGGCTAACGCCTCGCTGCTGGCACGGATTGTGCGGGTATTCGGGTCAGAACCCCGAGAAACCAGGGCGTGTCGCGTAATTGCCTGCCATTTCGACGCGTCCTGAGCCACCGGTCGAGGTGAGGTCTTTGTGAGTCGCGTTCGGCTCGTCTGCCTGCACCCGGCCGAGCAGCCAGGCCGGCACGCCGCGGGCGATGCACAGCGCAAGGGCTTCGTCGGCGCGCTCGGCCGGCACGATCGCGACCATGCCCACGCCGACATTGAAGGTCAGCTCCAGCTGCTCGCGGGCTACCTGACCGGTCTCGGCGATCAGCGCGAACACCGCAGGTGGGGTCCAGCTGCTGCGATCGACCACCGCTCGCACGCCGGCCGGCAGCACGCGAGCCAGGTTCCCGGCCAGGCCGCCGCCGGTGATGTGGGCGAAGGCGTGCGCCCCGGCGTGCGCGGCGAGCGCCAGACAGTCCTGGGCGTAGATGCGGGTCGGTTCGAGCAGTTCCTCGCCGAGCGTGCGCCCGCCGAGTAGCTCCGGACGGGCGTCGAGCGGCAGCCGGCCCCGCTCGAGCAGCACGTGGCGCACCAGGGAGTAACCGTTGGAGTGCAGGCCGGACGAGCCGAGCGCGAGCAGCACGTCACCGGGCCGCACCCGCTCCGGGCCGAGCACCGCGTCGGCGTTGACGACGCCGACACCGGTCCCGGACACGTCGTACTCGTCCGGGCGCATCACGCCGGGGTGCTCGGCGGTCTCGCCGCCGACCAGCGCGCAGCCGGCCCGGACGCAGCCCTCGGCGATGCCGGACACGATCGCCGCGATCTTCTCGGGCACGACCTTGCCGGTGGCGATGTAGTCGGACAGGAACAACGGCTCGGCACCGACCACGACCAGGTCGTCGACGACCATCGCGACCAGGTCGATGCCGATCGTGTCGTGCCGGTCGAGTGCCTGCGCGATCGCGATCTTGGTGCCCACGCCGTCGGTCGAACTCGCGAGCACCGGCTTCGGGTACTTGACGAGATCGAGGTCGAAGAGCCCCGCGAAGCCACCCAGGCCGCCGCGCACGCCGGGCCGGTCGGTGCGCTTGACAGCGCCCTTCATCAGCTCGACCGCACGCTCGCCCGCGGCGATGTCGACGCCGGCCTCGGCGTAGGACGCGCCCTCGGTGGTCGGATCGGTCACGGGCGCGACAGCGCGTCGCCCGCGCTGTAGCCGGCGGCGTGCTCGACCTTGACGTTCTTCTCGATGCCCTCCAGGACGTGCTTGCCGACCACGTCGGGCAGCTCGATCGGGTACCGGCCGTCGAAGCAGGCGCAGCACAGCCGGTTGTACGGCTGATCGCTTGCCGCGACCGTTTCCTCCAGCGAGATGTAGCCCAGCGAGTCGGCGCCGATCGAGGCGCGGATGCCTTCGGCGTCCAGGCTGTTGGCGATCAGCTCGGCGTTGGTGCCGAAGTCCATGCCGTAGAAGCACGGCCACTTCACCGGCGGTGAGGAGATGCGCACGTGCACCTCGTACGCACCGGCCTCGCGCAGCATGCGCACGAGCGCGCGCTGGGTGTTGCCGCGCACGATCGAGTCGTCCACCACGACCAGGCGCTTGCCGCGGATGATGTCGCGCAGCGGGTTCAGCTTGAGCCGGATGCCGAGCTGGCGAATGGTCTGCGACGGCTGGATGAACGTCCGTCCGACGTAGGCGTTCTTGACCAGCCCGGTGCCGTAGGGGATGCCGGACGCCTCGGCGTAACCGATCGCGGCAGGCGTGCCCGACTCGGGAACCGGGATGACCAGATCGGCGTCGGCCGGATGTTCCTTGGCCAGCCGCCGGCCGATCTCGACCCGCGCCTTGTGGATGTTGCGGCCGGCGATCGCGCTGTCGGGACGGGCGAGGTAGACGTACTCGAACAGGCAGCCCTTGGGCGCGGCGTTGGCGAAGTGCTGGCTGCGCAATCCGTCGGCGTCGATCGCGACGAGTTCGCCGGGCTCGATCTCGCGCACGAAGCTGGCGCCGACGATGTCGAGCGCCGCGGTCTCGGACGTGACGACCCAGCCGCGTTCGAGGCGGCCGAGCACCAGCGGGCGCACGCCCTGCGCGTCGCGGGCGGCGTAGAGGGTGTGCTCGTCCATGAAGACGAGCGAGAACGCGCCGCGCAGCTTCGGCAAGACGTCCATCGCGGCCTGCTCGACGCTGACGTCGGGACGGGCGGCGAGCAGCGCCGTCATCAGGTCGGAGTCGGTGGTGGCGGTCAGGCCCTCCTGCTTGAGACCCGCCGCGCGGGCCTCGGTGAACAGCTCGAGGGTGTTGACCAGGTTGCCGTTGTGGCCGAGCGCGAGGCCGGTGCCGGCGGGGGTGGTGCGAAAGCTCGGCTGAGCGTTCTCCCACGTGGTCGAGCCGGTCGTCGAGTACCGAGTGTGCCCGATGGCGAGGTGGCCCTGCAGGGTGGCCAGGGTGGACTCGTCGAAGACCTGACTGACCAGGCCGAGGTCCTTGTAGACCAGCAGTGCGCTGCCGTCGCTGACCGCGATGCCGGCGGCCTCCTGGCCGCGGTGCTGCAACGCATACAGCCCGAAGTAGGTGAGTTTGGCGACGTCCTCGCCGGCTGCCCAGACCCCGAACACGCCGCACGCGTCCTGGGGGGCCTTCTCGCCGGGGTGGAGGTCGTGGTTTAAGAGTCCGTCGCCGCGCGAAGCCACGTTC
>DATBTJ010000088.1:0-18653 GCA_036559305.1 Jatrophihabitans sp.
GTCGGGTCGGTCAGCTCGCGGCAGCCCTTGCGGACGTGCTCGGCCATTGCCTTGGCCTCGGCGTCCACGTCGGCGAAGAACGAGGGGTCGATGTTCGCCTCGCGGGTGAGGTAGGCACGCACCCGCTCGATCGGGTCCTTCAGCTTCCAGGTCTCGGCCTCGCTGCCGAGCCGGTAGCGCCGCGGGTCGTCGTTGGTCGTGTGCGGGTTCATCCGGTAGGTGTAGGCCTCGATGAACGTGGGCCCCTGCGCGTTGCGGGCGTCGTCGAGCGCCTTGCGGGTGACCGCGAGGCAGGCCAGCACGTCGTTGCCGTCGACCCGCACGCCGGGGAAGCCGAAGCCCGCCGAGCGCTGGTAGAGGGGCACCCGGCTCTGCCGCTCGACCGGCTCGCTGATCGCCCACTGGTTGTTCTGGCAGAAGAACACGACCGGCAGGTTGCCGGCACCGGCCCAGACGAACGCCTCGTTGACGTCGCCCTGGCTCGAGGCGCCGTCGCCGAAGAAGGCGAGCACCGCGGTGTCGCGGTCCGGGTCGCCCGTGCCGACCGCGCCGTCGCGCACCACACCCATCGCATAGCCGGTCGCGTGCAGCGTCTGCGCGCCGATCACGATCGTGTACAGGTTGAAATTGTTGGCCTTGGGGTCCCAGCCGCCGAGGTTGGTGCCGCGGAACAGGCCCAGCAGGGTGAGCGGGTCGACCTCCTTGCACCAGGCGACGCCGTGCTCGCGGTAGGTCGGGAAGGCCATGTCCTGCGGCTTGAGCGCGCGGCCGGCGCCGATCTGCGCTGCCTCCTGGCCGAGCAGGCTGGCCCACAGGCCCAGCTCGCCCTGCCGCTGCAGCGCGATGGCCTCGGAGTCGATCCGGCGCACCATGACGAGGTCGCGGTAGAGCCCGGCGATGTCGTCGTCACTGATGTCGAGTGCGTAATCCGGATGCTCGACCCGCTGCCCCTCAGGGGTGAGCAGCTGGACCATGTCCGGCTCCGGATGCACGGCGTGGACGTGTTCGCTCAAGGGCGTACTCCTCGGCTCGGGCCCGTCGTGGGATTGCCACGCGCGCACGGTGTCGGCAAACGTTCCTCGGTTGGTACAGGGGTGGCGCACCTCACGAGGAACCCAGGGGTTCCTACCATATCGCCGCCAGGGGCCAGGATCGGTCAGTGCGCGACGACCGGGATCAGCGGGTGGTCCAGTTCCGGCGGCAGCGGCTGGTCGTGCAGGACGGTCAGGTGCGACACCGCGCGGGTGAGCACGACGTAGAGCCGGCGCAGCCCGCCGGTGCGGGTCGGCTCGGCGGCGACGATCTCGGCCGGTTCGACGAGCACGACCGAGTCGAACTCCAGGCCTTTCGCCGCGGACGCGGGCACGACCGCGACCCGCGGGTCGTCCTCGGAATCGAGCAGGGACGCGCTCACGCCCGCGGCCTGCAGCGTCTCGAGCACCGCGGCCGACCGGGCATCAGGCACGATGACGCCGATCGAGCCCTCGATCGCGAGCAGGTCGCCGAGCGCCGCGGTCAGTGTGGCCGCCGCCGCGAACCGCAGCGCCGACTCGCCCGCACGCACCGCGGTGCCCGGCGGCACCCCGACCGCGATGTGCGGCAGCAGCCGGTTCGCCAGCTCGATGACCTCGCCGGGCACGCGGTAGCCGGCGGTGAGCGGGCGCACCTCGGCCGAGTCGTGGCCCAGATGCTCCAGCGTCACCGCCCAGTCGCCCGGTGCCCACGGTGTGGTGGCCTGGGCGAGATCGCCGAGCACGGTCACCGAGCCGAGCGGGCAGCGCCGCGCGATGGCCCGGCACTGCATCGGCGAGAGGTCCTGGGCCTCGTCGACCACGACATGGACGTAGGTGGGCGCGCCCTCGAGCAGGCCGGTGAGCTCGTCGAGCAGGATCGTGTCGGCGGCGCTCCAGCGCACCGTGCGGGCCGAGGCGCGCCCGGGCCGGTGCAGCGCGGCGCGCTCGTCCGCGGTGAGGGTCGGGGCGCAGCGGGCGAGGAACTCGGCGTCGTCCCAGAGCCGCATCAGCAGCGCCGGAGCCGAGAGCGCCGGCCAGACCTCGTCCACGAACGCCTTGACGGCTGGTGAGCGCGACATCTTCGTGGTCTCGGCGTCCGACGGCGCCCCGCCGACGTCCTCACGCTGGCGGCGCACATCCTCGGCCACCTGCATCCGTAACCGCTCGCGCGCGAGCGACCAGCGCAGCCCGTGGGTGAGCGCGCGCCGCGCGTCGTCGACGTAGCGGCGCAGGTGGTGCGCCCCGACCCGGTAACGCCGGGTGCCGATGATCACGAGCACGTCCTCGCCGGGTTTGCGGACGTGCGAGAGCACCGCGCGGCGCAGCACGTCGGCCATCCGGGCGTCGCCCTTGAGCGTCGCGAGCTCGGCCGGTTCGGTGGCGCGCGGCTCGGTGCCGACCAGCTCGGCGACGGTCGCCTGCTCGATCCCGCCCTCACCTAGCGAGGGCAGCACCTGGGCGATGTAGTGCAGGAACGCGGCGTTCGGCCCGACCACGAGGACGCCGGAGCGGCGCAGCCGCTCGGGATAGGTGTAGAGCAGGTACGCGGCACGGTGCAGGCCGACCGCGGTCTTACCGGTGCCCGGCGCGCCCTGGATGCACAGCGAGCTGTCCAGGTCGGCGCGCACCAGATCGTCCTGGTCGGGCTGGATGGTGGCGACGATGTCGCGCATCGGCCCGACACGGGGACGCTCGATCTCCTCGCGCAGCAGGTCCGAGGCCAGGCCCAGCGACTCGCCGCGGTCGAGGTGCTCGTCCTCGAACGAGGACAGCCGGCCGGCATGGAAGCCGAACCGGCGGCGCAGCGTGACGCCCATCCGGTCGGCCGGGGTCGCCCGGTAGAAGGCGCGCGCGATCGGGGCCCGCCAGTCGATGACGACCGGGTCGCCGCGGTCGTTGCGGACGTGTCGCCGGCCGATGTGGAAGGACTCGTGGTCGGGCTGATCGCGGTCGGTGCGGCCGAAGAACGGCGGGGCGTCCGGGTCGGCGGCCAGGGCCTGCAGGCGCTTGGCCCGGATCCGGCCGAGGCTCTGGCTCGCCAGCTCGTCGACCCCGTAGTCGGCGATGCGTTCGGCGGACTGCTGCATCGCGGTCAGGCAGCGCCGCGCGAGTTCCAGATGATCTTCTTCGGCAGTCAGTACCGCATCGTCGGCCACGATTGACCGACGTTACTGACCCGGCGCAAGACAATTTGCCCTACGATCCGCTGACGGTGACAGACACGAGCGAACACACCCGGCTGGCCGAGTCTCCGGATTCGGCCGGTCCATGGCGGCTATGGGGTCCCTACCTGTCCGGGCGGCAGTGGGGCACCGTGCGTGAGGACTACTCCGCCGATGGCGACGCCTGGTCCTACCTGCCGTTCGAGCAGGCGCACCGGCGCGCCTACCGCTGGGGCGAGGACGGGCTCGGCGGGTTCTGCGACCGGTACGGATTCCTGAACGTCGCGGTGGCGCTGTGGAACGGCAACGACCCGCTGCTCAAGGAGCGATTGTTCGGGCTCACCAACGGCGAGGGCAACCATGGCGAGGACGCCAAGGAGTACTGGTGGGCCGAGGACGGCACCCCCACGCACTCCTGGGTGCGCTGGACCTACCGGTACCCGCAGGCCGCGTATCCCTACGAGCAACTGCGCCGCGAGAACGCGGCGCGCGGGCGTGACCAGCGCGAGTACGAACTCGCCGACACCGGCGTGCTGGACGGCAACCGCTTCTTCGACGTCACGGTCAGCTACGCGAAAGCCGCCCCGGACGACGTCCTGATGACCCTCGAGGCGACCAACCACGGCCCCGACCCGGCGCCGCTGCACCTGATCCCGCAGGTGTGGTTCCGCAACACCTGGGCCTGGGGCGTCGACGCGCGCAAGCCGGTGTTGCGGCGCATCGACCCGCCCGAGCGGGGCGGCGCGGGTGAGCGGCTGATCGAGTGCGTCCACGACTACCTGGGCACCTACCGGGTGAGCGCGGAGGGCACTCCGGAAGTCCTCGTCTGCGACAACGAGACGAATGCTGTCGCACTGTTCGGCGTGGCCGAGAACGTCTCCGCCCACCCGAAGGACGCGATCGACGCACGCGTCGTGCACGGCGACGAGTCGGCGCTCGCCCCGGAGGGCACCGGCACCAAGGCCGCGTTCTGGTACCGCTTCGACGCCGTGCCGCCCGGCGAGACGGTGCGGGTGCGCCTGCGGCTGACCGCGCAACCCGGCGCCGAGAGCACCTTCGGCCCGGCATACGACGCGATCTGCGCCGACCGCGCGAGCGAGGCCGACGAGTTCTACGCCGCGGTGCTGCCGCAGCACCTCCCGGCCGAGGACGCGGCCATCGCCCGCCGCGCGTTCGCCGGCCTGCTCTGGAACAAGCAGCTCTACCGCTATTCCGTCGTCGACTGGCTGGAGGGCGACCCGGCCGGACCGCAGCCACCGCCGCAACGCGCCGCGCCGGGCGGACGCAACGTGTCGTGGCAGCACCTGTCGCTCGCCGACGTGATCTGCATGCCCGACGACTGGGAGTACCCCTGGTTCGCGGCCTGGGACCTCGCCTTCCACTGCATCGCGCTGGCCCACATCGACCCGGCGCTGGCGAAGGAGCAGCTGTTGCTGCTGTGCCGCGAGTGGGCGATGCACGGCGACGGGCAGCTGCCGGCCTACGAGTGGGCCTTCGGCGACGTGAACCCGCCGGTGCACGCCTGGGCCGCGTGGCGGGTCTATCTCGTCGACCGCGCCGTCACCGGCACGGCCGACACCGACTTCCTGATCCGCGTGTTCACCAAGCTGTTGTTGAACTTCGGCTGGTGGGTCAACCGCAAGGATGCCGACGGGTCGAACCTGTTCGAGGGCGGCTTCCTCGGCATGGACAACATCGGGCTGTTCGACCGTTCGGCGCTGCTGCCCGACGGCGCGCGGCTGGAGGAGTCGGACGCGACCAGCTGGGTGGCCTTCTTCTGCCTCAACATGCTCACCATCGCCATCGAGCTGGCGCACAGCGTCCCGGCGTGGGACGAGGTGGCGACCAAGTTCCTCGAGCACTTCCTCGCGATCGCGCACGCGATGCACCGGTTCGGATCGGCCGACGTCGCGCTCTGGGACGATGCGGACGGCTTCTTCTACGACGTCCTGGTGCACCCGGACGGACACGCCGAGCAGCTGAAGGTCCGTTCGATGGTCGGGCTGCTCCCGCTGCTCGCCGTCGCCCACGCACGCACCGGCGAGCTGGACACGCCGCCGGACCTCACCGCCCGGCTGCGCTGGCTGCAGCGCCGGCGTCCCGAACTGCTGGACGGCCTGATCACCCGGGCCGGACCACAGGGTGAACCGGCCGATCACCTGCTCGCGCTGCTCGACACCGACCGGCTGCAGCGGGTCCTGGCGCGCATGTTCGACGAGCAGGAATTCCTCTCCCCCCACGGCGTGCGCTCGTTGTCGGCCGTGTACCGCGACCCGTTCACCACCGTCGTCGACGGGCAGCAGGTGTCCATCGACTACGAGCCGGCGGAATCGCGCACCGGCCTGTTCGGAGGCAACTCGAACTGGCGCGGCCCGGTCTGGTTCCCTGTCAACGTGCTGCTTGCCGACGCGCTGCGTACCTACCACGGCTTTCTCGGCAGCGATTTCACCGTCGAGGTGCCGGCCGGATCCGGCAGCGCCCTGACGCTCGACCAGGCCGCCGACCTGATCGACCAGCGGCTGTGCGACCTGTTCCGGGTCGGGCCGGCCGGGCGCCGGCCGTGCGACGGCACGCGCATCGAGGCCGATCCCGACCCGCTGTGGCGCGACCACCTCACCTTCAGCGAGTACTTCGACGGCGACACCGGCGAGGGCCTCGGGGCGACGCACCAGACCGGCTGGACGGCGCTGGTCGCCCATCTGCTGTGCCGGCCGGCCGATGCCTGACCGGCCGGCAACCGACGTCAGACGCGTCGCGCGCCGCGAGGTGCTGCGCAACCAGTGGCTGACGCTCTACGAGGACGAGATCGCCTACGCCGACGGCTCGCCCGGCACCTACACCGTGGTCGACAAGCGCGACTTCGCGGTCGTGCTGGCCTTCACCGGCGGCGGGTTCTGGCTGGTCGAGCAGTACCGCTACGCGCTCGGGCGCCGGGCCTGGGAGTTCCCGCAGGGCGGCTGGCCGAGCGGGAAATCGGGAACGCCCGAGGAGCTCGCCGCTGCCGAGCTGGTCGAGGAGACCGGGCTGCGCGCCGACACCCTCGAACACCTCGGCCGCCTCGACGCCTCGCCCGGCTTCGCCACCAACGGCTTCGACGTGTATCTGGCCACCGGGTTGCACGAGGGCGAGCCGGACCGCGAGGCGTCCGAGGCGGACATGGTGCACCGCTGGTTCCCGACCGAGGAACTGCACGCGATGCTCGCCCGCGGCGAGTTCACCGACTCCAACAGCGTGGCCGCGCTCGCGCTGTTCCTGCTGCGCTCACCGGTGCAGCGGTAGGCAGGCCTCCACGGACGCGGCGAGACCGTTCGCGTAGACCTGCTTGTCGTGCAGGTCCAGCCCGGACATTCCGGCACTGTTGCCGCCTGCCTCGTTGTAGATCCACGGGACGTGCGAGAGCAGCTGGACGATCCAGATGTCGCCGCCCTGCAGCCCGCGGCCGCCCAGGTCGTAGCCGGTGTTGCTCATCAGGTTCACCGGCGTGCCCTGTGCGCGGGTGCGCTGGTTGACGAAGATCTGGCCGTACCGCTTGCTCACCGCTGCGAGCTGCGCGTCGGTGAAATACACCCGGTGGCCGGCGGGATTCGTCCGGTAGTCACCGACGGCCTGGTAGTAGACGTGGTTGTTGCCGCTGTCGAAGGGGATCCCGCCGTTGGAGCCGGCCTGGTCGTGGAGGCTCAACG
Organism: Jatrophihabitans sp.; assembly: GCA_036559305.1. Classification (GTDB taxonomy): domain Bacteria; phylum Actinomycetota; class Actinomycetes; order Mycobacteriales; family Jatrophihabitantaceae; genus RYN-133. The sequence goes on from DATBTJ010000088.1 coordinate 6,859, forward strand.
CGAGCGCGGCGTGTGCGCCGTTGGCGACGTAGGCACGCTGCCCCAGCGTGGACGGCGTGTCGAGACTCGACCGGGTCAGCAGCACCCGGTAACCCGCGGCCAGCAGCCGGGCGCGCACCAGCTGCGCGACCGCCCACATGTCACGCATCTCCGGCTCGTTCTCGTAGTCGGAGACGTCGAGCCCGGTGGCGGGGTCGGTGCCGTGCACGCTCACGCTGTGACCGGGGTCGATGACCACCAGCGGTGCCTGGGCGGGCGGTCGGCTCGCAGCCGTCGTGCGGGGGGCGGGCTTCGGTGTCGTCGGCACTGCCGAGGTGCTCGGAGCCGCCGACGGGCGGCGGTGGTGCACACGGTGCACCCGACGCTTGGTGTGCGAGGGGGACGGCGCCGCGACGACGGCGCTGCTGCTCGTCGACGGGGTAGGCGTCGGTGTGGGGGCGGGCGCGGCGGTGCTCGAGCAGCCGGCAGCGGCCGTCACGAGCACGACGAGGCCACCGGCCACCGCGAGGCGCCGGATCGGGGCGGGCACTACCGCTGCACGCTGACGACGACCTGCTCGTTGTCGAACGTGTAGCCCTCGTAGCGGAAGCCGATACCGCTCCGTTCGACGAACTCGCCCAACGCCTTGAACTCGCCGTCCTGCCAGCCCGGGTAGTTGAAGTACTCGTCCAGGACGATGATCGTCCCGCTTGCCAGCCGGTCGGCGAGCAGGTCGAGGACGGCCGAGGTCGAGCTGTAGATCGTGGTGTCCAGGTACAGCAGCGCGATCGGCTCGGTGTGCTCGGCCTTCCAGGCGGCCAGGGTCTGCTCGTACGGTCCGTCCACGATCGTGGCGCCGCGGACCTCGGGCAGGCCGTCCTGGGCGAACGAGCCCTTCGGGAAACCGGGCCGCCAGTCCTCGGGCAGCCCGCTGCTCATGCCGAACCCGAAGACCTCGCGCCCACGCAGATAGGCCACCAGCTTGGCGAGCACGCTGCCGTCGGCCGTGCCGACCTGCACGATCGGCCCGTCGAGGCTCACCCGTTCGGTCGCGAACAGGATCGTCGCCTCCGGGTTCGGGCACTGCTTGGCCCCCGCGAGATGTTCGGCGGCGAAGGCCTCGCTCTCACGGGCCGCGCGCGCTTCGCCGGCGAACACGGTGTCGCGACGCTGCCTGATCTCGTACATCAGGATGGCGTGCGCGAGCTGCTCACGCGTCTCGGTCAGCTCGGCGCGCACGGCACGCAGCTCGGCCATGATCTCGGCCGCACGGGTGTCCAGCTGCTCGGCGAGACCCTCGGTGAGTCTCGCCTGCAGCGCCTTTGCCATGGTGGGGCGTTCCACGGTCCTCCTCAGGGCCGCGGTGCCCGGTTCAGACGTCGAGCCTAAGCTTGAGCGCGTCCAATTCGTCGCGCATCGACGTCGGGAGCGAAGCACCGATCTTGTCGAACCATTCCTCGATGAGTGGCAATTCTGCCCGCCACTCGTCGATGTCCACCGTAAGCGCCTCATCCAATTCTTCGGCGGACAGGGTCAGCCCCGAGGTATCGAGCGATTCCGCGGTCGGGACCCGGCCGATCGGCGTGTCGACCGCGGCCGCCGTGCCCTCGATGCGCTCCAGGGCCCACTTGAGCACCCGGATGTTCTCGCCGAAGCCGGGCCAGGTGAAGTTGCCCTCGGCGTCGCGGCGGAACCAGTTCACGTAGAAGATCTTCGGCAGCTTGACCGCGTCGGCGCTCTTGCCGACCTCGATCCAGTGCGCGAAGTAGTCGCCGGCGTTGTAACCGATGAACGGCAACATCGCCATCGGGTCGCGGCGCACCACGCCCACGGCCCCGGTCGCCGCGGCGGTCGTCTCGGACGAGAGCGTGGCCCCCATGAAGACGCCGTGCTGCCAGTCGCGTGCCTCGGTCACCAGCGGCACCGTGTCGCGGCGCCGGCCGCCGAAGAAGATGGCGTCCAGCGGCACCCCGTTCGGGTCGTCCCATTCAGCGGCCTTGGTCTCGCACTGGTGGATCGGCGTGCAGTAGCGCGAGTTGGGGTGGCTCGACAGTTCGGCGCTGTCCGGCGTCCAGTCCTGCTTCTTCCAGGACGTGAGATGCGCGGGCGGCTCGCCCATCCCCTCCCACCAGATGTCGCCGTCGTCGGTGAGCGCGACGTTCGTGAAGACCGAATTGCCCTTGGCGATGGTGCGCATCGCGTTCGGGTTGGTGTGGAAGTCGGTGCCGGGCGCGACGCCGAAGAAGCCGTTCTCCGGGTTGACCGCGTAGAACCGGCCGTCCTCGCCGATGCGGATCCAGGCGATGTCGTCGCCGATCGTCTCGACCTTCCAGCCGGGCAGCGTCGGCTCGAGCATCGCCATGTTCGTCTTGCCGCACGCCGACGGGAAGGCCGCGCCGATGAAGTAGCTCTTGTTCTCCGGCGAGGTCAGCTTGGCGATCAGCATGTGCTCGGCGAGCCAGCCCTCGTCGCGTGCCTTGGCCGACGCGATGCGCAGCGAGTGGCACTTCTTGCCGAGCAGGGCGTTGCCGCCGTAGCCGGAGCCGTAGGACCAGATCAGGCGCTCCTCGGGGAAGTGCACGATGTACTTGGTCTCGTTGCACGGCCAGGCGACGTCCTGCTGGCCCTTCTCGAGCGGGGCGCCGAGCGAGTGCAGGCCGGGCACGAAATCGCGGTCGGCGCCGTCCTTGGTGAACAGCTCGAGCGCCTTGGCGCCGAGGCGGGTCATCACGTGCATCGAGGCGATGACGTAGAGCGAGTCGGTGATCTCGGCGCCGAGCATCGGCTCGGTCGCGTCGAGCGGACCCATGCAGTAGGGCAGCACGTACATGGTGCGACCGCGCATCGAGCCGCGGAAGCGCTCGGTGAGGATCGCCTTCATGTCCTCGGGGTCCATCCAGTTGTTGGTGGCCCCGGCATCCTTCGGGTCGCGGCTGCAGATGAACGTGCGGTCCTCGACGCGCGCCACGTCGGTCGGGTCGGAGGCGCACCAGAACGAGTTCGGCTTCTTCTCCTCGGAAAGCCGCACGAAGGTGCCGTTGGCGACGAGCTCGTCGGTGACGCGCGTCCACTCCTCGGGCGAGCCGTCCACCCAGACGACGCGGTCGGGCCGGGTCAGCTCCGCGCTCTCACGTACCCAGGCCAGCAGGGCCTTGTGGGTGGTCGGGGCCTCGTCGAGGCCGGGGATGTCGTTCGTCCGCAACTGCGCCGTCATTCGGTCTCCTCAGTCGTGCACGCCGACCGCGACCCCGGGTCTGGGCAGGCTGCCGCTCCGGGTGGGTCAGGCGGAATTGTTCGAAGCTACCGACTGGAAGCGCTCTCGCACGCGCCGATGTGACGAGGCAATACTCACACCGGGCGAGTTTCCGCAGCTATTGCTGGGGATTCGTTCGGACCAACAACAAAGCCGCGGTGGCCGCGCTTGCAGGCGTCAGGACGCCTTGCTCACCGTCGACATGTTGTAGTCCGGGACGCGCAGCGCCGGCATCGCCGTGCGACGGAAGAAGTCGTTCCACTCGCGCGACATCGCCCGCTCGGTGCGGCCCACCTCGGTGGCGCGCGAGAGCAGGTCGACCGGCGACTCGTTGAACCGGAAGTTGTTCACCGCGCCCTGCACCGCGCCGTTCTCGACGAGGTAGACGCCGTCGCGGGTCAGCCCGGTGAGCAGCAGCGTCTGCGGGTCGACCTCGCGGATGTACCAGAGCGTGGTGAGCAGCAGGCCCCGCTCGGTCGAGGCGATCATGTCCTCGACGCTCGCGGTGCCGTTGCCGTCGAGGATGAGGTTGTCGGCCGGCGGGTGCGGGTCGCCGCCGTTGCTCGCCGCGTAGCCGCGGTTGGCGATCAGGTTGGTCAGCTCGCCGTCGCGGATCCAGTCCGTCGCGCCGGCGGGGAAGCCGTTGTCGAAGACCGAGTAGACGCCCCAGCCGGAGGCCTCGACGATCGAGAACGGCGAGCACTCCAGGCCGGGGTAGGACGGGTCGGAGTACAGCCGCAGCGGGTGCGGCGACAGTGTCTCGCCGATCCGGGTGGCGCCGTTGGCCGCGGAGAAGACGCTGCGCCCCTCGGCGGCGTCGCGCGCGGCCGCGTTCAGATACGCGTAGAGCGTCAGCGCGGCGACCGGACCGGGCGGCAGGATCGTCTCGTAGCGCCCCGCGGGCAGATCGATGCGCTTGGCCGACCAGTCCAGCCGCTGCAGCAGCCCGTCGGTCAGCTCGCCCGCGTCGATGTCGGTGAAGTCGTTGGTGTGCTGGTCGGCGTAGGCGCTCTGCGCGTAGTCGGCGGACTTGCCGTTGATCTCGACCCGGCCGTCGGGCTGGTCGAAGCGGCGCCGCAGCCCGGTGGACGTGCCGAGGTAGGTGGAGGTCATGTGGTGCTCGGCGAAGCCGAACAGCAACCGGTCCGCCTTGCCCCACGTGTCGAAGGCGGCCGCGAGATCCGGTGCGAAGGTGTCGAACACGCTGACATCGGTCGAGGCCGGGTCGCTCGCCCAGTCGTCGTCGTTCTCGTAGGCCGCGATGAGCGGCGCGGCGTCGTCGGCCGGGCTGCCGTCGCGGGCCGCCTGGTCGGCGGCGCGCACCAGCTCGCGCAGCTCGTCCTCGGTGGTGACTGCGCGGGTCAGCACGCCCGCGCTGGCGCCGGCCGCCCCGTCGACGGTCGAGATGACGGTGACCGACCGCTCGCGCATCTGCCCGTTGGTGGTCAGCCCGTTGCCCGCCCAGCGCAGATTGGTCTCGGTGTGTTCTGCGGCGAGCACGATGCAGCCGTCCGCGGTGGACTGCGCCAGAGCGTTCTCGACGAGCTGTTGGATCTGGGTCACCGGCCGGCCTCGTTCTTCGTGTTCAGGATGTTCACGTCACGGAACAGGGCGGACGGGCAACCGTGCGACACCGCGGCGACCTGGCCGGGCTGGCCCTTGCCGCAGGTGAACACGCCGCCGAGGACGTAGGTGTCGGGGCCGCCGACGGCTTCCATCGATCCCCAGAACTCGGTGGTGGTCGCCTGGTAGGCGACATCGCGCACCTGGCCGACCAGCTTGCCGTTCTCGATGCGGTGGAACTGCTGTCCGGTGAACTGGAAGTTGAACCGCTGCATGTCGATCGACCACGAGCGGTCGCCGACGACGTAGATGCCGCGCTCGACGCCGCTGATCAACTCATCGGTGGACGGGCCGTCCGGCGCGGGCCGGATGGACACGTTCGCCATGCGCTGCAGCGGGATGTGGCCCGGCGAGTCGGCGAACGAGCAGCCGTTGGAGCGCTCGGCGCCGAGCAGCGCTGCGTTGTCGTGCGCCATCTGCCGGTTGAGCTGGTAGCCGACCAGCGTGCCGTCCTTGACGATGTCGAAGCGCTGGGTCATCACGCCCTCGTCGTCGTAGCCGATCGTGGCGAGACCGTGCTCGACGGTGCGATCGCCCGTCACGTTCATGACCGGGCTGCCGTAGGTCAGGCGGCCCAGCTGGTCCGGGGTCGCGAAGCTGGTGCCCGCGTAGGCCGCCTCGTAGCCGAGCGCGCGGTCGAGCTCGGTGGCGTGTCCGATCGACTCGTGGATGGTCAGCCAGAGGTTGGACGGGTCGATGACCAGGTCATAGGTGCCCACCTCGACGCTGGGCGCCTTGACGTGCTCGCGCAGCAGCTCGGGGAGTTCGGCGAGTTCGGCGTCGAAGTCCCATCCGGTGCCGGTGAGGTACTCCCAGCCGCGCCCGGCGGCCGGGGCGAGCGTGCGCATCGAGAAGAACGCGCCCTCGGCGCGGTCGACGTGCACCGCGGTGAACTCCGGCGCCACCCGCACCCGCTGCTGCGTGGTGACCGTGCCGTGCGAGTCGGCGTAGAACTTGTTCTCGAGCACCATCTGGACGCTCGCGTCGACGTGGTCGACACCGTCGGCGGCGAGCAGGCGCTCGGACAGCTCGGTCAGCCGGCCGACCCGATCGGCCTCGCTGATGTCGAACGGGTTGACCTCGTAGGCCGACACCCAGGTGACGTCGGGGTAGACCGGTTCGGGGGCGAGGACGACCGGTGCCGAACGCAGCACCCGGCTCACCCGCGCGGTTGCGACGGCCTGCTCGGCGAGCTGCTTGGCCGCGGCTGCGGTGCGGGTGACGCCGCTGGCGAACCCCCACGCGCCGTCGTGGACGACGCGGACGGCGAGGCCGACGCCCTCGCGGTCGGTGCTCGAATCCAGCCGCGCGTCGCGCAGCGAGTGCATCGCGGTGCGGGTGCGTTCGAGTCGGAAGTCCGCGTGCTCGCAGCCGAGTTCGAGGGCACGTTCCAGCGCGGCTCCGGCGAGCTCACGCGCCGGGAGCGCGAGGAAGCCGGCATCGATGTCAGGCACGCTAGGCAACCTACGCTGCCCGGCCGACCGGTTTCGCGGGGCCGTTACGCCTTCCTCCGTAATGATCGTTTTGTGGTCGGCCGCCGAGCGTTGCGGAGGAAGAGGTGATCGTGTCGGGAGCTGGTGATCAGGTTTTCCTCCGTACTGATCGATTCGTGGCGTGCTGCCGAGCGTTGCGGAGGAAAAGGTGATCGCGACCGTGGCACCCGACGGGTGCTCAGCGGCAGGCGGCCAACCCGCCGTCGTAGCCGGTGACGAAGGACCGGACGCGTTCCAGCCCGGTCGTCCCCCGTGCGCCGAAGGCGCTGGGCAGGTCGACGAGCGAGAGCGCGGCCGAGGTCGCCTCGTCCATGTCGGGCGGTGACAGGATGTACTTGTGCGACGGGTTGCCGTTCGCGCGGTTGATGTCTTCGGAGTACGCGCCGGCGTAACAGATCGCGGCCCGCAGCGCCGCCTGGTCATCGAGCGAGGCATGGAAGAACTGTGACCGCGCGGCCATGCCCCAGGCCGCCGCGAGCAGGAAGCCCAGCGCGTAGTCGCCGGGCTGATCCTGCTGCAGCTGCACCGTCGCGTCGGTCTTGTCCACCACGACGTCGGTGATGCTGAAGTAGGCGCGGCGGGCGAAGGCGGAGCTGTAGTAGACGGTGTTGTCGTTCGGGCAGTAGCCGAACTCGCTGCTGCGCGGTCCGGACGCGCACGGCGGGTGGTCGGCCTCGGCCAGCCGCACGGGACGGAAGGGCGCGCCGATCAGGCCCGCGCTGCGGCGCCAGAACCGGTTGAGGTCGGGTCCGATGCCGTTGTTGCTGACGACCGCGGCGAGCGGTTGGTTGCCCTGGTCGTAGTAGTCGTTCGGGTCGACGTACCCGCGCTCGGTGTAGCTGCGGTCGTGCAGGTAGGCGGCGCTGTAGCAGTAGCGCGCGCCGTGCTCGATCCCCAGCTGCAGCGCGTTGAGGCGGTCGAAGCCGTTGCCGTGCGTGGCGTCGGCCGGGGTGCCGGGGGTCGAGTCGCGGATCAGGAAGTAGCCGTCGAGGGCGCGGTCGAGCTGGTTGGCGTCGATGGGGAAATGCGGCGCGTGCCCGGCGAGCGCGCTTCCCGCGAACGCACCCGCCGCGCAGTCGGCCTGCGATTCGAGATCGATGGGGCGCACGTCCTTGCCGTCGAGGTGCAGCCGGTGCTGGATCGCGTGCCCGAACTCGTGCGCGAAGACCAGCGCGGTCAGGGTCGGCCCGTACCGCTCCGCCAGCATCGGCAGCAGGTGCCCCGCGCCGCGGTCCCAGATGATCGAGTCGTCGAGCTGGCAGTAGGCGGCGTTGTCGATGATGAAGGTCAGCCGCTTCTGCAAGCACTTGTTCGACTGCGCGGACGTCGGCGCGGTGCGGGTGGCGACGACCTGGGCACCGTCGACGGAGTAGAAGCCGCCGCGCAACGGCGGCAGGGCGGCGCCGTGCGCGATCGTCGGGTACGTGCGCTTCCAGAACGCGATGACGTCCGCGAGCGAGGTCTTGACCTCGGTGTCGAACGACCCGCCCGAGTCGCCGTGCACCGGCAGGCCGAGCGGGTCGACGTGACCGGTGCCGGGGATCGTGCTGGCACAGCCGGCGACGAGCACGGCGGTGAGGACGGCGGTGAGGACGGCGGCCACCGCGCTACGCCACCATGCGCGCCGGACCATGCGATCACCCTAGGCGGCGAACCTGTGCCGCGCGGCGCAGCCGACTCGTCGGATAATCGGGCCGCGATTTGACACACTCGTGACATGGGACGGCACTCGGCACCCGACGACGCCGACGACGAGGTCGGCACCAACCCGTCGACGCTCTCGCTCGCCCCTGACGCCGAGCTGGCGGCGGTCATCGAGGCGCGCGGACGGCACGAGCGCGGCGACGACGCCGACCCCGCGCCGCCGCAGGATCTCGACGAGACCCAGCGCATCTCGATCATCGCCGACGCGCCGGTCGACGCCGAGGCGGACGCCGAGCCTCTCGCCCCTGCCCAGGCCGACCGGAAAGCCGACGAGAGCGACACCCGGGCCGACCTGCGCATGCTCCGGCAGAACCCGGCGGTGCGGGCGCAGGCGATCGGCTCGGTGATCGCGACGTTCCTCGTCTACACGGTGATCATGATCGTGCTCGGCCGCACCACCGACTACCTGAAGTGGCTGTGGGTGCCGATCGTGGTGGCCGGCGTGCTGGTCGGGCTGGTGCTCGACCTCGCGCACCGGCGCACCGCGAAGCAGGCGGCCCGCCCGGATCAGGCGGGGCGCCCGGATCAGGCGGGGCGCCCGGATCAGGCAGGTCAGGCCGGCCGGTAGGCCGTTGCCGGCGGCGCCTGCGCGTCGACCGGCAGGCTCACCACCGCGCCCTCGGTCTCGGCCGGATCGGACAACCCGTCGCGGGCGGTCGTGACGAACAACTGCCCGTCGGCCAAGCAGACGCTGGTGGGCTGGCGGGCCGGCACCTCGATCTCGCGCAGCAGGGTCGCGTCCGGTGCGTAGCAGCGCACCGCCGATCCTCCCCACACGGCGTTCCAGAGCCGCCCCTCGAGGTCGACGATCATGCCGTCGGGGTTCGCGTCGTCGATGACGGTGAACTCGCGCCGGTCGAGGATCTCGCCGCTCGCCGGGTCGATGTCGAACTCGTGGATCCAGCCGGCGGCGGAGTCGGCGACGTACATCCGGCGCCCGTCGGCGGTGAAGGCCGGCCCGTTGGTGATGGTGATCGAGTCGAGCACCCGGGTCACCGAACCGTCGGCGTCGGTGCGATAGAGCGAGCCCGCGCCGGGCGTCTCGTCGTAGGCCATGCTGCCCGCCCAGAACCGCCCGGACGGGTCGCACACGCCGTCGTTCATCCGGCGCGGCTGCGGGGCGTCGTCCTCGAGCCGGGCCAGCCAGTCGAGCCGGCCGTCGGCATCGAGCAGCGCGATGCCGGTGCCGGCCGCGCAGATCCACCGGCCGGGACTGCCCTCGACCGGGGCGACAGCGCCCAGCGGCACGTCGAGGTCGGCGAGCAGGCGGGTGTGCCCGTCGACGACCTCGTACAGCCGGCCGTCCAGGATGTCGACGAACACCAACCTGCCGGCCACCCACCGGGCGCCCTCGGCAAGGCGGTACCCGCCCGCGCTGACCGTCTTCATCGGGCCCTCACCTCTTGTCGTCCCATGTCTCGGCCAGTCTGCCCCGTTAGGCTCGACCGAAACCGACTGCGACGAGAAGGTGCGTCCATGCCTATGCCGATCACCAGCACGATGCAGGACGACTTCCCGCTGACCGTCACCGCGATCCTCGAACACGGCTCCTCGGTGTACGGCGCGAGCGAATGTGTCACCTGGCAGGGCGATTCGGCCCGCCGGACCAGCTTCGCGCAAGTCGGTGAGAACGCGCGCCGGCTGGCCAACGCGCTGCGCGGGCTCGGCGTCGGCACCGGCGATCGCGTCGCCACGTTGTGCTGGAACAACCAGGAGCACCTCGAGGCGTACTACGCGGTGCCGTGCATGGGCGCGGTGCTGCACACGCTGAACCTGCGGCTGCCCGCGGCCCAGCTCGAGCACATCGTCAACCATGCCGAGGACAAGATCGTCATCCTCGACGCGAACCTGCTGCCGGTGCTCGCGCCCATCGCCGCGAACTTCAGCACCGTCGAGGCCTACATCGTCATCGGGGACGGCGATACCTCGGTGCTCGGCGACAAGCCTGTCTACGACTACGCGCAGCTGCTCGCCGACGCCTCGCCCGACTTCGACTGGCCCGAGCTGGACGAGCGCGCGCCGGCGTCGATGTGTTACACGAGTGGCACCACCGGCGACCCGAAGGGCGTCGTCTACTCGCACCGGTCGACGTTCCTGCACGCGATGGCCACCCTGTCGCGGGCGGCGACCGGCGCCGACGAGAGCGACCGGTTCCTCGCGATCGTGCCGATGTTCCACGTCAACGCCTGGGGCATTCCGTACGGCGCGTTCCTGTCCGGCGCGGCGCTGCTGTTCCCGGGACCGCACATGACCCCGGCCGACTGGGTCAACCTCATCGAGGCCGAGCGCGCGACGCTCGTGTCGGCGGTGCCGACCATCTGGGGCGGCATCCTGCAGCTCGGCGCGCAGCGCGAGCTCGATCTTTCCTCGGTGCGCATGGGCACGTCCGGCGGGGCGGCCATCCCGCGCTCGATCGCCGAGGCGTTCCAGAAGCAGTACGGCGTGCGGGTCATCCAGGGCTGGGGCATGACCGAGACCTCGCCGGTCGGCGGCATGGCGCACCCGCCGATCGACGTCGAGCCCGGCACCGCCGAAGAGATGGACTGGCGGATGAAGTCGGGACGCCTGCTCGCCGGCGTGCAGATGCGCATCGTCGACGACTCGGGCGCCACCCTGCCGTGGGACGGGGTGGCCGTCGGCGAGATGGAGGTGCGCGGGCCGTGGATCACCGGCGCCTACCACCGCGACAGCGCGCCGGAGAAGTTCCACGACGGCTGGTTGCGCACCGGCGACATCGGCACGATCGACTCGCGCGGGTTCTTCCAGATCACCGACCGGTCGAAGGACGTCATCAAGTCCGGCGGTGAGTGGATCTCGTCGGTGGAGCTGGAGAACCTGCTCGCCGGCGCGCCCGACGTCGTCGAGGCCGCGGTGATCGGGATCCCGGACGACAAGTGGACCGAGCGCCCGCTCGCCTGCGTCGTCACCACCGGCGAGGTCGACCCGGCCGCGCTCGCGGCCTACCTCGACGGCAAGGTCGCGTCGTGGCAGGTGCCCGAGAACTGGGTGTTCATCGACGAGGTCCCAAAGACGACGGTCGGCAAGTTCGACAAGAAGGTGCTGCGCGCCCGCTACGCCGACGGCGCGCTGAACGTCACCCGTACCCGCGCCTAACCCGAAAGTTGTCCGTGTGTCGCGCGGAGATATCCGCGCGACACACGGACAACTTTGTGGGGGGACGGCGGGGCGGGGCGGGGATGCGTCAGGGCTGGAAGCGGTAGCCCATCCCCGGCTCGGTGATCAGGTGACGGGGCCGCGCCGGCTCGGGCTCGAGCTTGCGGCGCAACGCCGCGATGTAGATGCGCAGGTAGGACGGGTCGGTGTGGTCGGGGCTGCCGCGCAGTTCGGTGAGCAGCGCGCGGCCGGTCACGAGCTTGCCCGGACGCCGCAGCAGGGCCTCGAGCAGGTGCCACTCGGTCGGCGTGAGGTGCACCGGTGACCCGTCGGCGGCCGTGGCGGTCTTCGCCCCGAGGTCGACGGCGGTCGTCCCGACCCGCACCACGTCGTCCGGCTCGCTCGGACCCGACCGGCGCGTGGCCGCCCGCAGCCGGGCGAGCAGTTCGTCGATGCTGAACGGCTTGGTGACGTAGTCGTCGGCGCCCAGGTCGAGCGCGGTCACCTTCTCGGTGGTCGCCGTGCGCGCGGACAGCACGATGATCGGCGTGCTCGCGTAGGCGCGCACGCCCTTGATCACGTCCATCCCGCTGATGTCGGGCAGCCCGAGGTCGAGCAGGATCACGTCG
>DATBTJ010000089.1:0-8995 GCA_036559305.1 Jatrophihabitans sp.
GGGGGCCTCGACTTCGACGACCCGCGGCACGAATGGCGTCGGCTGTTCTCCGAACTGCTCGGCACGTTCTTCCTGGTACTCGTCGGCGCCGGCGGCGGTGTGGTCTCAGCCGCGAGCAACGGAGCCATCCAGCGGGCGGCCGCAGTGACCGCACCGGCCCTGATGGTGATGGCGATCATCTTGTTCATGGGCACGGTGTCCGGGGCGCATCTGAACCCCGCAGTCACCCTGGCCTTCGCGGCACGCGGGGACTTCCCGTGGCGGCGGGTTCCGGGTTATCTGGTCGTCCAACTTCTCGGCGCCACCCTGGCCTGCCTGCTGCTGTGGGCGGTGTTCGGCAAGATCGGGATGCTGGGCGCGACCGAACCCGGTCCGGGGTTCGACGACGTGCAGGCGATGTTCATCGAGCTCGTGCTCACCGTGGGCCTGGTCAGCACGATCCTCGGAACGGCGTCCCGGGCGCAGAATGTGGGCGCGATGTCGGCGCTGGCCGTCGGCGGCTACATCGCCCTGGCGGGGTTGTGGTCGAGTCCGGTCAGCGGCGCGTCGATGAACCCAGCGCGGTCGTTCGGGCCGGACGCCGCCCTCGGCGACTTCTCGCACTACTGGGTGTACCTGGCCGGGCCGTTCGGCGGTGCGCTGATCGCCGTCTTCCTCGCCTGGGTGCTGCGCGGACGTGCGGACCTCGGCGGGGCGGCCGCCGCCCAGGGCGAACTCGGCCGGGTCGAGGTCCGGCGCGACGACGGACCCGGGCCGGACGGCCGGCCCACCTGACGGCTGCCGGTGCGGGCGTGTGAAGCTGTGCAGATGGGCGCTGTGCAACCGACGCTGACCTATCGAATCGTCATGGCGTTCGCGACGCCGATCGTCCGGTGGTGGGGGCGACTCCACGTTGTCGGGTTGCCGGTGCTTCCGGCGGCCGGCCCGACGCTGATGATGGTCAATCACGACAGCGCCTGGGACCCGCTGATCGTGGGCGTCGCCGCGCGACGGCGCCAGATCCTGGCGTTGGCGAAGTCGTCGCTGTGGCGGCACCGGGTGCTCGGCTGGGTACTGGACCGGATGGGCCAGATCCCCATCGAGCGTGGCCGCGGCGACGCCGCGGCGTTGTCCGCGGCGATCGAGGCCCTGCGCAGCGGCGGGTGCATCGGGGTGTTCCCGGAGGGCACGGTCTCGCGCGGACGGACCTTGCGACCGCTCAGCGGGGCCGGCCGGATCACCCGGGCCGTCCCGGGAGCCACCGTGATCGGCGTGAGCGTCACCGGCGCGGTCGACATCGTGCGGTTCCCGCACCGCCCGCGGATCACCGTCGAGTTCTTCGATCCCGGGCAGCCGGCCGACGACGAGAGCGCGATGGCGATGACCAAGCGCATCATGGCCGAGGTCCGCCACCGGGCTCCGGTTGCCCTGCCGGGGCGCCGGGGCAAGGCAGCTCAGTTCGCCGCGGCGGCCGAGCGGCCCCGCTCGTGACAGCGGCCGAGACGCTCGCGCCGCTGGTCAGCAGCACCCTCGGCGATCAGGTGCCGATCCGGATCCGATGCTGGGACGGCAGCGAGTTCGGGCCGGCCGATGCCCCGGTATCCATCCACGTCGTGCGGCGCAGGGCGTTGCGCCGAATCATGTGGCAACCGAACGAGTTGGGTTTCGCGCGGGCCTACGTGTCGGGCGACCTGGTCATCGACGGCGACCTGTGGGCCGGGCTGACGATGCTGGACGAGGTCGCCGACCCGACGGCCGGCCCCGGCGTGCAGGTCGACCGGAACACGCTGCGCGCGCTGGCGCGGGTCGTCATCAGGCTGCGGCTCGTCGGCGCACCACCCCGGCCCCCTGCGGAGGAGAGCCGACTCAGCGGGCGCAAGCACACGACCCGCCGCGACGCCGCCGCGATCTCGCATCACTACGACGTGGGCAACGACTTCTACCGGGTGCTGCTGGGCCCCACGATGACCTACTCCTGCGCGTACTGGCCCTCCGGAACGGCGTCGCTCGAGGCGGCCCAGGAGGCCAAGTGCGCGCTGGTGGCCCGCAAGCTGGGGCTGCGCGCCGGCATGCGCGTCCTCGATGTCGGCTGCGGGTGGGGCACCTTCGCCATTCACGCCGCGCAGCAGCACGGCGCGAGCGTCGTCGGCGTCACGCTGTCCGAGCAGCAGGCCCTCGCTGCGCGCCGACGGGTCGCCGAGGCCGGCGTCGGGGATCTGGTCGAGATCCGCGTCCAGGACTATCGCGACGTCGCCGACGGGCCGTACGACGCCATTGCGAGTATCGGCATGGCCGAACACGTCGGCGTGGACGCGCTGCCCGGTTACGCCACTGCGCTGTTCGGGCTGCTGCGTCCGGAAGGTCGGCTGCTCAATCACGCCATCTCGCGACGTCCCGGCCCACGCCCGAAGCCGTCACGCACGTCCTTCATCGACCGGTACGTGTTTCCTGACGGCGAGCTCGTGCCGCTGGCAAAGATGATCGACACCATCGAGGACGTCGGTTTCGAGGTCCGCGACGTCCAGTCACTGCGCGAGCACTACACGCTCACGCTGCGCGCCTGGCTGGCCAACCTCGAGGCGGACTGGGATCGCGCGGTCGAGCTGTCCAGCCCGGCGCGGGCGCGGATCTGGCGGCTCTACATCGCCGGTTCGGCACTGGCATTCCAGGCGAACCGCATCGGTGTCAATCAGGTCCTGGCGGTGAAGCCCGGTCCCCGCGGCCGCAGCGACATGCCCATGACGCGCGCCGTCTAGACACTCACAGCACGAAGCACGCGATCGCCACGTACTGGCAGGCCGCGGCCACGGTGACGCAGGCGTGGAACACCTCGTGGTAGCCGAACAGCGCCGGGCTCGGATCCGGCCGCCGACGGTGATAGCCGATCGCGCCCGCCGTGTAGAGCAGGCCGCCGACGATCAGCAACACGGCCGGGGCGACGCCTGCGTGCATCCACACGGCCGGGACGGCCAGTCCCGCGGTCCAGCCCAGGCCGACGTAGATCGTGCCCACCAGCCGCTCGGGAGCGGTCATGCGTGCCAGCCGTACGACGGCCGCGAGCAGAGCGAGCCCCCAGAGCACGCCCAGTTCCACGACCCTGCTCGTGCCGCGCAGGCAGATGAGCATCGCGGGTGTCGCCGTCCCCGCGATCAGGCAGATGATCATGAGATGGTCGAGGCGTTGCAGGCGCGCGGCCGCGCCGGGACTCCACCTTCCCCGGTGATACAACGCGCTGGTCCCGAACAGGGCGGCGACGGCCCCGGTGTAGATGGCGGCTGCAGTCGTGCTCGTGGCGCCGTGCGCGTGGGCGATCACCAGGGTGCCGACGACGAGCGCGACCTCGAAGCTGACGAGGTGGGCCCAGCCCCGCCACCTCGGTTTGTCGTAGTGCAACCTGCGCGAGGCGTCGTAGAGCCTGCTCGCGGCCGGCGCTGCCGCTTCCATCGAGGAGTGCACGGGTGACCTCCGACTGCAGGTGCATCGGGGGGAAAACACCTGCCGAGCCGTCAGCGTAACGGCCGCAGCTGTGAACCCGGACACGCGCTCGCCTAAGGTCGACGGCGTGCTGCAGGTACTGGTGGACGCCGACAACGTGGCACCACCACGCCTGGCGCCGGTGCTGGCGCTGCTCGCCGAGATCCCCGACGTCCGGATCACCGCCAGCGGGCGAGCGGGCGCCCTGCGGCGGCTGACCTGGCCGCCCGGCGCCACCCTGCTCCCCCACGCCGGCTGGCAGCGGGCCGACCTGGCCCTCGCCGAGGCCTACCGGCCCGACGCCGAGCCACTCGTGCTGGTGAGCGGCGACGGCGACTTCGGGCTGCTCGCGAGCCGGCACCCCGGCCCGGTGCTGGTCGTCAGCGGCGCCGCGAGCGGACGGCTGCGCGACGGCACGACCGTGGTCGACCCGGCCGCCGAGGGCGTGGCGCCGATCCGGAACTGGCTACGCCACCACGGGATCGAGGATCAGTGCGGCGCGGGGCGGCGTCCGCCCGAGTAGTACTCGAACAGCAGTCCGCCCACGTTGAAGAGCACCGCAGCGGCACCCACGAGCACCAGCCAGACCTGCACGAACGCGAACCCGACCGCGGTCAGCGCAGCAGCGGCACCGAGCCCGAGCGGCCAGTAGGAGCCGGGCGAGAAGAACCCGAGCTCGCCCGCGGCCTCGGCGATCTCGGCGTCGGCGCGGTCCTCGGGACGCGGGTCGATGCGCCGCGAGACGAACCAGAAGAACGAGCCGGAGATCCCGCACAGGCCGCCGGACAGGATCAGTGCTGCGAACCCGGCCCACTCGATGTGGCCGGTGTCGTAGTTGGTCCCCCAGCCGTACACGGCTGCGGCGACCCAGCAGAAAGTTGCGACTACCAGGAAGATGCGCGCTTCGATCTTCATCGGATCAGCTCCCCGAGGACGAACCGTTGTTCGTCCGGCTGGTGTTGAAGGGGTGCGTGGTCGTCGCGTACGCCCCGCCCGGGACGTGTGCCGCGATCAGCGCCTTCGACTGCCGGGCCGGGTCGTTCGGCCCGATCTTCTGCAGCGCCGTGAGGTAGTTGGTGAACACCTGCGGCGACACCACGCGCACCTCGAAGTTCATCTGCGAGTGATAGGTGCCGCACAGCTCCGCGCACCGGCCGACGTAGCTGCCGTCGCTGGTCGGCGTGAACTGGAACCGGTTGTCGGTCAGTCCGCTCGCCTTCTGCTGGGCCTCGGTGCCGTACGGGATGACGTCGCGCTTGAACAGGAACTCGGGCACCCAGAAGGAGTGGATGACGTCGTCGCTGTGCTCGATGATCTGGATCGACTCGTTGTTCGGGATCACCAGCACGGGAATCTCGGTGTCCGAGCCGATCGTGCTCAGGTACAGCGGCGAGTTCTGCTCACCGGTCGTGGCGTCGGTGGCGCCGTTGTAGACGGTCTGCTTGCCGTGCACGTCGTGGTACTCGAACTGCCAGTTCCACTTGAACGCGTCGACCTGGATCAACACGTCCGGGTTCTTCGACAGCTTGTTCACGTAGTTCTCGACGACCGCGGTGCGCCAGAACAGCACCAGGATGACGAGGAACGGGACCGTGACGCAGACGACCTCGATCCAGAGGTTGTACTTCGTCTGGCGGGGCAGCGTGTCATCGCCCTTGCGCTTCCGGTACCGGATGCAGGCCCAGAAGATCAGGCCCCAGACGACAACGCCCAGCGCCAGCGCGGCAACCCCCGACCAGGACCACAGCACCCGCATCCGTTCGGCCTGCTTGGTGACACCGGTAGGCCATCCGAACCTCAGGTGCTTCTCGGCGTCCGAGAAGGAACACCCCGAGAGAACCAGGGTGGAGGCCATCAGGATGAGCGCGAACACACCACCGCGCGTCCACCTGCTACGCCGCACCTCGAACCGCCTCTCGCACCGTTGTCCAGCCCTTTGGAGACTACTGGACCCCACCCGGATCGCCGGGACGGGGTGACCAACGACGGCCCCGCCGGCAGGGATACTGGAGCGCGTGTGCGGACTGATCGGATTCCTGTCAGCGACCGGTGATGCCCAGGCGGCCGAGGCCGCCGTCGGAGCGTCCCTGAAGGACATGCGCCACCGCGGCCCGGACGAGGGCGGCGTGTGGCACGACGACGACGTCGCGATCGGCTTCCGCCGGCTCGCGCTCATCGACCTCGACCACTCGCACCAGCCGCTGCCCTGGCTCGACGGGCGCTACCACCTCATCTTCAACGGCGAGATCTACAACTACGTCGAACTGCGCGAGCGCCTGGCCCGCGAGTTCGGCGTCATCTTCGACACCGACGGCGACGGCGAGGCGATCGTCGCGGGCTACCACTACCTCGGCGAGAAGGTGGTGCGCGAGCTGCGCGGCATGTTCTCGTTCCTGATCTGGGACTCCCAGGAGCGGGTGCTGTTCGGCGCGCGGGACTGGTTCGGCATCAAGCCGCTCTACACCTACGCCGACGAGCGCGGCACGTTCTTCGCCAGTGAGAAGAAGTCGCTGCTCGATGTCGCGACCGACCCCGGGACGGTCGATCAGACCGCGCTGCAGCACTACCTGACCCTGCAGTACGTCCCCGAGCCCGCCTCGATGCACCAGAAGATCCGGCGGGTCGAGTCGGGCACCTACTTCACGATGCGCCCGGGCGAGCAGGTGCACCCGCGCCGCTACTTCCACCCGGACTTCGCCGTGCGCCCCGTGTCGGACGCCGACAAGCTCTACCGCGAGATCGCCGAGGCGCTCGAGGACTCGGTCGAGAAGCACATGCGCACCGACCCCGACGTCACGGTCGGGTCGTTCCTGTCCGGCGGCATCGACTCGACGGCCGTCGCCGCGCTGGCCAAGCGGCACAAGCCCGACCTGCTGACCTTCACCACCGGCTTCGAGCGCGAGGGGTACAGCGAGATCGACGTCGCCGCCGAGTCGGCAAAGGCCATCGGCGTCGAACACATCACCAAGGTCGTCACGGCCGAGGAGATGATGGACACCCTGCCGCTGATCGTCTGGTACCTCGACGACCCGGTCGCCGACCCGGCCCTCGTCCCGCTGTACTTCATTGCCCGTGAGGCGCGCAAGCACGTCAAGGCGGTGCTGTCCGGCGAGGGCGCCGACGAGCTGTTCGGCGGCTACACGATCTACCGCGAACCGATCTCGCTGCGCGCGTTCGAGCACGTTCCGGGGGTGCTCAAGCGCGGGCTCGGCAAGCTGTCGACGGTCATCCCGGAGGGCACGCGCGGTAAGGATCTGCTGCGCCGCGGCTCGATCGGGATCGAGGAGCGTTACTACGGCAACGCCCGTATCTTCCGCCCCGACGAGATGGGCTTGTACAGGAAGTTCGACCCTTCGGTGTCCTACATGGACGTCACCCGCAAGCTCTACGAGCAGACCACGCACCTCGACGGCTCGACCCGTATGCAGTACGTCGACCTGTTCACCTGGCTGCGCGGGGACATCCTCGTCAAGGCCGACAAGATGACGATGGCCAACTCCCTCGAGCTGCGGGTGCCGTTCCTCGACACCCTCGTCTACGACATCGCCTCGTCCATCCCGACCGAGCTGAAGATCACCAAGGAGACGACCAAGTACGCGCTTCGGCGCGCGCTCGAGCTGATCGTCCCGCCGCACGTGCTCAACCGGCCGAAGCTCGGCTTCCCGGTGCCGATCCGGCACTGGCTCAAGGACGTGATGTACGACTGGGCGCGCGAGATCATCGAGTCCTCGCAGGCCGAGGAGCTGATCGACAAGCAGGCGGTGCTGACCTTGCTCGACGCGCACCGCGCCGGGCCGCACGACTACTCGCGCAAGATCTGGACGCTGCTGGTGTTCCTGATCTGGCACGGCATCTTCGTCGAGCAGCGCATCCGTCCCGAGATCCCGGAGCCGGTGTACCCCGTCCGGCTCTGAGGGCGGCCCAGCGCGTCCGCGATCAGGTTCTCCTTCGCAGTGCTCGCCTGCGCGTGGTGACGATCACGTATTCCTCCCGTCTGCTCGATTTCCGGCAGGGAACCGACCAGAACGAAGGAAGACTTGATCACATGGGCGCACTCTCCGGCAGGTGGTGCTCGGAGCTCTGGTCGCCGCAGCCGTAACTTGTCTGGTGTGATCGTCCGCTCCGCTGCCGCAACCGCCGCGCTGACCGCGCTCGCCCTGGCCGGCTGTACCGCCTCGCACCCGGGCGACCCGGGCCCGTCGACACCGTCGGCCCCGTCTGCGAACACGCCGGTCACGTCCACGCCCGCGCCGAGCCGGACATCGAGCGATCCGGCCCCGAGCGGCAATCTGTACGTCGCGATCGGCGACTCCTACGCCGCGGGGTTCCAGGCCACCGGCCGCGGCACAGGTCATCCCACGCACCACGGCTACGCCGACCAGCTGGTCGGGCTCGCCGCCCGGAAGGGCTATCACCTGCGCCTGGTCAACTTCGGCTGCTCGGGCGCGACCACGTCGTCGGTGCTGCACTCGCCGGGCTGCGCGAGCCACTACCCGGCGCTCGGCGGCCCGTCCTACCGGGTGGCCCAGGCCGACGCCGCGGTCGCCTACCTGAAGGCGCACGCCGGCCGGGTCGCGCTGGTCACCGTGTCGCTCGGGGGCAACGACGTGACGCCGTGCAGCGCGGACGTGCAGGCCGTCGGCTGCCTGACGACGGCGTTGCGCGGCGCGGCCCGCAACATCGGCCGGCTGCTCGCGCGCATCCGCGCCGCGGCGCCGCGCGCCGTCGTCGTCGGGACGGGTTACCCCGACATCTTCCTGGGCAAGGCGGTCTCGTCCGACCCCACCGAACAGCAACTGGCGCGGATCTCGGTGTTCGGCTTCCGGCAGTTCGTCAACCCCACGCTGCAGCAGGCATACGCGCGGGCCGGCGCCGCCTTCGTCGACGTCACCGCGGCCACCGGCGGGTACCTGCCGCTGCGCCGCACCACGACCGTCGCCCCGTACGGGCGGATCCCGGTGGCGGTCGCGAACGTCTGCCGGCTCACGTACTACTGCCAGTACGGCGACATCCACCCGCGCACGACCGGCTACGCGATCATCGCCGGGCTTGTCCTGGGACGCCTGCCCCGGCGCTGAGACATGACGACGGCACGCACCCACGCCCGGACCGCTGCGGCGGTCCTGGCCGGGGTGTACCTGCTGGTGTTCGGGCCCGGCGTGCTGGTCGCGCTGCGCGTCGTGGCGGGCTCTGCAGCACCGCCGGCCGCGACCGGGTGGCCGGACCGTGTCGCGGCGCTCGAGTGGGACGCCTTCACCGTCGCGGTCGTGCTGCTCGTCGTGGTGCGGTGGTTGCCCCGGCACGCCGGCCAGGTCAGCGCACGCATGCAGCTCGCGCGTCCACCGGCCGGACGGCTGGCCGCGGCAACGGCGCTCTACGTCGCCGCCGCGGCGGCGGCGACCTGGTCGGCCGACGCCGCGGTCTCGGCGTTCCACCTGCCGAGCGGCCACTACACCCGGCTGGCGGGCGGGATCGGCGGCTTCCTCACCACCGGCGCCGCCGCAACCGCCGCCGGCGTCACCGAGGAGATCACCCTGGTGGC
>DATBTJ010000090.1:0-15653 GCA_036559305.1 Jatrophihabitans sp.
CACCAGCACACCGGCCGCACATCAGTCGATGACGGCGCGCTGGTCTGCGGAACCCACCACGACACCTTCCAACACATGGGCTGGACCTCGACCATGCTCAACGGCCGACCCCACTGGATCCCGCCCGACTGGCTCGACACCGAACGAAACCCGTCCGCAACCACATGCACGACTGACGCGGGCACCATCAGCGGCCCGCGGGTGAGTGGTCGACGGGCTTGTAGCGATCGCCGGCGCCGTGCCTGTGCGGCGGCCCGGGCCGATGCGGCAGCTGCATTCGCCTGCCGAGACCGCTTGCGCCGCGGCGGCCGCCGCTTGCACTACTGGTCAAGGCGCCTGCACGGCGCCCGAGGGTCAGTGGTGGCCGGGCCCGTGGTGATCGCCGCCACCCGGACCGGGCTTATCCCCTCCGCCGGGGCCGTGCTCGTGCGGCGGGCCGGGCGCGTGCGGGTGGTGCTCGGGATGCTTGGGGTGCGGCTGCTGCGCCACCTGCTGGGCCCGCTGCGCCGCAGCGGCCGCCGAGGCAGCGCGCGCTGCGGCCGCCCTGGCCGCGGCAACCGATCGGGCTGCGGCGGCAGATCGACGTGCCGCAGCGGCTCGCGCGGCTGCCGCGTGCGCAGCGGCGCGCCGCGCCATCGCTCGCGCAGCCGCCTTGCTGCGCGCCGAGTCGAGTGCGCTCTGGTCGCGCATCAAGTCCGCGGAGACGCGAGCGATCGCTGTCGCGACCTGCGCGTTGGCGGCGTCGCTTAGGGCGTTCTTCCGGTGCAACGCGTCGAGCCGGTCGAGCAGGCCGGACAGCGAACGCTGGGCATCGTGGTAGTCGTGCGCGGCACTGCGCCGGACGACGGTGCGCAGCTGCGGCACCAACGTCGACGGCACCACTGCCTCCAGAGCACGCAGATCCGTCCCCAGCCGGCCGGCCACCCGCGGATAGTGGATGGTCGCCGAAGCAGCAACCGGATCGGCTCCGCTGCTGGTGCTGACCACGATTCCGGTGGCGGCGACCGCAGCCGCCGCCAGAGCCGCCACGGCCAGCCGGACCCGGTTCCAGCGGCCCGTTGGTCCCGGGGCTGTAGCGACGGCGACGGCGACCGGCGCGGTCCGGTCCTCGGCGCTCCGGTCGCCGGGTGCGACGAGCGCCGCCAGCCGGCCGGCCACGGCGATCGCATCGGGTCGGTCGGCCGGCTCGCGCGCGGTCATCGCGGCGAGCAGGTCGCGCCAGCCGTCGTCCAGCCACGACGGGATCGCGGGGTCGCGGTGCAGCCGGGCCACCGCGGCGGCGACGCCGTACCCGGGGAAGGCGACCGATCCGGTCAGGCACTCCAGCAGCACCAGCCCGAGGGAGTAGACGTCCGAGGCCGAGGTCACGTCGCTGCCGGTCGCCTGCTCGGGCGCCAGGTAGTTGGCCGTCCCGAGGGTCGTCCCGGCCATCGTGAGCCTGGTGTCGTCGATCAGCCGAGCGACGCCGAAGTCAGTCAGCTTGGCCTGGCCGCTGTGGTCGTCGATGAGGATGTTGGCGGGCTTGACGTCCCGGTGGACCACGCCGCGGTCGTGCACGTACGCCAGTGCCGCGGCCAGCTGTGCACCAAGGGCAGCTGCCCGGTGCGGCGGCAGCGGCCCGCGATCGAGGGCGCGGGCGAGTGTGATGCCGTCGACCAGCTCCATGACGAGGTAGCTGAACGGCGCGAAGGGGTCGGAGTCGTCACGTCCGGCGTCGAAGACGGTCACCAGGCTCGCGTGGCTGAGGCGGGCCAGCAGCCTGACCTCGCCGCCGCGGCGCACCTCGCCGTCGGGCAGCACGCCGTCCTGCCGGAACACCTTGACCGCGACATCACGGCTGAGCAGCGTGTCGCGCGCCCGGAAGACCTGGGCCATGCCACCGCTACCGAGCAGGGTCCCCAGCACGTACCGACCGCTGAGGACGACCGGCTCGGCGGTCGTCACAGGAGGTTGAACAGTCATCGAGGTGGCGTTACCCCAGGGCGAAGCGGTCCAAACCGCACACTGCCCCGTCCTGCGTGAGGGCACTAGGCTCGGCCGAGACGCACTCGATCAAGATCCGCGACGAAGCGAGGTTGGACAGAAGATGAGCATCAGCCTGACGAAGGGCGGCAACATCTCCCTGACCAAGGAGGCGCCCGGGCTGTCGGCCGTGGTCGTCGGCCTCGGCTGGGACGCCCGCACCACCGACGGTCAGGGCTTCGACCTCGACTCGAGCGCGATCGCCTGCAACGACGGTGGGACGGCGTACTCGCCGCAGCACTTCATCTTCTTCAACAACCTGACCACCCCCGACGGCGCCATCCAGCACACCGGCGACAACCTCACCGGCGAGGGCGCGGGCGACGACGAGCAGATCCGGGTGAACCTGGCTGCGCTGCCCGCCGACCTCGACAAGATCGTCTTCCCGGTGTCGATCTACGACGCCGAGAGCCGCAGCCAGAACTTCGGGCAGGTGCGCAACGCGTTCATCCGCATCGTGAACCAGGCCGACAACGCCGAGATCGCCCGCTACGACCTGTCCGAGGACGCGTCCACCGAGACCGCGATGGTCTTCGGCGAGGTCTACCGCAACGGCTCGGACTGGAAGTTCCGCGCGGTGGGCCAGGGCTACAGCTCCGGCCTGGCAGGGATCGCCCGCGACTTCGGCGTGCCCCTGTAGGACGGCCGGAGGGAACCCGTCCAGCCCCGAGCACGTTCCCCGATCAGGGCCCGCACACCGGGCCGACCACGAGGAGGACCAGCACATGAGTGTCAGCCTGAGCAAGGGCGGCAACGTCTCGCTGAGCAAGGAGGCGCCCGGCATGACCGCCGTCAACGTCGGCCTCGGCTGGGACGCGCGCACCACCAGCGGCGCGGACTTCGACCTGGACGCGAGCGCGCTGCTCGTCGACCCGGGCAGCAAGATCCTGTCCGACCAGTACTTCGTGTTCTTCAACAACCTCACCAGCCCGGACGGATCGGTCGAGCACACCGGCGACAACCTCACCGGTGAGGGCGAGGGCGACGACGAGATGATCAAGGTCAATCTCGCCTCGGTCCCGCAGGAGTGCGACAAGATCGTGTTCGCGGTGTCGATCTACGACGCCGAGAACCGCGGCCAGTCCTTCGGGCAGGTTCGTAACGCCTTCATCCGGATCGTCAACCAGGCCGGCGGCGCCGAGATCGCGCGCTACGACCTGTCCGAGGACGCGTCCACCGAGACCGCCATGATCTTCGGCGAGGTGTACCGCAACGCCGGCGAGTGGAAGTTCCGCGCCGTCGGGCAGGGCTACACCAACGGGCTGGCGGGCATCGCCCGTGACTTCGGCGTCAACGTCGGCTGACGGTCCGGGGCATACACGCAGATGTTGCTGAAGACCTTCGGCGGCTCGCTCGTCGTCGCCGTCGTGGGCCTGGCGCTCGGGTTCCTCTACGGCGGGGCGACGGGCCTGGCCGTCACCGCCATCCTGGCCGTGCTCGAGGTGTCGCTGTCCTTCGACAACGCGGTCGTCAACGCGACCGTGCTGGTCCGGATGAGCGCCTTCTGGCAGAGGATCTTCCTGACCGTCGGTGTCGCGATCGCCGTGTTCGGCATGCGGCTGATCTTCCCGCTGTTGATCGTGGGGATCACCGCCAAGCTGAGCCCGATCGAGGCCGTCCGGCTCGCGCTGGAGAAGGGTGACCCGAACACGAAGGGCACCTACGGCTACCTCTTGCACCAGGCGCACCCCGCGATCGCGGCTTTCGGCGGCATCTTCTTGCTGCTGCTGTTCCTCGACTTCGTGTTCGAGGAACGCGAGATCACCTGGCTGACGCCGATCGAGAAGGGTCTGCAGCGCATCGGCAAGCTGGACCAGCTCTCGGTCGTCGTCGCGCTGATCGCGCTGGTCGTGAGTGCCTACACCCTCGCACCCGACAACAAGGTGTCGACCGTGCTCGCCTCGGGCGCTCTCGGCATGATCACCTACCTGCTGGTCAACGCGCTCGGCGAGTTCTTCGACGTCGAGGAGGAGGGCGAGGAGGGCGCCACCGAGACCGGCGTGTCCAAGAAGGCCGTCATGGGCGTGGTCGGCAAGGCCGCGTTCTTCCTGTTCCTCTACCTCGAGGTCCTGGACGCGTCGTTCAGTTTCGACGGCGTGGTCGGTGCGTTCGCGATCACCTCCGACCCGATCATCATCGCGATCGGCCTCGGCATCGGCGCGATGTTCATCCGCTCACTGACCGTGTTCCTGGTCCGCAAGGGGACGCTCAGCGAGTACGTCTACCTCGAACACGGCGCACTGTGGGCTATCGGCGCACTGGCCGTGCTGCTGCTGGTCACCATCGAGTACGAGGTGCCCGAGGTCGTCACCGGCCTCATCGGGGTCGGCTTCATCGGTGCCGCATTCGCCTCGTCGGTCGTCCGCAACAAGCGCGCCGGCGCCGACGAAGACGAGGTCGAATTGCAGACGGCGGCGCGCTGATGCCGATCGACTACACCAAGCGGCCGCAACAGCCCGCCCCGCCGCCGGCCGGCTCGGGCCCGGTCGTGCTGACCAAGCAGGCGCCGGCGGTGTCGCTGCAGAAGTCCGCCGGTGGTCTGCTGCGGGTGAACCTCAACTGGAACGCGCGAGCGACCAAGCCGCGCGGGTTCTTCCAGAAGGCCGAACCGAGCCTGGATCTCGATCTCGGCTGCCTGTACGAGTTCAGCGACGGTACGAAGGGCGTCGTCCAGGCGCTCGGCAACGCCTTCGCCGCCCTCGACCGCACCACCCGGGCGCCGATCGTCCGGCTGGACGGCGACGACCGGTCCGGCACCGTCGCGGGCGGTGAGAACCTGCTCATCGACCTCGCCCACGTCGAGCGCATCCGGCGCATCCTGGTGTTCGCGCTGATCTACGAGGGCGCGGCGAACTGGGCGGCCGCCGACGGTGTCGCGACGCTGTATCCGGTGAGCGGCCCGTCGGTCACGATCCGGCTCGACGACCCGCGCGACGGCGCGCGCATCTGCGCCATCGCGATGCTCGAATCACGGGGCGGCGCACTGCACGTGCGCCGCGAGATCAACTACATGAACGGCGGTCAACGCGCGCTCGACGAGGCCTATGGCTGGGGCATGCGCTGGACGTCCGGTCGTAAGTGAGGAGCAGCGCCATGGGTGTGAGCCTGAGCAAGGGCCAGAGCGTGTCGTTGGTGAAGTCCGGAGGCGGCGGGCTCACCCAGGTCCGGATGGGCCTCGGTTGGGACGCGGTCAAGAAGCGCGGTCTGTTCGGGTCCCGCAGCCAGTCGATCGACCTCGACGCGTCCGCGCTGCTGTTCGACGCGAACCGGCAGCTCGTCGACCAGGTCTGGTTCCAGCAGCTGACCAGCCGCGACGGCGCGGTCCAGCACACCGGCGACAACCTCACCGGCGAGGGTGAGGGCGACGACGAATCCATCCGGGTGCACCTCGACGGCGTCTCGCCGGCGGTCACCGCGATCGTGTTCACGGTCAACTCCTTCACCGGGCAGGACTTCTCGCAGATCGAGAACGCCTTCTGCCGGTTGATCGACGAGACGAACGAGGCCGAGGTCGCGCGCTACGACCTGTCCGGCAGCGGTCGCCACAGCGCGCAGGTGATGGCCAAGTTGTCCCGCGACGGCGGCGGCTGGACGATGACCGCGATCGGCGCCACGGCGTCGGGACGCACGTTTCACGACCTGCTGCCCACGATTTCTGGTTACCTGTAAAGAGCTGACGTAGTCACTAGGGAGCGATAGCCATGTCCGAGCTCGATCTCGGGTCCACCCCGACGACCACCGCCGCAACGGCAGCCGCGCCTACTGCCGCCGGGGGACTCGTGCTTTCCCCGCCGGCGCCGGTCTCCACCGTCAAGGAGGAGGAGGCCGCGGGCGCCGTCCCGGTGGACGACGCGACCAAGACGGCGTTGCAGCAGAAGGCGGCGGCGTTCGCCAACGAGCTCGCGGCCATCGACACCCGCTCGCCCGAGTTCACCAAGAAGATCGAGACCATCACCTCGATGGGGGACAAGGACCTGCGCGCCTCGGCCAACGTGTCCAGCCGCATGCTCGACCGGCCGGCGGCCGTCATCAAGGCGACCAAGGGCGGCAGCGGTGGCGACGCGCAGACCCGGGTCGCGAACACCCTGGTCGACCTGCGTTCGACGGTCACCGAACTCGACCCGAACCGCGCCGACCTGGCCGGGGCGAAGAAGATCCTGAAGTGGATCCCGGGCGGGGACAAGATCCAGCGCTACTTCGCCAAGTACGAGTCGGCCCAGTCGCACCTCAACGCGATCATCAAGTCGCTGGACTCCGGTCAGGACGAGCTGCGCAAGGACAACGCGGCCATCGAGACCGAGAAGGCCAACATGTGGACGACGATGGGCAAGCTGAGTGAATACCAGCAGCTCGCCGCGGCCCTCGACGAGGCCGTCGTGCAGAAGGTCGCCGAGCTGGAGGCAGCGGGTAAGACGGACGACGCGAACACGCTGAAGTCCGACGCGCTGTTCGCGATCCGCCAGCGGCGCCAGGACATCATGACCCAGATGGCGGTGTCGGTGCAGGGCTACATGGCCCTCGACCTGGTGCGCAAGAACAACGTCGAGCTGATCAAGGGCGTCGACCGCGCGCAGACCACGACGGTGGCCGCGCTGCGTACCGCGGTCATCGTCTCGCAGGCGCTGGCCCGGCAGAAGCTGGTGCTCGACCAGATCACCGCGCTGAACGAGACGACGTCCAACCTCATCGAGTCGACGTCGAACCAGCTGAAGATCCAGGGCGCGCAGATCAACCAGCAGGCGGCAAGCAGCACCGTCGACATCCAGAAGTTGCAGGCGGCCTTCGACAACGTCTTCCAGACGATGGACGCCATCGACAGCTTCCGCTCACAGGCGGTCGATTCGATGGCGCAGACCGTGACCGCCCTCGAGGGTCAGATCGAGCGGGCCAAGCCCTACCTCGAGCGCACCCGCCGTGGCGAGGGCGCCGAGCAGACCCAGCTGCCTAGTTGAGCAACTGGTTCCGCCGTACCTCCGACCAGGCGCGCGAGGAGCTCGGCCCGCAGGAGGACCCGAAGGACAAGCCGGACGCGTTGCTCGCGTCGATGTTCGAGCTGACCCGCGAGGTGAACGCGAGCGCCGGCCGGCTGCCCGTCGAGGGTGTGGTCGTTGCGCGGCGGGTGCTCGACGCGGTTCGCGAGGTGATCGAGACCTCGGCCGACCGCGATCTCGACATTCACGCGGTGGTGGCCATCCGCGGCATGCTCGAGGACTACCTGCCGACCACACTGCGGGCCTACCTCGCCATCGATGCGTCGGTGGTCGACCAGCAGCGTCCGTCCGGCCGCACTCCGGCACAGTCGTTCGTCGAGCAGCTGGACGTGCTGTGGGGATCGGCGATGGACCTCCTCGAGGCCGCCCGGGCCCACGACGCCGATGCGTTGCTGTCGCAGGGCAGCTTTCTGCGGACGAAGTTCAGCGGCTCGGATCTCGATCTCTAGAGTTGACCCTCTATGGCAACGGAGTTGACGCTGGCCGACGCTTCGCGGGGCCAACGCGATCGGAATGGAACCGATCTTGGCTGACATGAAGCGCGGGGCGAACGTCTCGCTCACCCGAGAGGTGCCCGGGCTGCGCGGGCTGGTCGTCGGCATCCGCTGGAACGCAGGGTCGGAGACAGCCCTCGCCGACAACATGACGATGGCGACGATCCTGTGCGGTACGGACGGCCGCGCGCTGTCCGAGCAGCACTTCGTCTTCTTCAACCAGCTCGCCTCGCCGGAGCTGTCCGTGCAGCAGCTCGAGCAGGCGCGGGGGGGCGACCAGGAGCAAATCGAGATCGACCTCGACGCGGTGCCCGCGCAGGTGGCGCGCATCGTCGTCGTCGCCTACGTGAACGAGGGACCCGCCCAGAAGCGGACGCTGGGTCAGCTGCGCTCGTGCGTGGTGCGGGTGCTGAACCAGGACGGCAACGCCGAGCTGGTGCGCTCGGAAGAGCTCGCGAACTCCCTGCACAGCGAGACGGCGCTGGCCCTGGGCGAGGTGTACCGGCACAACACCGAGTGGAAGTTCAAGGTGCTCGGGCAGGGGTATTCGAAGGGCATCGCCGGCATCGCCGCCGACTACGGCCTCACGTTGTGATCGCTGATCCGAGGTTCGCCCCGAAGCGGACCGACCTGCCCTGGCTGCGGCGGCGCCGGCTGCCCAAGTCGGCCCAGCAGCCGCCGGCACGCGGGCTGGGGGAGTTCCTGGCCGGGCGCTCGACCCATCAGCAACCCGAACCGACGCCGGCCCCCGCCATGCCGCCGACCCCGGCCGCTCCGCCCACGCCGGCCGCTCGGCCGACCCCCGCGCGACCCCCGGCGGTGGTGTCGTCCTCGCTCGATCTGGACGGACCCGCCGCGCCTGCGCCGCCCGCCACGCCGGCGCCGGTGTCGTCCTCGCTCGACCTGGACGAGCCCGCACCGCCCCAAGCCCGCCCGGCGCCCGCCCGCGAGGAGCTCCGGCGCAAGCGCGTCGACGTCCGCGTCGGCAACGGCGAGCGGTTCATCACCAGCCCGACCGAGCCCACCGTCACCCTGACCGCGCTGCAGAGCGGCATCGGCACGCTGACCATCGAGGCAGCCGCGTCCGCCGAGGTCGGCGATCTGCGGTTGGGCTGCGCGTACGAGCTGGCGGACGGCTTCGAGCTGACCATGCAGATGACGCAGGGCAACCGGTTCGCCCCGCCGCACTCGAAGCGGCCGATCGTCGTCGGCGGTCACGACCGCTTCGAGCGCGTCCAGCTCGACCTGCGGCAGTGCCGCGCGCTGAAGCGGTTGATCGTCTACGCCTTCTCCGAGAAGCGGCAGCCGCTGCGCTGGGGCGGCACGCTGATCACGACCACGCACGGCGGCGCGCGCATCGAAACCCCGCTCGACGTGCTCGCCGGCGGCGACATCGCGGTGCTCATGTCGATCTACCAGGTGCGCGGCGAGCTCGTGGTTCGTGCCGAGATGCAGACGCTGTTCGGCGACGTGCGTGAAGTTGCCCGTGCCTACGGCTACGACCGGATCAACTGGCTGGACGGCCGAACCCCGGTCGAGTGACTGTTGGGACGAGTGGACCTCGATCTGAGGTCGAGTCACCCGTTAGGTTCGGTGTATGACCGACACCGTGCCTGACCCGATCGACGCCGTACTGCGCAGCGACCACGCCGCGATCACCCGCGACCTCGCCGGCCTGCGCAGCGCCGACCCGCAGCACGCCGCCGGGCTGTTCGCCCAGCTGTCGGCCGACATCGTCCGGCACTTCGTGGCGGAGGAGCAGTACCTGTTGCCGGCCGCGCGCGAGTACCTCGACGGCGGCGAGCAGCTCACCTCCGACCAGTTCGCCGAGCACGAGCGCATCGAGGGGCTGCTGCGGCACCTCGACGACGAGGAGGGCCAACCCGTCGACACGACCGTCGGTGAACTCGAGCGCGCGCTCGCCGCACACATCGAGCTGGTCGAAGGCGACGTGCTGCCGGCGCTGGTCGCGCGCCTCGACCCTGCCCGCCTGGCCGAACTGGGCGAGGGTGCGCTCGGTGCCGAGCAGCTCGCCCCGACCCATCCGCGCGCCCTCGTGTTCAAGTCGACCACCCTGTCGAAGGTGACCAGCTGGCTGGAGGGATTGATAGACAAGTCGACAAGTTGATATGTCGACGATCGTCCCGCGGATCGCAGGCTGACGCGGCAGCGCCCCAGCGGCAGGGTCCGGTCGGGCTTCAGGGAGCGACGGCCCAGCGGGCGGCCGGGTCGACGAGCTTCTTGACCGTGCGTGCGTCGTGGAACTCACCGATCGCGCGCATCTCCCACGGGCCGGCGGGCGTCCGCCGCAGCATCGCCATCACCACCGCCGAGCGCGGCTCGGCGTTCGACAGGTCGTAACGGACCAGCTCCTGGCCAGTCGATGCGTCGACGAGTCGACAAAACGCTCTGGCGACATCGGTGAACTTCTGCCCACCGAAGGAGGTGATCGTGAAAACGAGGGAGGTGACCTCGGCCGGCATGCGCTGCAGGTCGACGTGGATCTGCTCGTCGTCCCCCTCGCCGCGGCCGGTCAGGTTGTCCCCGCCGTGCCGCAGCGCTCCGCCGAAATCGGCGAGATGGGTGAACCAGACGATCGCGAGCTTGCGCCCGTTGGCGTCGAAGCCGATCGCGGACGCGTCCAGGTCGATGCGTCGCCGGCCCGGGGCCGGATCCCAGCCCAGGCCCATCGTCACGGCTGCGAGAGCCGGCGCGCCGGACTTCACCAGGCTCACCCGGCTGCCCTTGACCAGGCTCACCCGGCCGCCGTCCAGCGTGGGCGGTGACGGCGGGGCCGGTGTCGGTCCGGTGGCGAAGCCGGCGTTCACCGGCGGGGGCGGCGGCGGGGGCGTGGGCCCGGTTGCATAGGTCGCCGCAGGCGGAGGCGGCGGTGCTGCGGCCGCCGGCGGCGGGGGTGGTGGCGGCGTGAACGGCGCGGGCGGGGGAGCTGACGGCTGGGCGGGAGGTGCCGCCGCCGGTTCGTCCTCGGCAACCGAGATCCCGAAGTCGGTGGCGAGGCCGGCGAGTCCGTCGGCCCAGCCCTGCCCGACCGCGCGGAACTTCCACCCGCCGCCGCGCCGATACAGCTCGCCCGACACGAACGCGGTCTCGTCGGTCGCGCTCATCGCGAAGCCGGCCAGCTCGGCCCCGCTCGCGAGGTCGCTGACGGTGACCCGCAGTCCGGGCACCTGGCCGAAGCTGCCGCCGTCGGACGACGCGGCGAGCGCCACCCGCTCGATCGAGGCGGGCAGCTCGCGCAGCCGGACCTCGACGGTGTCGTTGCCGCCGCTCTTGCCCACGTGGCGCACCGCGCCACTGGTGTGCTGCGGCTGGTTGTAGAACACGAAGTCGTCGTCGGAGGCGACCTTGCCGGTGTCCTGCAGCAGCAGCGCGGACGCGTCGACGTCCGGGATACCGGGCCCCGCTGCCCAGCTGAGCGTCACCCGTACCGCCTCGGCATCGAGGCTGACATTCGCGCCCTTGGTCAGCTCGGTCATCGGCTCACCATGAACGCGAGGTTTCCGCTTCTCGACAGCGACGTCATCTCTCGATCGTGCCAGAGACAGATGGGTGCGCGGCGTGCAAACATGCCTCGATGCGCCATTTCGACTTCCTCGACGACACCGACCGGGCGCGCCTGTTCCTACACGCCCCGGAGCGCTTCGACGCGCGCTCCGACCGTGCCGTACTCGCTGTCGCGCTGGGCGCGACGCTCTACAGCCCCGCCACGCGTCCCAAGCTCGCCGACGACATCGCGCGCCGGGCCGCGGCGGGCGCCACCAGCATGGTGGTGTGCCTGGAGGACTCGATCCCCGACCACGCCCTGCTCGAGGGCGAACGCAACGCTGTCGCCCAGCTGCGTCACTACGCGAGCACCCGACCGGACGGGCCGCTGGTGTTCGTGCGGGTGCGCTACCCGGACCAGATCCCGATGATCACGAGCCGGCTCGAGGCGGACACCGACGTGCTCACCGGGTTCGTCCTGCCGAAGTTCACCCCGGCCAACGCGCGTTCCTATCTCGACGCGGTGGTGGCGGCGGGCGCGCAGTGCGGCCGGACGCTGTTCGCGATGCCGGTGCTGGAAGCTCCGGAGATCGGCTCGAACCAGACCCGGCAGGGCACGCTCGCTGCCTTGCATGCCGTGCTCGCCGAGTACCGCGAGCAGGTGCTCGCCGTGCGGATCGGCGCGACCGATCTGTCCGGCCAGTACGGGCTGCGGCGGATGCGGGAGCAGACCGTCTACGACGTCGCGCTCGTCGCGTCGGCGATCGGCGACATCGTGAACGAGTTGGGCCGCGCCGACGACGGCTTCGTGATCAGCGGACCGGTGTGGGAGTACTTCTCCGGCGCGGAACGCATCTTCAAACCGCTGCTGCGCGAATCACCGTTCGTGCGCCACGACGAGCGGACGCTGCGCGCCGAACTGATCGCCAAGGATCTGGACGGGCTGATCCGCGAGGTCACCCTGGACCGCGCGAACGGGCTGACCGGGAAGACCGTGATCCATCCGAGCCACGTGGCGGCGGTGAACGCGCTGTCGGTGGTCTCGCACGAGGAATACCTCGACGCCACCGACATCCTCGACACGTCCGGCAGGGGCGGGGTCGCCACGTCGGCCTACCGAAACAAGATGAACGAGAGCAAGCCGCACACCAACTGGGCACGGCGCACGGTGCTGCGAGCGCATGCGTTCGGCGTCGCCCGTCCGGACATGACGTTCGTGGATCTGCTCGCGGCCGGCCTGCACCAGTGAACTGGGTGACGACGCACTTCGGGGTGGAAGCCGACGGCGTCAACGACCTCGTCGAGCTCGCGCTTCGGCGTAACCCCAAGCGCGCGCACCTGCTCGTGTCGAGCGTGCTGGGCAAGCACGTCCCCACCGACCCGCGTGTCGTGCACGCGGCCGGCCTGCGACTGGGACGCGCGGTGGCTGCCGTGCTCGAGCGGCCGCCGGGGCTGGTGCTCGGCTACGCCGAGACCGCGACCGGGCTGGGGCACTGCGTGGCCGAGGCGGTGGACGCGGTGTACCTGCACTCGACCCGCCGCCAGGCCGACACGATCGAGGCGGCCGGAACGTTCGAGGAATCGCACAGCCACGCGACCGGGCATCTGCTGCTGCCGGAGGACCCCGCGCTGCTCGTTCGTCCCGGTGCGGTCGTGCTCGTCGACGACGAGCTGTCGACCGGGGCGACCGCGCTCAACACGATCGCCGAACTGCACCGGCTGCGCCCGCGCGAGCAGTACGTCATCGCGACCCTGGTGGATCTGCGCTCGGCGGCCGATCGGGCGGCGATGGCCACGCGCGCGGCAGAACTCGCGACGTCGATCGAGGTCGTGGCGTTGGCCTCGGGCACCGTGCAGTCGCCGGCCGACTTCCCGGGCCGCGCCGCCGAGTTCGTGGCCGCGCACCGTCCGTCCGACCTGCCCGAACGCGGGACGGCGACGGTGACGGCGGTGCCGACGACCTGGCCCGCGCACGTGCGCGACGGCGGCCGGCACGGCTTCACTCCCGAGGACCAGCGGGCTGCGTCGGTCGCGGCCCGCGCCCAGGCGGCCGCGATCCTTCCGGGCGGCCCTCGCGTGCTGGTGCTGGGCACCGAGGAGCTGATGTACGCCCCGCTGCTGATCGCCGGTGCACTGGCCGACCGTCCGGGACTGACCGTGCGGTTCTCGGCGACCACCCGGTCGCCGGTGCTGATCGTGGACGAGCCGGGCTACCCGATCCGCACCGGCGTGCAGTACGACTCGGTCGAGGACGGCACCGTCCGGTTCGCCTACAACGTCGCGGCCGGTTGCGAAGGCAGCTTCGACGACATCGTGGTGGTCACCGATCAGCCGGCCGAGCCGACGCTGCTCGAGGCGCTGCGTCCGGTGACCGAGCGCGTGCACGTCGTGACGCTGCCCAGCCACCGCCCGCTACCGCCGGTGCTGCGCGGGCCGGCCTTCGGCAGTTACGCCGCCGACGAGGTGGGCTGGCTGCTCACCGACCTGTCCGACGTCGAGCTCGAGGCGCCGACCGAGGAACGCGAGGAGGCCGTGCAGTCCGGCGGCGCGCACTACGCCGAATCGCTGCCGATCGAGTACCAGCCCACCGCCGAGTACCAGCAGCTGTTCGCGACGGCGCTGGCCGAATCGGCCGGCCGGCTGGCGCACGCGGTCGGCGTGGTCACCGAACTCGTCCTCGACCGGCGCGGACCGGGCGTCGTGCTCGCCTCGCTAGCCCGGGCGGGAACTCCCGTCGGCATCCTGATGCGCCGGTGGGCGCAGTTCGCGCACGGGCTGGACGTGCCGCACTACGCGGTGTCGATCGTGCGCGGGCGCGGCATCGACCAGGTGGCGCTGCGCCACCTCGCTGCCCAGCACGACCCGTCCGCGGTGATGTTCGTCGACGGGTGGACGGGCAAGGGTGCGATCGCGCGCGA
This sequence comes from Jatrophihabitans sp., assembly GCA_036559305.1. GTDB lineage: Bacteria > Actinomycetota > Actinomycetes > Mycobacteriales > Jatrophihabitantaceae > RYN-133. The sequence goes on from DATBTJ010000090.1 coordinate 13,930, forward strand.
GCTCGCGGCGGCGCTGGTCGATACGCCGTTCGGCGCGGACCTCGCGGTGCTCGCCGACACCGGCTCGTGTGTCGACCTGTACGGCACGCGCGTGGACTACCTGATTCCGTCCGCGTGCCTGAACTCGACGGTGTCCGGGCTGGTGTCGCGCACCGTGCTCAACGAGCGCATCCTCGCGCCGGGCCGGTTCCACGGCGCGAAGTTCTACAAAGACCTCGCGCCTGCCGACGTGTCCGGCGCGTTCCTCGACGCGGTCGCCGCCCGGTTCCCCGAGGTCGCAAGTGAGGTCGCGCGGGACTGGCCGGCGCTGCGTGCGGCCGACCGCACACCCACCTGGGCGGGGTGGGCCGAGGTGGAGCGGCTCAGCGCGGCATACGACGTCGGCAGCGTGAACCTCGTCAAGCCCGGCGTCGGCGAGACGACGCGGGTGCTGCTGCGCCGGGTGCCGTGGCGGGTGCTCGTGCGCCCGGACGCGACGGCCGACCTACGGCACGTGCTGCTGCTCGCCGAGCAGCGCGGCGTCCCGGTCGAGGCGGTGCAGGACCTCGGCTACAGCTGTGTCGGGCTGATCCATCCGCTGCACCGGCTGACCGACGGATGACGAAAGCACTCGTCGCGTCCGACCTCGACCGCACGCTGATCTACTCGCGCAAGGCCCGCGAGCTCGGCGCCGACGACGCGCCGGCCGTCTGCGTCGAGGTGTACGACGGCGAGCAGATCTCCTATATGAGCGCGGCAGCGGCCGAGGCGTTCCGCGCGCTCGCCGCACGCGTGGTCGTGGTGCCGGTGACGACCCGGGTGATCGAGCAGTACCGGCGGGTGCGCCTGCCGGGGCCGCCGCCGCAGTACGCGATCGTCGCCAACGGCGGCGAGCTGCTCGTGGACGGCCGTCCGGACCGCGCCTGGAAGCGCACGGTCGCGAAGCGGCTGGCTCAGTCCGTCCCGCTCGCCGACGTGTGGCGGCACGTGGGCGAGGTCTGCCGTCCGGAATTCACCGACAAGCTGCGCAACGCGGCCGGCCTGTTCTGCTACGCCGTGGTGCGGCCCTCGCGCCTACCGGACGGGTTCGTCGCCGAGCTGACGGCCTGGGCGCAGCAGCGCGGCTGGCGCACCTCGTTGCAGGGCCGCAAGCTCTATTGGGTGCCCGAGCAACTGCGCAAGGGCACCGCGGTGCGTGAGGTGGCCGAGCGGGTGGGCGCGACGACGGTGCTGGCGGCCGGCGATTCGCTGCTCGATGTCGACCTGCTGCTCGCGGCCGACCGTGGGATCCATCCGCGCCACGGCGAGCTGTACGACCAGGGCTGGTCGGCGCCCACCGTGACCTGCACCGCCGCGAGCGGCATCGCGGCCGGCGCGGAGATCGTGAACTGGTTCGGCGTGACTGCGGCATCAGCTGTGCAGGCGTGAGGAACGGGAGAACCCCCCTCTCAGCGTTCGTTCACCAGCCATGATGCTGCGGATCTTCGGTGTTTCCGTCCTCGTCGCCGTGCTCGGCCTGGCCGCCGGCATGCTCTACGGCGGCCCGGCTGCGTTGCTCCTGACCGCGGTGCTGATCGTGCTCGAGGTGTCGATCTCGTTCGACAACGCGGTGGTGAACGCGACGATCCTGGCTCGGATGAGCCGATTCTGGCAGCAGATCTTCCTCACCGTCGGTGTCGTCGTCGCGGTCTTCGGCATGCGGCTGGTGTTCCCGCTGCTGATCGTCGGCGTGACGGCCTCGCTCG
>DATBTJ010000091.1:0-2106 GCA_036559305.1 Jatrophihabitans sp.
GGCGACTCCGGCGGCAGCTTCGACACCGAGGTCAAGGCCGCGCTCGCCGACGTCATCAGCTTCTGGAAGGTGACCTACCCGAAGGTCGCGCACGGTGCAGCCCTGCCGCCGCTGCACGGCAGCCTGTACTCGGTGGACGGCGCGCACCTGATGGCGACCAGACAGGTGCCGGCCAGCGCGAAGCCGAACAAGTGCCTGCGCCAGCGGCTGACCTTCATCGTGGACAACGCCGCCTACTGCCAGCTCGACGACTCGATCATCTGGGACCGCGGGTCCGGCCACCTGCTGCCCGTGCTCACCAATCAGTACGGGCCCGCGCTGACCGCGCTGGTCTTCGCCCACGAGTTCGGCCACGCGATCCAGCACCGGCTGCACATCGAGGGCGGCAACGGCATCGCCACCATCGACATCGAGTCCCAGGCCGACTGCGCCGCCGGCGCCTTCGCGGCCGCCATGCTCGCGGGCAGGGCGCCGCACTTCCGCATCTCGCCCGCCGATCTCGACCGCGCTCTCGAGGGCTACTTCCAGATCCGCGACTCCACACCCGACACCCCGACGGACGCGACGCACGGCAACGGTTTCGATCGCATCAACGCACTGCAGCTGGGCATCCAGCACGGAGCCACGTACTGCTTCAGCCCCACCTACCTGCATGACCGCACATACACCGAGCGCGGCTACGTCGACCAGAACGACTACAACTCGCAGGGCAACATGCCCCTCGACGAGATCCTCGGCCCGCAGGGCATCGGTCACGACCTCAACCGGTTCTGGCGCAAAGCCGGCACGTCGATCGGCCAGACGCTGCGGCCGGTCACCCTCGCGCAGGCCGACCACCCGGCATGCGGCGCGACGAACGCGTCGAGCGAGTTCGGGTACTGCCCGGACGACAACACCGTCTACTACAGCCCGTCCTTCGCCCAGCGCGCGTACAACAGCATCACCGACGTCGTGATCGACAAGACCGACGCGACGGTCAGCCTGCAACCCGACCAACCGGGGGACTTCGCTCTCGGCCTGCTGGTGGCCGTGGCGTGGGGCATGGCGGCGCGGTCGCAGTTCTTCCACAAGCCGATCACCGGCTCCGCCTCGCTGATCGCAGCGATCTGCTACGCCGGGGCGTACTCGGAGGACATCAACCGCGAGACGTCGGACAAGACGCACCCGTACGTGCTCTCGCCACCGGACATGGACGAGGCGACCTCTGCAGTGCTCGATCTGGTCAACTCCGAGGCCGCGTTCGGCGCGCGCGGCACCACCGGGCTGCAGCGGGTCCAGGCGTTCGTGAAGGGCTACCAGGGCGGCCTGGGGGCCTGCTGACCGGGCGCGCCCACCGATCGGTCATCGCGTACGTTGCCCACATGCCCGATATCGACCCTGCGTTTCTCGCCCTTCCCGCGCGCGAGCTGGCCGGTGCGGCCCTCGAGCGCGCGACGCAACTCGGCTGCGAGCACGCGGACTTCCGGCTCGAGCGCACGCGCACGGCGATGCTCTCGCTGCGCGACGCCCGCCTGGACTCGACCTCCGACCGCGAGGACGTCGGCCTCGCCGTCCGCGTCGTCCATGACGGCGCGTGGGGCTTCGCCAGCGGCATCGTCCGCACGGCGTCGGCGGCTCGTCAGCTTGCCGACCAGGCCGTCGCCACCGCCAAGGTCAGCCGAGTACTCAGCTCGACGCCCGTCCAGCTCGCCGCCGAGCCCGTCTACGACGACGTCACCTGGGTGTCGGCCTACGACGTGAATCCCTTCGACATCAGCGAATCCGACCGGCTGAGCCGCCTGACCGAGCTGTCGGAACGGCTGCTCGCGGCCGACGGCGTCGACCACGTCGACGCCCGCGTCGAGATGGTGCTGGAAAACAAGTTCTACGCGGACTCGCACGGCACCACCACGACCCAGCAGCGGGTGCGGGTCGCGCCACGGTTCACCGCGGTCCACGTCGACCGGGCCGCCGGCTCGTTCTCCTCGATGCGCACCCTCGCCCCCGCCGCCGGCCGCGGCTGGGAGTACCTGACCGGAACCGGCTGGGACTTCGACGCCGAGATCGACGAGCTGCCCGAATTGCTGTCGGCCCAGGTGAAGGCCCCGAGCGTCGAGGCGGGGCGCT